>NZ_JAATJW010000001.1 GCF_011800755.1 Listeria valentina
ATATTATAGGAAGTAATAGAGAAAACTAAAAGAATAGCACTTATGATAACTAATTTTAGATTCTAGGTTTTATTCCTTCTATTTATTCGCGTTGCAGATAACGTTTTAGCAGCTTTTATATCGGGAATCATATATAATGATATAATATGTTCATCTCATTGTTTCTAAGGAGTCGATTTTTTATGGAAAATAAAGAAGTTATGCGTGAGTTACAACGCTGGCTTGGTGATAATCCTCAATTCGAACAAAATATGGCCTTCTTGGAGGATTTCCAGTATTTAATGATGTGTTATCGCAGTTCAATTAAAGAAGTTAAAACCAAACTGGAGATTCTTGCTGATGAGCTCTCACTTCAGAAAAAACGCAGTCCAATCCATTCGATTGAGTCCAGGATTAAAAAACCTAAAAGTATTGGTGAAAAATTAATTAAACGTGGCAAAACGATTTCAATTGATAACATCCGAAATGAACTTAATGATGTCGCAGGAATTCGCGTTACTTGTTCCTATGTGGATGATGTCTATGATATTGTGAACATGCTTGTTTCTCAAGATGATGTCGAATTGATTCGTACCAAAGATTATATTAAAAACCCAAAAGAAAGCGGATACAGAAGTTTACATATTATCGTTGCAATCCCGATCTTTTTATCTGAAAAAAGTGAGATTTTCCGTGTTGAAATACAAATTCGTACGATTGCTATGGACTTTTGGGCGAGCCTAGAGCATTCCTTACGTTATAAAGGTGATGTCCCTTCTGCAGCCTTCAAGAAGCTCGAAGATGCAGCTATAAATATTTCGAAAATGGAAGATCAAATGCTCACAATTCGTAAATATATAGAAGACTAACTCTCTTTATGCTCACAAACAAAAGCACATCCAACATTAGGATGTGCTTTTGTTTGTGTTCTTTTTACTGCTGATAATGAAATTTGCTAAACGTATCATTAAATAACCGGTCATAATGCCGCATACGTTTAAGAAAATATCTCCAGTATCAAAATAACCAACAGCTAAATAATATTGAGTAGATTCAACGCCAATAATTAATGTTACTGCAAGTCCAAATGCTTGATAGCCTTTGAGTTTCCACATTAAGAATCCAATCGGAATAAATGCAACGATATTACCAATCGTAATCACCCGTAGATTTCCTGCTAAAAATGGTTCAATAAAACTGAATGTGTCAAAGGATACTCCGCGTGCATGGGAATCTTTTGCAAATAATAAAAAGATTAAACATCCGAAATATATCAAATACGAAATGACCAATAATTTTAAGTTTAATTCTAAACTCATTATTTGCACCGCTGCGAAATAAACAAGCGCTGCCGTGATTGCAATAGTTATATAATCAATAAAGCTATAATTTTGCATTAGCTGGTTCAAATAAAAGTACATCCAGCCTTCGAAAAAATGAAAATAAAGGAAAACAGCTAGTAAAACGGAGGTTACAGGTAGTACTGTGAATATAAGTATTTTTTTCAATTTAAATTCCTCCTTTAACTAATGATTGTTTTCATTATAAAACAAATTTGTTAAAGAAGTTTTAAATAGCAAGAAAGAAAACTTAAAAATCTTCTTGTAAAAATGTTAATTCTCCCCTCCTTCTCTTTCTTAGCATAAAACAAGACCCAGAGTTAGCTCTCTGGATCTTGTTTAGGTGTTTTCTTTGGCTTTTTTTCTAAAAGGTGTTCGGCTTGATCAGTAACGCCGAGCACATCTAGGAAGAACATGACGACTGGAATTCCAACTATTAGTCCCCAAATGCCGAAGAAATGTTCCCCGAAGATTAAAATGATAAACGTGTAAAAAACTGGTAAGTCTGTTTTAGCAGACATCAATTTTGGATTTAGTACATAAGATTCAAGTGCATGAATCACAACCACAATCAAAATAATGTAGATCAGATATTGAAGTCCGCCAATGGTATAAGCAATGATTGTGAGCGGGATCATCGAAATAATCACACCTGCAACTGGAATTAAACCTAGTAAAAAGACCATGATCGAAAGTGTCATCAGTTGTGGGAAGCCTAGCATCCATAAAGCTAGTGTTGTAAGTACACAGTTAACAATGGCGATTAAAAACTGTGCTTCGATTACTTTACCAAAAGTGGCCACAAATTTTTGACCAAAATATTTTACTTCTTCATATATGAAAGCAACTTTACTTGTTGCAAATTGGTTCGTAAAGCGAATGAGTTGGTCTTTCCCTAACGAGAAAAACAGACTCAACATTAGAGCAATAAACGCATTGAACAGCACGGTCCCAATATTCGTTAAGTAAGTGACAATAATCTGTACACCTTGTTCGGTATATTTCATGATATCGACTTGATTGGCAAGACTTACAATGTAATTAATAAACTCATTGTCACTGTCATCTGTTGTGAAAAACTGATTGATAAAGTTCACTAACTGTTTAATTTGGTCCGTCAAAAGTGGTACATATTTGACGACCACAAAAACAAGACCTAGCGCTATCACCGCGTAAAGCAGGAGCACAATAATCTGCCGATAAATCGAAATTCTCCGTAAAATAAAACCCTCGAGTCGCGTAATCAAAAACGAAAAAATAAAAGTCAGCAAAATAATATCCATCATGCTCCGAAGCAAATACAATACAAAAGCTACAAGAACAAAAACAGCAACACGCCGCACGCTTCTATTTTTAAAAAACTGTATCAAACTATCCACAAGGTGAAATCCTCCCATTCTAAAATGCCTAATCTCA
Organism: Listeria valentina; assembly: GCF_011800755.1. GTDB lineage: Bacteria > Bacillota > Bacilli > Lactobacillales > Listeriaceae > Listeria > Listeria valentina. The sequence goes on from NZ_JAATJW010000001.1 coordinate 2,736, forward strand.
TTGTACCAAATAACCCACTATGATGCATGTTTAAACACAAAAAACTCGGCAAGAAACCGAGAATTTTGCTTCACTTATTTTATTCAGCTACTTTGATAACAATTTTTCCTCTTACATGCCCTGTTTCACTGAGTTCCTGAGCGACTTTCACCTTTTCAAGTGGGAACCTTGCGGCAATTTCTGTTTTTATTTCACCTGATTCAATATATTTGCGAAGCTCATCCAAATCAGACCCGCTCGATTTCACCCAAAGTCCCTTTGCAACGGCACGCTTTTCCTTCGTTAGTTTAGGATCAGGTGTTCCAGCAATTGAACCAATTCTTCCTCCTTCTTTTAGAATCGCAAAACTTTCAATTTGACTTTTTCCTCCTATCAAATCGAAAACAACATCGACTGGTTCCGTATCCAAGCTACCATTTTTGGTATAATCAAAGACTTCATCTGCCCCTAAGCTTTTTACGTAATCAATGTTATCAGGGCCTGTTGTTGTTACAACATGAGCACCTAATATTTTGGCGATTTGAATAGCAAAACTTCCGACACCGCCAGATCCTGCAGAAATAAAGACGCGTTCGTTTGCACCGAGCCCTGCAAAATCCCTTAACGCTTGATAGGCTGTCAGTGCAGCAAGCGGAACAGAGGCTGCTTCCTCAAAATTTAAATTTTGAGGTTTTTTTGAAACAAATAGCTGATTCACGGCAATTTTTTCTGCATACGAACCATTGCGGCTTGTATCAGCGCGCGCATAAACTTCATCACCTGGATGGAACATTGTAACTTCTTTCCCGACTTCCTTCACAACGCCTGAAACATCAAGTCCAAGAATAAATGGAAAAGGAATATCGACGATCTGTTTTAAGTAACCTTGACGCAATTTCCAATCAATGGGATTAACGGCTGCCGCCTTCACTTCAATCAATACATCATCATCTCTCAGTACTGGTTCTGGAAAGTCATCCACATACTGAAGCACATTGCTGTCTCCATATTCATTCATGATTATAGCCTTCATTTTTTATCGACTTCCTTTCAAATAAAACATCTCTCAATAACCATTATTTCCTAATCCTACTTTTTTTAAACATAAAAAGACAAGCAATCGAATTTACTTGTCTTCACCAATAATCTTCACTTCCGTCTCAAGATCCACATCAAAATTACGCTTCACCGTTTTCTGAACATGGTGGATCACTTGCATGTAATCCGTTGCTGTCGCCTCGCCCACGTTCACAATAAAGCCCGCATGCTTCATAGAGACCTGTGCACCACCAATTTGGAAACCTTGTAAATCACTATCTTGAATGAGTTTCCCAGCAAAATGGCCTGGTGGTCGCTTGAAAACGCTCCCGCAAGATGGGTATTCAAGCGGTTGTTTCGCTTCGCGCGCTTCTGTCAGTTCAGCCATTTTAGTTTCAATCGGTTGCCGTTCCGAAAGTTCTAACGCAAACTCTGCACTTAGCACAATATAGTCTTTATCAGCGATTGTACTTCTTCGGTATTTAGCCGCTAGCTCTTCTCGCTTTAAATGTAGCAACGCACCAGAGCGTGTTAAAACGGTTGCCGCATCAAGTACATCACTGATTTCTCCACCATAAGCACCAGCATTCATATAAAGTGCCCCGCCAACAGAGCCTGGAATTCCACAAGCAAATTCAAGCCCGCTAAGTTGCGATTCAAGTGCAAACCTTGAAACATCAATGATTTTTGCACCACTTCCTGCAATAACTCGCGTTTCCTCTCTTACAATTTCATTCAGCAAATCAAGGTGCATCACAACGCCTCGAATGCCCCCATCTTTTACAATCAAATTCGAACCATTCCCAAGAATAGTTAGCGTAATCTGATTTTCATGGCAATACTGAACAAGTTTTTTAGCTTCATCAATCGTTTTTGGCATAGCAAACAGATCTGCTTCTCCACCTGTTTTTGTATACGTGTACTTCGCTAGGGATTCATTTTGTTTTATCAAAAGACCTGGTATTTGAATACCTAAATCTTGCATTAGATTTTCCACTCTTTTCAAAACCTTTCCATTCTAGTTCTTACTTCTAGGATTGTTTGAAACCTCACCTTCTATTCTAACACGAGAGTAATATTTTACAAAATAAATCTTTATAATTTCTATTTATCGTTAAAAAATGGTAAATTATAGGGTATAAACGGAGATCATTACTTTTAATAAATAGAAACTGGGAGGATAATATGATTCGCTTTGAAAACGTGACAAAGAAATATGACAATGATTCCGTCGCTGTTGATCACCTCAACCTCAATATTGAAGACGGTGAATTTTTCGTTTTTATTGGGCCAAGCGGATGCGGCAAAACAACAACTTTAAAAATGATCAATCGTCTCATCCCACTCTCAACAGGGACCATCTATATCGATGAAAAACGCATTAGTGATTATGATATTCACGAATTGCGCTATGATATTGGCTATGTACTCCAACAAATTGCTTTGTTTCCACATATGACGATTGCTGAAAATATCGCGATTGTTCCTGAGCTAAAAAAGTGGGATAAGCAAAAAATCTATGACCGAACAACCGAATTACTGGAAATGGTTGGACTTGATCCGGCTTTATACCGAGACCGACTACCGAAAGAACTTTCTGGCGGCGAACAACAGCGTGTTGGTGTTGTTCGCGCTCTTGCAGCCGATCCAAGCATTATTTTAATGGATGAACCCTTCAGTGCGTTAGATCCCATTTCTAGACAAAAATTACAGCAAGATATTTCTAAACTGCAAAAGAAAATTAAAAAGACCATCGTTTTTGTCACGCACGATATGCAAGAAGCTTTGGCGCTTGGGGATCGAATTTGCCTCATGCAAGATGGAAAAATCGTACAATGTGATACACCAGAGAATATATTGAAAAATCCTGAAACTGACTTTGTTCGTAATTTTCTCGAATCTGGTAATCTTCTACCTAAAACCCTATTTGACCATTCCATCACGATTTCCGAACTGCTAAACCGAAACTTCTTTACCCCAACAGCTGCAGGAAACTCGAGTGAGACGAGCCGACATTTAAAAGCCACTGATCCACTCGAAAAACTCGTTACCGCGCTCGCAAGTGTCAAAAGCGTCACGATCGAAGATGAATCCGGCACAAGCCTGGCAATTATCGAGACAAGCGACTTGCTCGCCTTCTTATCGAGCAACTTGAAAGAAGGTGTTCATTCATGAGTACATTCATCGAGACACTAACAGACCGAAAAGATGACCTTCTTGCTGCTTTGATTGAGCACATTCAAATTTCATTCATCTCGCTTTTCATCGCCGTTTTAATTGCCCTACCACTTGGTATTTACTTAACGCGCCACAAGCGGATTGCAGAGCCTGTCATCCAAGTCGCTGCGATTTTCCAAACGATTCCATCACTGGCTTTACTTGGGCTGCTGATTCCACTTGTTGGGATTGGAATCGTGCCAGCGATCATCGCACTCGTTGTCTATGCTCTACTTCCCATTTTGCGTAATACATATACCGGAATTGATGAAGTGGATCCTGCATTGATTGAAGCTTCTCGGGCGATGGGGATGAATAAATGGAAACGACTTTATAAAATTCAGTTACCACTTGCCCTTCCTGTCATCATGGCAGGGATTCGAACAGCGATGGTCCTTATCATTGGAACAGCAACGCTTGCTGCATTAATCGGCGCAGGTGGGCTTGGGGATTTGATTCTGCTTGGAATCGACCGAAATGACAACAGCTTGATTTTACTGGGCGCAATTCCTGCCGCCTTACTTGCCATTTTGTTTGACTTTGTATTGCGTTTCTTCCAAAAAGCCTCCTTCAAAAGTACAGTCATCACGATATCTGCGGCGATCTTGCTAACGGCAGCTCTACTAATCGTGCCACATTTTACAAGTGATAAAAAAGATATTACAATCGCAGGCAAACTTGGTGCAGAGCCTGAAATACTGATTAACATGTATAAATTACTTATTGAAGATGAAACCGACTTGAAGGTGGAATTGAAGCCAAGCATGGGAAAAACAAGTTTCCTTTTCAATGCGCTGAAATCTGGCGATATTGATATCTATCCAGAATTTACTGGAACAGTTCTTGAAACGTTCACGAAAGAACCTGCTAAATCCCATTCAGCTCACGAAGTCTATAAACAAGCGCGAACGGGTTTAGCTTCTAAATTTGATATGACGCTTTTAAAACCAATGCAATATAATAATACTTATGCGATTGCAGTTTCCGAGCGACTTGCTAAAGAATACGGACTGGAAACAATTTCTGATCTTCGTCCGATTGATGAGCAAGTAAAGGTTGGCTTCACGGCCGAATTTGCAGACCGTGGAGATGGCTACAAGGGACTACAAGAAAAATATGGGATTACGTTTAATCATCTTGAAAAAATGGAACCTAAACTTCGCTATACGGCAATTAAGGCTGGCGACATTGATGTTTTAGATGCCTATTCAACAGATAGCGAACTCGAACAATACCATTTGAAAGTACTAAAAGATGATCGTAAACTCTTTCCTCCTTACCAAGGTGCTCCTTTGATGCTTACTAAAACCTTGCAAAAGTATCCTGAGTTAGAGGACCCATTAAATAAACTAGCTGGGAAAATTACAGATGAGGAAATGCGTAAGATGAATTACCAAGTCAATGTAGATGGTAAATCCGCAGAATCTGTCGCTAAAAATTATCTTGTTCAGCATAAACTGCTCAAAAAATAAAAAATAGCTGCTGAAACGGACTCGTTTCAGCAGCTATTTTTTAATTTCGGATTAATTTAACCATTTTTTCAAGTTTGGGTTTGTAGAAGCGACACAATGCTTCATATTCTTTATTGAATTCTTGTGCACGCTTTGGTAGATCTTCATCATGATCGATTAGCAAGCCTTTTTCAAGCAGCGGCAGTAGCGAAATAATTTGATCGAAAATAAGGCCAGCACTTGTATCACTTAAAAGCGAAACAAGTTTTAACAAGGCTTTCCGCTTTTCAGCAGGTAGTTCTTTTTGATGTTCATGGACCCACTTGGCAAGTTTTTGACGATTTTTTCTGGTTGCTTCTAAGTAAATCGTTTGCGCGTAAGCAGCACTCATAAACAAAATAGACAAATCTTCCGCAGATTTCCAGTCCTCTGGTTGAATTTGACCTTGTTCTTTAATTTTTTCATTTAACAAACTGATATCTTCCTGATAAACATCCATTTTATGTTGTTGTTGTTTGTAAACTTCGAGTGCCAAGCTAAGCTTGTCGATAATGGGTTGCATGTTTTCATCAAATAATTCACCATCATTTAAAATTAACTGCGTTTGCTCAATTCGTTCAGCCACCACACTGTCACGTTCTTTTACAACGTCTGAACGCTTTGAAAGATACTCAAAATAAAAATTGTATCGTTGCAGCTTTAGTACAACTTCTTCAGCTATTTCCCTAGCAGCAAGACTCTTGTCTTCATTTAACACGGTGATCCCAGAAATCTTTCCAAGCTTTGTATAAATCATGACGTAAAAAGATTGATCGTGAGCTTCAATTGTGTATGGCAAAAGATGCTCTTGCTCTAATAATCGTTTTTGCTGTTTTACTGCTTTGTCCTCCATCCTACTCCACACCTTTACTACGGTTATTCGCTAATTCAATTATAACGAATCTAGATAAAAAATTCGAGGGAAATAATTAAAAATCTTTTCATTTACAGTTTACATAATAATATTATCGTTAAAAGAGCGTGTGGATCAGTAAATAGATATTCAAAATCGCGATAAAAATAGCGACTAACCAAGCAAGTCCTTTTAGCCAAAAGCGGTTCACAAAAACGCCCATCTTTCGCTTATCGCTTGTAAACATAACAAGTGGAATAACTGCAAATGATAGCTGCATGGAAAGCACGACTTGACTCAAAATCAAAAGCTCATTGGTTCCCTTTGCGCCATAAAGTGCAGTCACGATCACTGCAGGAATAATGGCGAGAACCCTTGTGATGAGTCGTCTGATCCAAGGCTTCAGACGAATATTTAAAAAGCCTTCCATGACAATTTGGCCGGCAAGCGTGCCTGTTAAAGTTGAATTTTGTCCTGAGGCAAGTAACGCTACCGCGAAAATGACACTAGCAATTCCGCTTCCGAGAACCGAATTCAACAATTTGTAGGCATCTTCAATTCCTGCCACCTCAGTATGCCCGGAATAATAAAAGGCAGACGCAGCTAATACAAGGATCGCCGCATTGATAAATAGCGCTACTGTAAGTGAAAAGGTAGAGTCAATAAAAGCAAATTTAATGGCTTCTTTTTTCCCTTTTAAGCTACGCTCATATTGCCTTGTCTGGACAATCGAAGAATGTAAATACAGATTATGCGGCATAACTGTTGCCCCCAAAATTCCAAGCGCAATATAGAGCATCGTTGGGTTCGTTACGACTTCCTTTTGTGGGATAAATCCATACAGGACTTCTTTTATTTCTGGACGGCTCATGAATAACTCGACACCAAAGCAAACGAGGATTGTCACCATCAAGGTAATAACAATAACTTCAATATAGCGAAATCCGCGATGTTGTAGTAACAGAACGAGAAAAATATCAAGCGCTGTAATGACAACTCCGACAATAAGTGGCAAACCGAAAAGCAAGTTTAACGCGATCGCACTCCCAATCACTTCCGCTAAATCTGTTGCAATAATCGCAAGTTCAGCAAGAGCCCACAAAGCAAATGATGTTTTTTTAGAAAAACTATCTCGTGAGGCTTGTGCTAAATCCCGGCCGGTTGCAATGCCAAGTTTAGCTGCCAGGGATTGCAAAAGAATCGCCATTAAATTGGAAATCAAAATGACTGAAAGTAGCGTGTAGCCGAATTCGGAGCCTCCGGCGATGGATGTTGCCCAGTTTCCTGGATCCACGTAACCTACGGCAATCAAAGCTCCTGGGCCCATAAAAGCAAGCAGTTTGCGGAAAAACGAGGCATTCTGGGGTACTTTTATTGTATTATTGACCTCACTCAGGCTTTCAGTTTCTTTTTCCGCTCGCCATGCTTCCCGTTTATGCTTTACCACGTTGTTCCCTCCTCAAGCTAATTGAAAGAGCGGGCGAGAGTTTTCCTCTGCCCGCCCCAATTATAGCGCTTCTGATAATTTTTTCTTTTTGTTTTTCACTGGATTGATCGCTCTTTCCACCCAGCCGAGTAATAAGTCGGTAATAATCGCCATTAGGGCAGTGGGAATTGCCCCGGCTAAGATAATAGCGGTCCCATTGGTTGCGTTCGTTCCGCGTACAATGATATCCCCCAGTCCTCCTGCACCAACGAATGTCCCAATCGCAGCGACACCGATTGCAATAACTAGTGCATTCCGGATTCCTGCCATAATCACGGAAAGTGAAAGTGGTAATTCTACCATGCGAAGCACTTGCCATTTCGTCATCCCCATTGCTTTACCAGATTCTAATAGTGCGCTATCGACATTTTGAATGCCAGTATACGTATTTTTTAAAATTGGAAGTAATGAATATAGAAAAAGAGATAAGACGACTGTATTGGTTCCAAGACCTAATACAAGCATTAAAACAGCAAGCATAGCAAGGGCAGGAATCGTTTGGATGATATTAGCAATTTGAATCACCCAATTCGCCAGCCTTTTTTTTCTTGCAATATAAATCCCAAGTGGAATCGCTACAATACTTGCAAAGAGTACGCCGTAAATACTCATCAGAAAGTGACGCCAAAACTCTTCCATGACATAGCTTCCATTGGTTGCGTAATAGTCGATCAATTGTTTCAGAGTTTCCACTGGTCCGTTCCCTCCTTATTTTTTATCCTCAAAGTAATTGTGCTTCTCCAAAAATTCTTTCGCAACGACAGATGGTTCTTTTAGTTTCCCATCCGCTTCATAATTCAGCCGCTGCATTTCTTCAGTTGAAATCGTTCCGACCAATTTATTTAATGTCGTTTTTAATTCTGGATGCTCTTTTAAAATTTTATCTGTTGCAAGCGGTGAAGCATCGTAAGGCGGGAAGAATTTTTTATCGTCTTTAAGCACTTTCAATTTATAAGTTGGAATCCGACCATCTGTTGAATAGCCAAGGGCTACATCCATTTGTTTATCTTTCAAAGCCGTATAAATCAAACCGATTTGCATAGGAAAGATTTTTTTGAACTCAATGTTGTAATCTTTCGAGAAGGCTTTATACCCGTCTCCTTTCCGCTCCATCCACGAGTTATCAACGCCTGCTGTGAGCTGATCTTGAACGGGTCGCATATCACTTACAGTTTTTAAGTTATACTTTTTAGCAGTATCTGCTCGAACCATAAAGGCATAAGTATTCGCAAATCCATAGGAATCAAACCAAGTTTGATGAAACTTTTCTTCAAAGCCTTTTTTAACCGCAACAAGCGCTTTTTTCGGATCTTTAATCGGTTCTTCACCAAGTGGTCCAACGAGATCTGTCCCCGTGTAGCGTGTCGCTGTGATATCCACATCTCCATTTACCATTGCCTGATGTTGCACAACGGATGAACCGAGATTATTAACGAGTTCTACTTTTAAGTCTGTATCATGTTCAATCATTTGTTTCACGATATTTGATACGATCTGAGATTCTGTTGTAGAAAGAGAGCCAACGCGAATCGTCCCTTCCGCTCCTCCACCAAGTCCAGGTAACGAACAGCCAGAAAGCAAGGTACCGAAGGATAACAGAATCACAGCAAACAAAGCGAGTATTTTTTTCTTCATTCTATTTTCCTCCTATCCATTATTTCTTGCGTCACGAAGTGGTTTTGGTGTCATCGCATTTTCAAGTTTGCCTAAGAAAAATTCAACGATAAGAGCAAGGATGGTAACCGGGATCGCCCCGCCTAGAATCAAGTCCGGACGGTAAAGGTTCAGCCCGTTAAAAATAAAGTCCCCAAGGCCACCAGCGCCGATATAAGAAGCAAGTGTCGCCCAAGCAATGATATAAACGGTTGAAAGCCTGATTCCGGCCATAATGACAGAAATGGAATTCGGGATTTCGACATTCGTGATGAGTTGCCAATTCGTCATACCCATTCCTTTTCCTGATTCAATTAAATTGGGATCAACGCCTCTTACGCCAATAAAGGTATTACGTAAGATGGGAAGTAATGCGTAGATGAATAAAGCGATGATCGCCGGGAAAGTCCCGACGCCCAGGATTGGAATAATAAAAGCCAAGATGGCTAGCGACGGAACCGTTTGCAAAACTCCAACTACACCAATGACAAAGTTAGCAATTTTAGGAGAGCGTGTAAGCGCAATTCCGAGTGGAACGGCTACAACAATTCCTAGAATAACTGCAGCTAGCGATATGTATAAGTGCTGCCAAGTTTGAACAAGCAAATTATGCCCGTTTTCTTGAAAAAAGTTTTGTAAAGCTTCCATTCGTTATTCGCCTCCTTCAGAAGTGGCGACGGTTTCTTTTTCGTCGTTTGAGTCCGTATCTTGTTCTTCTCCCCAAATGGAATCGTACACCATATCAACTAAGCTTGCGCGTGTCACAATTCCGACGAGACGTTTATCATCATCAACAACTGGCACATATTTATAGCCGCGTTTTAAAATCCGTTGAATCGTATCTCTCAGTAAAGCATCTTCTTTTACATAGAAAACATCTCGTTCAAGAATATCGACCACTGAAGTTGCGCGCTTGCGTTGTGAATCAATTTGTTCGACATCAATGTAACCTTTTAGAACTTGTTTTTCGTCCACTACTAAAAGTGTATCCACTCGTTTTTGTTTCATGAGTTGAATCGCCGCTTGAAGAGATTTATCTGCGGTAATGGAAACCGGGTTCGTGTTCATGATTTGTCGAACTTGAGTCACATCTGGTTGCGCTTCAATAAGCCGATCTTTTCCGATAAATTCTTCGACAAATGAATTTGCTGGATGCCGCAAAATTTCATCTGGCGTATCAAACTGAACGACTTTTCCTGCTTGCATGATCACGATCCGATCAGCAAGCTTAAGTGCTTCGTCCATATCGTGGGTAACGAAAATAATGGTTTTCCCAAGTTCTTGTTGCAAATTTTTAAATTCTTCTTGCAAAGAATCCCGCGTGATTGGGTCAAGTGCACCAAAAGGTTCATCCATTAAAATCAAGTTTTGTTCAGCTGCTAGCGCACGTAAAACGCCTATACGCTGTTGCTGTCCGCCACTTAATTCATAGGGATAACGATCAAGATATTCTTCTGGTAAATCCACCAGCTTGATTAACTCTTTCGCACGCTCTTGCTTTTTCTCGTCTGACCATTTTAATAGCTTAGGAACGAGCACAATGTTATCACGAATAGTCATGTGAGGCATTAAGCCAATTTGCTGAATCACATAACCGATAGAACGTCTTAGTTTGACTGGATCTTCTTGTGAAATGTCCTTATCATCAATAAGTATTTTACCTTCTGTTGGATCGATTAATCGATTAATCATCTTCATGGTTGTTGTTTTTCCGCAGCCACTCGGACCGATAAAACAAATAAATTCGCCTTTATCGATATCTAAATTGAGATCATCAACTGCCTTTTTTCCACCTTTATAGGTTTTCGAAACGTGTTCAAATCGTAACACTTAAAAGCACCTCCGTTAGTCATTTTTGATGAAACTCTATCTTGTTTTTTCCCTAGTTGCGTTGGCATGAAACATTTTCAAGGAAAAACTTATCAAATATATTTTTTTTAATAAGTAATGTTTATTGAAAAAGTCCCCTTCTTAATCCTTCTAGTCACTCAGATTCCATCCCTTTTTACCTTTTCATTCCTGCCGTAAAAAATTTTTTAAGTGGCTTGCTGTAAAAGAATTCGCTTCTTGGAATAAATCCACTGGGTAACCCTGAAACAAAACTCTGCCTCCAAGGCTCCCTCCTCTTGGTCCCATATCTACAATCCAGTCCGCTTGGCTAATGATCGATAAATTATGCTCCAAAACAATTAACGTTTTCCCTTCGTTTTTAAGTTTTTGGAGTAATTCAAGGAGGTGAAAAACATCTTTCTCGTGAAGCCCTGTGCTCGGTTCATCTAGTATAAATAAATCAAACTGCTTTTCCGTATCTTCAAGCAGCTTCGTTGCAATTTTGAGGCGCTGCATCTCACCACCAGAAAGAGTATCCAAACTTTGTCCCAGTTGAATGTAGTTTAAATTGGCATCACGAAGTGCCACTAAAGCTTGATGCACTTCCGGAATATCAATTATCAAAAGCGCTTCTTCTACCGTCAAGCATAAAACCTCATCCATATTTTTTCCTTGCCACTTAACACTTAGTGCCTCTTCGTTATACCGTTTCCCGTGACATTTTTCACAACGTTCCGTCACATTTCCCATATAAGCAAGATCATATTTGATCACACCTTTTCCCTTGCATTCAGGACAGGCTCCTTTCCCGTTAAAACTGAACAAAGACGCACTTTTCCCGGAAACACTTGCAAATTTATTTCTAAGCGAATCAAAAACGCCCAAATACGTGAGTAAATTGGACCGATTGCTTCCGCGAATACTCGATTGGTCAAAGACAACAGCCTCGGGATATTTCGTTGTAAATAATTTTCTTATAAGGGTACTTTTCCCAGAACCTGCAAGTCCCGTAACCACAGTCATTCCATTTTTAGGAAAGCTAGCCGACTCATTTTGAATATTGAAAGCGCTGACTCCTTCAAGTGTATAAAACTGTGTAAAAGGCGTCTTTTTCGCATTTAAAGTGGGTTTCTTCGCGAGCGCTTGAGCCGTCGTTGAATTCGAACTCATAAACTCGCTAAAATTTCCAGAAAAAGTTATTTCACCTCCATTTTTCCCTGCGCCCGGTCCAACTTCAATGACCATATCAGCAAGTGCAATGATGTCGGGATCGTGATCTACCAAAACTAGTGTATTTCCTTTTTGCTTGAGCCGTTTTAGAACTCTTCCAAGTCCTGCTAAGTCCTCTGGGTGAAGTCCAACACTCGGTTCATCAAATATATAAAGCACGTCGGATAGCGCACTATTTAAGTGCTTAGTCATCTTAAGTCGCTGTGATTCTCCGCCAGATAAACTCACTGTTTTTCTATCAATGGTCAAATAGCCAAGTCCAACTGCGAGCATACTTGTTAATCGATTCCGTAAATCTTTTAACACAATCTCAGTCTGTTGATCCTGAATGCTGTTTATAAAAGCAAGTAAGCTTTCTGCAGACATTTTGACGCAATCCCCAATCGAATAACCTGAAATTTTTGCCGAACGTACTGTTTCATTGACACGCGTTCCATGACAATCTGGGCACTCAACCGTATTGGTGATTCTCTTTAAATCAGTTTGATATTTTTTATCATTTTTTTCTAGCAAAGACTTTCGAATCCGTTCAAGAACACCCACGTATTCCGCTGTTTTTGGAAATTGACTCGTTGGGTTTTCCGGTTTACTCCCTCCTTTATCATAAAGAAGTTTTTGTAGTTCTTGTTCCGAGTAATCCGCAATTTTTTTATCATTATCAAAATAACCTGATTCCGTATAGCGAGTCAGACGCCACCCGCCAGGTTGAAAAGTTGGAAATTGAATAGCCCCTTCGTTTAGGGATTTGCTATAGTCAACGATAGAAGCTACATTGAAATCTGTGACTTCACCAATCCCTTGGCACCTTTTGCACATCCCTTGAGGATTATTAAACGAATAGACCATCGAATAGCCAATAAATGGTTTTGCAATCCTTGAAAAAAGTAAGCGTAGTCCTGTATAGATATCTGTCATCGTCCCCACCGTTGAACGTGCATTTCCACCCACTTTTTTTTGATCAATAACAATCGAAACAGGCAAATTTTCAATTTGATCGACAACTGGCTCCTCATAATGTGGCAGAATCTGCTGAATATAACTCGAATAAGTTTCATTCAATAAACGCTGTGACTCAGCAGCCAAGGTGTCAAAAACAAGTGAAGACTTACCTGAACCCGAAAGACCTGTCACAACCGTGATTTTGCCTTTCGGAATATGTACAGAAATATTCTTCAAATTATTTGTTTTGGCGCCTAAAATTGAAATCTCTTCATGCATCGCTTTTCCTCCTCAGAAAACCCTTTTCATAACTCCTATTCTATGCCTTCTCGTTAGATTTTCAACTATTACGCAAAAAAAACGCCCCAAATTTCAGAGCGTTCTTTCACCTTTAATTTTTAGGCAAAAACAGTTGTGGCTTGATTTGAAGGATAATCGAAACAACTGCTCCAGCAACAAGAATAGTCGCTAAACCACTTGCACCATTCATAACTAGTGAAAAAAGTTGCGCACTCCATCCTTTAAATGCATAGGCTCCCCAGAACACGACTCCTGCTACATAATGCCAAAAGTAACGCGTGACGCCACCAATAAACATCGAGCTCCACGCATAAGCCTGAGCTTGTTTCATATTTTTTTCTTTCAGGGCGGCACGTACTTTTTTAGCAAAAATCCCTGCAAAAGCAATAAACACAAAAGCCAAGATATACTCAATTAAAGCTTGATTCCACGTTAAAATGTAGGCTTTTCCTGTCAAAAAATGAAGCAACCCCCATAAAAGTCCGGAAAATCCAGCTGCGAAAAAGCCTCGGCGCAAAGCAATCACATACATCGGAATCATCCCAAGAGAAATCGAAAAACTAGAGCCTAAATCCATTGGGATAAAACTCAGTACCATCGCGATTGCCGCAAAAATAGCACATTCAATCAAAATTAGCAATCGTTTACTTACCATAAAAAATAAACTCCTTTCTTCCTTTTGGTCAAAAACGTACCCCAGAAGAAAGCAGTTTTCCGAATTAACAAGAAAAGTGCAATCGCCACAATCCCTACGCTCGTCTTAACGAACAGGTTCAAAGGGTCAGAGTCTTGAAGACTCAATCTCAGCTAGAAGCTCCCCCTGTGGTAACGTTTATGTAGTTTGAACACATTTATTATAAAGTGAATGAGCCTGAAAGTAAACCTTTTTGCTAGAAACCACGAATTTCGGCTTGTTTCTTTTTGGAAAGCTTCGATAGAACCAGCTGATAACTGTTCGTCAAAATGGCTTTTTCCAGTTCAAAATCCATTTGCTCTTCTTCCGTTATAACCACCGAAACCCAATGTGTTTTATTAAGATGATAACCTGGTATGATAGCTTGATATTCCTCACGAAGATGTTCTCCTTTTTCAGGTTCACACTTGGCACTTACGTATAGCTTGCCATCTTTATAGTGAATAAGCGCAAACATTTTTTCGTAAATACGCATCACATGAAAATGCTCTCCAAACGGAAAAGTCTCAACTGCGCCATCAAGCGTTAAACAAAAAGCTACACGCTTTGCTAAATTAAGTGGATCATTTTTTACCACCAGTTTCTCACCCTTTCATTTCCCTCATTTTAACATGAGAAAAACTTTATTTACAATTCATAGCGTGTTATGATAGAGATAATGTGCTTTTTAGGAGGAAAAAAATGTTAACTGTTAGTAATGTTGGACTACGCTATGGCGATAAAAAATTATTCGAAGATGTTTCCATCAAATTCACACCCGGCAACTGTTACGGTTTAATCGGAGCAAACGGGGCGGGTAAATCTACGTTTTTGAAAGTACTCTCTGGAGAAGTGGATTCGCAATCTGGAAGCGTTCATATCACACCCGGTGAACGACTTGCTGTTTTACAACAAGATCACTTCCAATATGATGATGAACTCGTTTTAAATACGGTCATCATGGGGCACCAGAAGCTTTATGAAATTATGGCTGAGAAAAACGCCATCTATATGAAACCTGATTTTAGTGATGAAGACGGTATTCGTGCTGCAGAACTGGAAGGTGAATTTGGTGAACTTGGCGGCTGGGAAGCTGAAGCTGATGCAGCCGTACTACTAAACGGTCTTGGCATTTCACAAGATTTGCACGATAAATATATGAAAGACTTAACCGGAAGTGAAAAAGTCAAAGTTTTACTCGCACAAGCTCTTTTTGGGAAACCGGATATTTTACTTCTAGATGAACCGACCAACCACTTAGACATTCGTGCGATTCACTGGCTTGAAGAATTTTTAATCAACTTTGAAAACACAGTCATTGTGGTTTCTCATGATCGTCACTTCTTAAATAAAGTTTGTACGCACATTGCCGACCTTGATTTTAGCAAAATTCAACTGTATGTCGGAAACTATGATTTCTGGTATGAATCGAGTCAGCTAGCACAGCAAATGATGGGTGACCGCAACAAGAAAAAAGAAGAAAAAATTAAAGAATTGCAAGATTTTATTGCACGGTTTAGCGCCAATGCTTCTAAATCGAAACAAGCGACAAGTCGGAAGAAAATGCTTGATAAAATTACACTTGAGGACATCCAGCCTTCTAGCAGACGTTATCCATTCATTCAATTCAAGCCCGATCGCGAAGTTGGAAACGACTTACTAACCGTTGAAAATCTGACAAAAGAAATTGACGGTGTCAAAGTGCTCGACAATGTTTCCTTCACAATTAATCGCAATGATAAAGTGGCGCTTGTAGGTGATGATGAAGTAGCCAAAACTGCTCTTCTGCAAATTTTAGCTGGTGAAATGGAACCTGACGCAGGATCATTCCGCTGGGGTGTCACAACGAGTCAAAGTTACTTCCCGAAAGATAACTCGGAGTTTTTCGAAGACAACAACTTAAACCTTGTGGAATGGTTACGCCAATTCTCTCCACAAGATGATTCTGAAGCTTTCTTACGCGGCTTCCTTGGTCGCATGCTCTTTAGTGGGGATGAAGTGCTTAAAAAAGTAAAAGTCTTATCTGGTGGCGAAAAAGTACGTTGTATGCTTTCAAAAATGATGCTCTCTGGATCCAATGTTCTTCTACTGGATGAGCCAACCAACCACTTGGATTTAGAATCCATCACGGCTTTAAACAACGGTTTAGCAGCTTTTGATGGAGCAATGATCTTTTCTAGTCATGACCATCAACTATTACAAAGTTTGGCGACACGTGTCCTCAACCTTTCAAAAGAAAACTTCTACAATAAAGAAATCAGTTATGACGGCTATCTAGCAGAAGTTCTAGACGTCGCAGAATAAAAGAAATCCGCTCAAAGTTTGAGCGGATTTCTTTTATTTCGTTAATTTAATTGTTCCCGTTTCCGTTCCAACTGGATCAGACTCAGAGCCAAAATAGCTGAGCCAAGAAAGCGATACAGAATGAATGGAAGCAACTGATTTCAGTTTTTCCAGTGGAAATACTAGAGTACCTTCAATTGTTTTTCCAGGTTCCACAGTGCTTGCATCAAATTCAGAAAGCAAGACATCTCCACCATCTACTTCCATTTTAGAAGCTTCTAGTGTCCCTTGGTTCGGATAAGTCGTAAGCTTCTCTTTCCCGTTATTTTTCACAGCCAATACAAGCGAAATACTGCCCGGCACTTCTTTTTGTTCCATCGTAGAATAAACGGGTTTTTTCTCCACTTTGATTGTTTTAACCGTCAATTCAATATTATTTTCATTTACTTTATGATTTACTTGGTAGGTTTTCGCTTCTTTTTTCCCAGATTCACTTGTCGATTTTCCAGCCGAATAATTCAATACTTTATTATTCACATCATCTAATTGTTTAAAGTGTAAAAAGACACCCACAATCGAAGCAATCATTAATACCATTCCCACGCCAACTAAAATGGCCCCTACTTTTCTTTGTTTCGGGAAAAATAAAATGATCAGTCCAATCACAAACAGAATAAAGGCTAGGATGCCACCTAAAATAATCCATAGTAACATGTAAAATACTCCTTCTTCTTGCTAATAACTGGTTTAATCATACCATTTGTCAGAGGCTAGCGCAACGAAGGTAAATCCGATGCTGGAGATGGATAAGCAAAAATGAGCGAGTCAAGCGCATCGATTGTTAGCCCCGCTTTCATCAAAAGCACGATATAATTGATCATGACATCTGCTTCTTCATTGATAAAAGATGCGCCAGCAATCTTCCCGGTTTCTTTTTCCGTTATAACTTTAGCATGACTGAGATACTCATTGGTTCGCCGGTACGTATACCAGTTTTTCATATCAATTTCATTTACATGATAGCGATCCTTTTCTTGAAGCGCTTCTCTTGCCGTCAATCCGACCTGAGCCATTTTAGGACTCGAGAACATAGCACTTGGAATCGCCGGATACTGAATCTCTTGTTTCTTGCCTAAAATATACGAAACCGCAAAATCCGCCTCAAAGCTGTCCACGGGTGTAAGTGGAAGACCCGGAGTAATTGAAACATCTCCTACTGCTAGAACATGGGGGACGGCTTCAAGCGATTGATTAACAAGAATACCGTGCCGGTTCGACTGAATTCCTGCTTTTTCAAGGTTTAGCCGCTCGATATTTGGTTTCCGACCCGCCGTCGCAAAAACGGCATCGACTTCAAGCGTCCAATTTTGAGCAGAAAGCAAAATCCCAGCATCTCTTTTTGCAAGTTGCTCCACATCCGTATCAAAGTGAAAATGAACGCCATCTGATTTGAGCGAACTCACAAGCATCGCCACGTGGTCCTCATCAAACCCTTTTAACGGCCGACTATTATGATGGATCAAATGTACTTCACTTCCCGCCGCATGTGCAATTGCTGCAAACTCAAAGGCAATATAGCCACCTCCAACAAAAGCGATCCGTTTCGGAAGAGTCTCCAAATCCAAAAAATCATCACTCGTAAGAAAAATTTCTTTTCCTTCGATATCCGGAATGTTTGGTCGTGCTCCTGTCGCGATAATAATGTCTTCAGCAGAAAGTGTATCTTCGCCAACTTGCAACTTATGAGCATCCAGAAAAGCGGCGCTTCCTTTGAACGTTTCAATTTTTGCTTCTTGAAAACCTTCTAAGCGACTTTCTGGAACAGACTCAACAAAGCTTTTCTTGAAGTCTTGCAAATCTTTCCAATCAATCTCCGCGACTTGCTTGATTCCCTTGCCTCGTAACCGCTCCGAAAAATTATGTGCTTCCATCGCACCAGCTAATACCTTTTTAGGATCGCATCCACGAAGCACACACGTGCCGCCCCAATCCCGTTCTTCAATAATTGCCACTTTCTTTCCCGCTTCATTAAGTGCATAAGCGGCGGAAGTCCCGGTCACACCACTTCCAATCACAATGGCATCAAACTTGTAATCCATATTGTTCATCCTCTCCAATTATCCTCTAACTCTTTTCCCGAATTTCTCTAGATAAAAACAAAGAAGTTTTAGGCTAGCTAAAAAGCTAGCCTAAAACTTCTAGACTTCCATAATAATTGGTAAAATCATCGGACGGCGTTTTGTTTGTTCAAACAAGAAACGATTTAGTTGATCGCGAATATCCTGCTTCAACTTCGACCATTCAAACTCACTATCTTGCAAGTTTTTCTCAACGATTTTACTTACAAGTTTTTGCGAGTCTTCAATTAAGCGTTCCGATTCACGTACATATACAAAACCTCTTGAAATCATTTCAGGGCCTGAAATGATTTTTTTATGGCGCCGACTAAGCGTAACAACAACGATGAAAATACCGTCTTCCGAAAGAAGTTTCCGGTCTCTTAAGACAATGTTCCCAACATCGCCAACACCTAAGCCGTCAATCAGCGTATTCCCAGCATAAACGCGGTTTCCAACGGACATGCGCCCTGCTTTATATTCCACGACTTCTCCTTTTCCAACTACAAAAACATTGGATTTTGGAATGCCCACACTATTTGCTAGTTTAGCATGTGCAATAAGCATCCGATATTCGCCGTGAACGGGTACAAAGTAAGTCGGTTTCAGTAAGTTGAGCAATAGTTTCAAGTCGTCTTGGCTTGCATGGCCAGACACAAACAAATCGCGGCTCATCGTGAGAACACGTGCACCAGCTCGGTACAGCATATCGATTGTTTTTGCCATCATTGTTTCTAAAGAAGGGCTTGGTGTTGTTGTGATGTAAACGGTATCCCCCGCTTTAATATTAACCTTTGGATGATTCCCTTTTGTCATTAATTGAAGCGACTGAATCGGCTCACCAAGATTTCCAGTTTCAATGATAGTAATTTCATCATCTGGGTATTTTTTCATTTCTTTAAATGGAATAATCAAATCATCGTCCATTTTGAGCTTATCTAAGCTGCTTGTAATTTCAACAACACGTTCTAGTTCTTTCCCAACAATAACGACTTTCCGTTTCGTTGCCGCAGAAGCATCTAACACTTGTTGCAAACGAATAACATTCGAAGCTACACAAGCAACGATAATTCGACCCTCAGCCGTTCGAAACGCGTGACGCACTTCTTGTTCGATGTCACTATCGCTCGAAGTTGTTCCCGGATGCTCGGCTTCTGAGCTATCTGATAGCAAGGCTAGAACGCCAGCTTCTCCAACATCTGCAATAGCACTAAGACTCGTTTCGTAGCCTTCATTTGCGGATTGATCAAATTTAAAATCACCCGAATAAACGATTGAACCTTCGCTCGTATTAATCACAATCCCAACCGAGTCAGGAATCGTATGTGTTGTCCGGAAAAATTGGACATTGACTTTATTAAACTTGATGATGCTATCTTCATCAATCACATGGAAATTTTTAAACCGCACTTTCCGGTATTCTTTAACAGAATTTTTAGCGAGTGAAATCGTTAATTCAGTCCCGTACACAGGCGCTTTGACCTTCTGAAGCAAATAAGGCAAAGCTCCAATCGCATCTTCATGTCCATGAGAAAGAATAATCGCTTTCACACGGTCTTTATTTTCTTCTAAATACTTGAAATCGGGAATAACAACATCAATGCCTAGAAGTTCATCTTCTGGGAACATCAGCCCAGCATCTAAGACAAAAATTTCATCGTCTACTTCGACGACATACATATTTTTCCCGCTTTCATCTACCCCGCCCAGCGGAATAATTTTAATCTGTTTCGCTTTTTTTAGTGTCAAAGCGTAAACCTCCTTTAGCTTTTTTGCGACTCTTCATAAATCGCTTTAAGTTTCTTGCCTTGTTCCTCGTCTAAATCAACAAGTGGCAAGCGAACGTGACCAACATCAACGCCCCTATCGTTTAGCAAAAATTTCGTCGGAGCAGGATTTGGTGAACTAAACAAACCACGCATAAGTGGAAGCAGTCTTCTGTGGATTTCAGATGCTTTCTTCACTTCCCCGTTCTCGTAAGCTTCAATCATTTCTTTCGTTTCATTTCCCGCCACATGGCTCAGTACAGAAACGACACCACGACCGCCGACTGACAAAATAGGGAGGGTTAAGCTATCATCTCCGCTATAGACGGTAAAGTCATCTGCTGTTTCTTCCACGATTTGCGAAATGTTTTCTAAATTTCCGCTTGATTCTTTGACGGAAACAATGTTCTCCAATTTGGATAATGCAATAATGGTTTCTGGCTCGATATTAACAACAGAACGCCCAGGAATGTTATAAATCATAATTGGTAGCGGACTATTTTCTGCTACCGCTTTAAAATGTTCATAGATTCCTCGTTGGTTTGGTTTGTTGTAGTAAGGTGTGACAACAAGGGCTGCATCATAGCCCCCTAAGTCTGCAACTTCTTTTGTAAACGCAATCGTTTCTGCCGTATTATTTGATCCCGTTCCAGCAATTAATTTTGCTCTGCCATCATTTACTTTGACAACTTCCGTCATTAATTTGATTTTTTCATCATGAGACAGCGTTGGTGATTCTCCTGTCGTTCCAGAAACAACTAATCCGTCTGATCCTGTTTCAATCAAATGATTGACAAGTCGATGAATTCGTTTACGACAAACAACATCTTTCTCCGGATGAATTGGGGTCACCATGGCTGTAATTACTTTTCCAAAATCCATATTTAATCCCTCCTGATTCGCATTTTTATTCTACTTCTAAACAAAAAGTATCATGCAAAGCATTGACTGCTTGAATTAAGTCTTCTTCACTAATCAGCACCCAAATCGTGGTATGGCTATCTGCAGACTGTAAAATCTGAATCCCGCGTGCTGCTAGAGCACTGACAATTTTAGCCGTAACACCTGGAACACCAGTAATTCCTGCCCCAACGATTGATACTTTCGCGCAGTGTTCCGTAACAAGCACTGAAAATCCTTGCTTTTCAAGTAGTTCGACTGTCTGCGTTCTTTTTTCTTCTGGAACAGTAAACGCAATATTTTCAGTCCCAATGCTGATAAAGTCAAGACTGATCCCATGTTCCGCTAAAAGACTAAAAGCATCTTGTTGCTTGTCTGGTGTTTCGATTCGCACATTGATTTGCGTTAAATTCGTGACATGAGCGATTCCTGTTACAAGGCGTTCTTTAATATCAAAGTGACTTTCTTCATTTGAAAGCGCCGTAACAAGTGTCCCTTCACCGTCCAGATAGGTAGAACGAATTCGCATGGGAATCTTCGCCGTCATCGCAATTTCAACCGCACGTGGATGAATGACTTTTGCACCTTGATAAGCCATATTGCTCACCTCGTTATAACTAACGCGAGGAAGGCTACGCGCATGTTCGACAATCCGTGGATCCGCCGTCATCATCCCGTCAACATCAGTAAAAATATCCACAAAATCCGCTTGGAGCGCAACACCAAGAGCCGCTGCAGAAGTATCACTTCCACCTCGACCTAAAGTCGTGACATCGCCATGTTCGTCTACACCTTGGAACCCAGCTACGACGACGACATCCACTTGATCGAAAGCTGCACGAATTCGTTTTGGATCCACTTCAAGAATTTTTGCATTTAAGTGTTCACTTGTTGTCAAAATGCCTGCTTGCCCGCCAGAAAAGCCAACAGCATTCACGCGAGCTTCTTTCAACATGTTCGTAAATACCGCGCAAGAAATCGTCTCACCAACAGAAAGAAGCATGTCTTCTTCGCGATTTGAAAGCTTTGTCCCTTTGGCGCCGATAAGTTCAAGCAGTGTATCCGTTGCGTAAGGATCACCAAGACGACCAATAGCCGAAACAACAACGACCACTTTATAACCAGCTTCTGTTGCTCGTTTGATATGACCAAAAGCCATTTTTCGCGTTTCTTCACTTTGGACGGAAGTTCCGCCGAATTTTTGCACGATCAAATTCATTTTTAAGAACACCTCTAAATAATTTCTAATTTCACAAGACTTTCAGCAATTTGAATCGAATTCCAGGCAGCTCCTTTTAGCAAGTTATCTGAAACAATCCACATGTGGAAACCTTTAGGATCGTCAAGATCGTGCCGCACGCGCCCCACAAATACTTCTTTTTTATTTTCAGAAAGAGCCGCTTGCGGATAGATTTGATTGGCTGGATCATCTTCCAAAACAATTCCTGGCGCATCTTTCAAAGCTTCTTGAATCGCTTGAGCCGAAACTCCTGCTTCTTCCACTTCAATATAAACAGACTCCGAGTGCCCCGTTACAACTGGAATGCGCACGCATGTCGCCGCTACTTTCATCGTGTCATCTTCCATGATTTTGCGCGTTTCATTGATCATCTTCATCTCTTCATATGTATAATCGTTATCTGTAAATACATCGATTTGAGGAAGCGCATTAAACGCGATTTGATAGTGTTTCTTGTCACCTTTAACCGGTAAATACTCCGGTGTAAAATCTTCCCCATCTAAAATAGCACGAGATTGATTCTTTAACTCTTGAATCGCTGAAATTCCTGAGCCCGAAACTGCTTGATAGGTCGAAACAATAATTCGGTTCAGCCCAAATTTTTCACGAATTGGTTCAAGCGCCGCAACCATTTGGATCGTTGAACAATTTGGATTGGCGATAATGCCCACATGCTTTTTGAGCGCTTCTTCATTCACCTCTGGAACAACAAGCGGAACAGCTGGATCCATCCGAAAAGCACTCGTATTGTCGATCACGATTGCGCCTCTTTGAACAGCTTCTTTCGCTAAAGCTTTAGAGACCGATCCACCCGCACTGAAAAGCGCAATATCTACGCCCGAGAAACTCTCAGGTTTAGCTTCTTCAATTGTGATTTCTTCTCCGCGGAAAGTTTTTTTCTTGCCCGCTGAACGAGCTGACGAAAGAAACGAAACCTTCCCAATTTCAAACGAAGTAACTTGCTCTAATAATTCGATCATTTGTGTTCCAACCGCTCCTGTTGCCCCGACAACCGCCACATGATAGTTTTTTGCCATGATCTATTTCCTCCTCCTCTTCGGAAAAAGTGATTCGTTCACTTTAAACTCTTCTTATCATACCATAAAAGCTCTTGTTTCGCAGTTCTTTTAGTGCCTATTCCAAAAAAAGAATCCCGCCCGTAACGGACAGGATTCTTTTTACTTCTCAGTTTGTTTCGACTGCGCTTCGCGTGCTTGTGCGACGTTGTTAACAGGTTGATTCACATGTGAGGTTTCTTTCTTTTGTTCAGCACGTTGTTTTTTGAGCTCAAAGTATTTATCATATACTTCTTTAGCGATGCTCATGTTGATTTTCGAATCGCTATATCCATCACGATATTCCCAAGGGACAACGACTGCAATTGAAATTTCTGGTTTTTTAACCGGTGCATAGCCAACAAAAGTAGTATTCCACACAGCAGCCATATTATTGCCTTCTTTTGGTCCATCATAGAAAGCCTGAGCCGTCCCTGTTTTTCCGGCTACATCATAGTCAGAGGACGTAAACACCGAACGAGCCGTTCCGCTAGAACCATGAGTTACTGCATAGAAGCCTTTTTGAATGGTTTCAATATCAGCTTCAGATACTCCTAGTCGGTTCATTACTTTCGGTTGCGTACTTGTTGCAAGTGAGCCAACTGTGTCTCCGCTTGTACTTGGGTTACGAATTTCTTTTAACATCGTTGGTGCGATCCGTGAACCACCATTTGCGATAACAGAAGAGTATTGCGCAAGTTGAAGCGGTGTATAAGAATCGTATTGTCCGATTGCAAAATCGAGAATCTTACCAACCGTGTCATCCGACCCTTTATATCCGATTTGCTCTCCAGGTAAGTCAATCCCAGTTTGAACGCCAAGACCAAATTGGTTGTAATAATAACGCATCTTATCAAAAGTTGTAAGCGGTGCACGAAGCGGTCCATCATAGACGTATTTCGCGCCAGCCATTTTCATTGAAACTTGATACATATACGAGTTTGATGAAATTTCAAGCGCTCCAACTGGACTAAGTGTACGCGTTCCTTCTCCGTTCCGGTTAAACCAAGAACTTTTGGCTTTTGTTCCCTTAAATTTAATGGGTTTATCTGTAAAGTAAGTATTTCTTGTAATCGAATCACTCATGATCCCACCAAGAACGGTTGCTCCTTTAACAGCAGAACCCATGTTATAAGCTGTTGTAAAACTTCCAAGTGAATAATCTTCAAACGATCCATCACTATTTAGTTTTTGACCAGCCAGTGAAAGAATTTCCCCACTATAAGGATCCATTGCGACAACAAACGCACGATCTAGTAAGTCAGATCCGCTTGCTGCTTTCCCTCTTTTAATATTATTACGAAGGATTTCTTCTACAGCACGTTGAAAGTCTAGATCAACAGATAAAACGAGATCTTTTCCTTTCGAGCCTTCTGTTTTTTGTACAGTTTCAATGATATTTCCTTGCGCATCCATTACACTTTCAGACTGAGATTTTTGCCCAGCCAAAATACTTTGGTATTCGGATTCAAGATAGCTTTTACCAACACGGTCGTTTCGGCTATAACCTTGTGAAAGGTAGTATTCTGCTTTTTCTTTCGGTAGCCCTTCTTTCGCAGAAGAAACGGATCCAAGAATCGAGCGAAGGGTTTCATCATACGTGTAGAAGCGATTCCAGTCAGTTGTCGTATCGACACCCGGTAATTTTTCCAAGTTTTCACTCACACGAGCGATTTCTTCATCCGTTACATCTTTTCCTTTAACAATGGATTCTGTCATCGCATAACCACTTGTCATTTTTTTATAAATCGTAGCGATTCGTTTATCATCAGTTGATAAATCATCCAAATCTTTTTTCGTCACATCATTGACTTGTTTCTTGTACATCGCAGAAGAATCTAAGTTTTTCTCTTTTGCAGAAAGACGATTAAGCGATTCTTTTTCATGCGTTAAAATCCAGTAATCTTGTAAATCCCGTTCCGTTAATTTTTCAGGTTCGACTTTAATCATTTTATCGAGTTTTTTAGCAACCTGTAAAATCTCAGATGTTTTCGTTTTCTCACTGCGTGTATACGTAATCGTTTTTACAGCTGTATTACCAACTAAGAGGTTATAATTTCGGTCAAAAATAACACCCCGAGGTACATTTTTTGAAACCGTTACATTATCCGTTTCCTCGAGTTGACGTTTATACGTATCGCCTTGAACAATTTGAACAATTCCAAGTCGTAAGATTAAAACAGAAAACAAAATGAAGATAACAAAAAATAAAATATTGAGACGGAGTGGAATCACGGCACGTTTTTTCTTTTTGATTGGATCTTTCTTTTTTCTAAAATTCAGTTTCACGTATCACAAACCCTCTCTTTGTTTAATGCCTCTTCCTATTGTATCTGAAAACCAACAACTTTTCCACTTTATCCTGATAAGAATTTCATTAAAAAAAGTAAAAGAAAACCGTAAGAAAGGAGATATTCCCTCTCTTACGGTTTTCTACTTACATCTATTTTATTTAGCAGCTTCGAAACGACGTGCTACTTCATCCCAGTTTACAACATTCCAGAAAGTATCAATGTATTCTGGACGACGATTTTGGAATTTCAAATAGTAAGCATGTTCCCAAACATCAAGACCAAGAACTGGTGTATAGCCTTCAGTAAGTGGTGAATCTTGGTTTGGCAAGCTGATGATTTCAAGTTTGCCATCTTTCAAAACAAGCCAAGCCCAGCCTGATCCGAAACGAGCCGCTGCTGCTGCTGCAAATTTTTCTTTAAATCCATCAAAGCTTCCGAAAGTACTGTCAATTGCTTCTTTCAAAGCGCCAGCAGGTTCCCCACCACCGTTTGGACTTAAGATAGTCCAGAATAAGCTGTGGTTAGCGTGACCTCCACCATTATTACGAACCGCTGTGCGGATGCTTTCAGGAACGCTGTTTAAATCAGCTACAAGATCTTCGACAGATTTACTTGCAAGTTCCGGATAATCTTTCACCGCATCATTTAATTTTGTTACATAAGTATTGTGGTGCTTCGTATAATGGATTTCCATTGTTTCCTTGTCAAAATTTGGTTCAAGCGCATCATACGTATATGGTAGTTTTGGTAATTCGTATGCCACTGTCAATTCCTCCTCGAAAATAATTTTGATTGTCGCAAGCGAAACTAAGACTGTATCTATTGGCTCAGCATCCACATCCATAGTACTAACCATGAACACGTGGAAAAGTCCTTTCTAGTCCCATCGTTTACATCTTTTAGCCTAACACGATTAAACTACTGTTGCAATTTTTCTGCTTCCAGCAATTTCTCTTTGCTTTTAAGCTAAATTCAAGCTATCATTAAAAACAGACAGGGCTTTGAAAATCGCTATGCGTTCTTTCTCTTCCCTCTTCAAAAATTTTCAAACAAATATTGTGAGGTGCTGACTACGAAAATGAATATCTTTAAGCGTTTTTGGAGAAGTATTTATTCCCCGAAAGATATTGCAACCTTCCGAAAAGATAAAATAAGTAAAAGTATCACTTATCTTATCGTGCTAGGGTTTCTTGCCTTTTTACCGCTCGCTTACTACACCACGACGACAACTCAAAATGTACTTAAACTGAGCAAAGAATCCTTACAAAATCAAATTCCAGATTTTAGCGTTCAAGATGGAAAACTCGTAACGAAAGATCAATCTGCAGACAATCTTCCCATTTCAATTGATGAAGGAAGCTTACATATTTATTATGATGCAAGCGGAACTCTTGATAAAGACGATGTAGATAACAAAATTGGATCCTACGAAAGTGCTTTTGCTTTCTTATCGAATGGCGTCTACATCACGGCTAGTGGCTTCTCCCAGTCCTTCAGCTATAAGACGCTTGGGATTTCTGATAAAGACGATCTTTTAACAATGTATGGATCGGTGACAGACACGACTAAGTATGTAATTCCTTTGATCCTACTT
This sequence comes from Listeria valentina, assembly GCF_011800755.1. Lineage (GTDB taxonomy): Bacteria > Bacillota > Bacilli > Lactobacillales > Listeriaceae > Listeria > Listeria valentina. The sequence continues at coordinate 29,673 of NZ_JAATJW010000001.1, forward strand.
TTCTTATTCATATTTATGCTCGGCATGATGTTTTTCCGCGTTGCGATTTACGGTCTATTTGGCTTTATCTTGACTGGATTCGGACGAGGCGGCGTGAGCTACCGGGAAAACTGGATGATTGCGACCTACGGAATCACGCTTGCAACGGTCTTCAGCATGGTGATGGAATGGCTCCAAATTCAAGTTCCCTTTGGAATGGAAATCAACATGGCGGTTAGCTTGATCGTTATTTTCCTTGCGATTCGGACGATTCCGCAAAACAAACCTGAATAGAAATTTGAAGAGGTCACCCTTATTCGGTGGCCTCTTCCTTTTTTCTTAGAAAAATTTAATCTAAGAGTTAGTGCTTTCCTCTAAAAAAAGTGATATGATACTAAAGAAAACAAATTCTGAATAGTGAATGTAAAAGGAGAGAATTTCCTTGAACGAAAGAACTTTACGAACTGAAACCCGTCCGGTTAAGGTCGGTAATTTAACAATTGGCGGGAGCAACGAATTATTTATTCAAAGTATGGCAACAACGAAAACACATGACGTTGAAGCTACAGTTGCTGAAATTTTGCGACTTGAAGAAGCTGGATGTCAAATTGTTCGTGTGGCTTGTCCGGATGAACGTGCAGCAAATGCTTTAAGCGATATAAAGAAACGCATCCACATTCCGCTTGTGGCAGATATTCATTTTGATTATCGTCTTGCTTTAAAAGCTATCGAAGCAGGAGTTGACAAAATTCGAATCAATCCCGGAAATATTGGTCGCCGGGAACGCGTCGAAAAAGTGGTAACTGCAGCTAAAGCAAAAGGCATCCCAATTCGTATTGGAGTCAATGCTGGAAGCCTTGAAAAGAAAATCATCCAAAAATATGGCTATCCAACGGCGGATGGCATGGTGGAAAGTGCGCTACATCACATCAAAATTTTGGAAGACTTGGATTTCCATGACATCATCGTGTCCCTTAAAGCTTCGGATGTGAATTTAGCGATTGAAGCCTACGATAAAGCAAGTCGCGCTTTTAATTATCCCCTCCACCTTGGGATTACAGAATCTGGAACTCAATTTGCTGGTGGAATAAAAAGCGCTGCCGGGCTGGGCGCTATTTTAAGTCGCGGCATCGGAAATACACTTCGCGTTTCGCTTAGTGCCGATCCTGTTGAAGAAGTAAAAGTAGCTCGTGAATTGCTCAAATCATTTGGACTTTCGTCTAACGCGGCAACACTTATCTCTTGCCCAACTTGTGGTCGGATCGAAATTGATTTGATCAGCATTGCTAATGAAGTGGAAGAATACATTTCAAGCATTAAAGCGCCGATTAAAGTTGCTGTGCTTGGATGCGCAGTGAATGGTCCTGGGGAAGCTCGGGAAGCGGACATCGGAATCGCGGGGGCTCGCGGTGAGGGACTTCTTTTCCGTCACGGGAAAATTGTTCGAAAAGTCCCTGAAGAGACTATGGTAGACGAACTGAAAAAGGAAATTGATATTTTAGCTGAAGAATATTTTGCTAAAAAGGCAGCTGAAGAACAAGCAGCCAATTAAATTTATCCTAGGAAAACGAAACAGATCGCCGAGGCGGTCTGTTTTTTCTTGCCTTTTTATGTTACGATTAGCAAAAAATAAAAAAGGAGCATGAAGCAATGAATCAACAGCAAAACTTTCTTGGCGGAGTGAAAGCCTGCTTGCCAACTGTTCTCGGGTACGCTGGCATTGGAATTGCGGCTGGAGTTGTCGGAAAAGCCTCACAACTTTCGATTCTCGAAGTCACTCTCCTTGCAATGCTTGTTTACGCCGGAGCTTCTCAATTTATAATTTGTGGCATGCTCGTTCTCCACACTCCGATTTCCGCTATCGTTTTTACGGCTTTTTTGATTAATTCACGACACTTTTTGATGAGTATGGCGACAGCCCCGAGTTTCAAAAAGGAGTCTTTGGTACATAACCTTGGCATTGGAGCACTTTTGACCGATGAATCTTTCGCGGTGGCAATGAACAAAATCAGTCGAAGCGATCAAATTTCTGCTCAGTGGATGCACGGTTTAAATTTAACTGCTTATCTCACTTGGATTTTAGCCTGTTTTTTCGGAGCACTGCTTGGCGCTTTCTTGCCAAATCCAGAAAGCTTCGGTCTAGATTTTGCCTTAACAGCCATGTTTATCGGCTTACTTTATCTCCAACTGATCAGCGATAAATCAAAAAAAATACTCCACTCACTTCTTGTGATGGCAAGTGTTGCTGTTCTCGTGATCTTGTTGATGCGCTTTTTGAGTCCAGAACTGGCTGTTTTACTCGCAACCCTCATCGGGTGTTTGATTGGAGTGGTGACTGAAAAATGACCGTTCATGAGTATACTCTTTTAACAATTCTCGGCTGTGCACTTGTCACACTCATTCCGCGTATTCTGCCGTTTCTTTTAGTCAGGAAAATGAAGCTGCCAGAGTTTTTGCTACGATACTTGTCTTATGTTCCGCTTGCTATTTTGACAGCCCTCTTTGTACAGAGCTTACTACAAAAAGAAGCTGGGCAGTTTCCGAGCATCAAGCTGTTACCATTTCTTGCTTCCCTGCCAACCATTTTGACCGCCATCCTCACTAAAAGCTTGATCGCGATTGTCATTATCGGCGTACTTTCTATGGCACTCCTCCGGCTCCTCATTTAAAAACAGCGTAAAGCGAGCTCGCTTTACGCTGTTTTTTCTTTTGCCAAACATTCCGGGCATTTCCCGTAAATCTCAAATTTATGTCCATCAATTTCGTATCCAGGAAGAGCATCCGTCAGAAAATCCATCGGGCAAAGTAAAATTTCTCTTGTTTTCCCGCAACTCAAACAAATAAAATGATGATGGTGATGTTCATGAGAGCAAGCTAACCGAAAATTCCGTTCACCGGAAAGCTCCGTTTCTTCAAAGATTCCAAGTTCAACAAATAACGCCAAGTTCCGGTAAATCGTATCAAAGCTAATCCCCGGAAAATCATCCTTCATATTTTCTTGCACTTCTTTTGCCGTTAAATACCGATTTTTCCGCACAAAAAGTTCAATCAAAAATTCACGTTTATCGGTATGTTTGTAGCCCGAAGTTTTCATTTTATCCAAAGCTTCATTCACTGATAATGCCATTTTCCTCACCTCGTTTAGAAAGTATCCACTTGATTCGTATTTTTTGATAAATCATCGTCAAGATCAAAATCAAAACAGACAAAATCACAATCGTTCCACCCGGTGCCAAATCAAGATAATAAGCACTGATTAAACCGCCTAAAACGGCAATCTCCCCAAAAATCACAGCAATGACGATCGTTTGTTTAAACCCACGTGCAATTCGAATGGCTGCTGCAACCGGAAGCGTCATTAGCGAAGACACCAGTAAAATGCCAACGATTCGCATTGAGCTTGCAATTACGAGTGCGACTAACACCATAAAAATCATATCAAATACTTTAGCACGAATACCTGAAACTTTGGCATATTCTTCATCAAAAGATAATAAAAATAGTTCTTTATAAAGAAGTAAAATGACGATGAAAACAAAAATCGAAATACCCGTAATCGTCCACATATCCGTGCGACTAACCGCACTAACACTTCCGAATAAGTAGCTGAACAAATCCGTATTAAAGCCATTCGCCATGGAAATGAAAATCACCGAAAAACCCATTCCGGCCGACATAATGATCGGTATCGCAAGCTCTTCAAAGTGACGGTAGACAGACCGGAGTTTTTCCATTAAAAGGGATCCACCTGTTGCAAAGCCGAAACCGAGATAAAGCGGATTTAGCCCTGCAAGCGGTCCGTAAGTTTTGCTTAAAAACAAGCTAACCGCAATCCCCGCAAGGCTAACATGACTCAAGGCATCCGCCATTAACGATAGTCTCCGTACGACAATAAAACTACCAAGTAGCGGTGCAACGATTCCGATCACAAGCCCAACAATAAACGTGTTACGAATAAAATCAAACTGAAACAGGGTGGCAATCACAATTTGTCCCCTCCTGTTCCATGTAATGGTTCCCAGTTGCTTCCATTTCGCGTTCTTCAAGATAAAGCCCGTAGTCACGTGCTGACCCGTCAAACAGAACTCTTTGATTCAAGCTCACAACATGATCGACATATTGACTAACAGCTAAAAGATCGTGCGTCACTAAAAGAAGTGTCATTCCTTCTTCTTGATTAAGTTTTCTAAGCAATTCATAAAAGGACTGAACATTACGAGCATCAACGCCCACTGTAGGTTCATCTAAAATAAGTAACTCAGGTTTACTCACAAGCGAGCGTGCGATAAAAACACGTTGCTGTTGTCCACCTGAAAGCTCCCCGATATTACGATTTAAAAACGCCGTCATCGAAACCCGTTCAAGAGCTTCCTCGATCTCGCGTTGATCTTGTTTATTGAGTAATGAAAATAACCCCTTTTTCTTGGTTAAACCACTTGCAACCACTTCTTTTACAGTTGCAGGAAATGCGGAGTTAAAAGAATTGGCTTTTTGTGAAACAAAACTGACCTTTTCCCGCTCTTTGAATGCGCTACTGTCTTCCCCAAAAAGCGTGATCGTTCCCTTCTGGATTTTGAGTAAACCCAAGATTAATTTCAATAATGTCGACTTTCCCGAACCATTCGGCCCAATCAGCCCAGTAAAACTTCCCTTTTCAATATTCATCGAGATATTTTCTAAAACCTCATCTCGGTCGTAATGAAAAGATAGGTTTGAAACCTGCAGCACTGCTTCTTTCAATTTGTTCCACTCCTTTAATGCCTTGTTCGCATTTTACATTATAACTGACTTTTGACGGAATGTAAATCGAAATGATTTCGATTAAGAAAGAAGACGATTATTTTTCCTCATTTTGAGGAATAGCCTTACAGGAAGGAGAGGAATCAATTACATATGCAAATTATTTGGATGTTTTTAACTTATTTAGCCATGCTCGCCTTCCATGTTGTAGCAGAATGGCTACCTTTAAATGGAATGACAGCAAATGAAATAAGCAAAGAGTATCAAGCCTCACTCTTACCCGCTGATTTTGGCTTTATTATTTGGGGCGTGATTTGTCTTGCTTTATTCATTAGCATGGTAAGCGTCGCAAGCAGAAAAAGTCAAGTCAGTCCCAAGTGGATTTCCAGATTTATTGTCAGTAACTTTTTAAGCATTTTCTTCACGATTAGCTGGCATTATAATTGGATTTTTCTTTCAGTTATTCTTCTACTCATTTGGGTCGTTACAGTTCAGCGTTTGTACCAAGAAATCGATCGCCGAAACAAAATCGCGCGTTTCCCGCTATCGCTTTATTTTGGCGGACTTTCAATTTCTTTCTTCATTGTCCTAGATATTTACCTAGCCAAAATTCACGCAGAACTGGGAAATATACTCCCGATTTTGCTTTTAATCATCGGCTTTTTGTTAGCTTTCACGATCCGCTACAGAGAGCAAAATTTCGCCTATCCGCTCAGCGTCATCTGGCTTTACTTAAGCATCTTTTTCGGACAGCTAAGTCCCCATCCTAGCACCGCTTATACCGCTATTTTTTTCGCATTCTTATTAATTCTTACTTATTTTTTCAGACGACCGAAAGTACACTAAAAAAGAAAGAGCCAACAGAAGTTTCCTGCTGGCCCTTTCTTTTTATTTGGTAAAGATTTCTGTAAGAACGGGAACGACTTGCTTTTTCCGAGAAACAACGCCAAGAAGCGGTGCTTTATGATCGGTAAGTGTCACGTTATATGCTTGTTCGACAGCTTGTGTTTTTTCACCATAAGCAATACCAATAGAGTCGTTCGTCAAGATGTTTGTAACAACAAACAGATAAAGATCAAGCCCTTTATCAGCAACGGTTTTCGTAATCACCGGTTCTACTTCTTCCATTCGCGAAAGCACATCATTTTCATCTACCACATTGATTTGTGCGATCTCTACTTTTGCACCGCCCATGTTAAATTCTTTCGCATCTAGTAAAAGTTCAGCAACAGTTTTTGTGCTTACATCCGCTCCTGCACGAAGCATTTTCATTCCATACGCTTCAAGATCAAGGTCCGCAATACGAGCAAGTTCAGCCGCTGCTTTCTTATCTTCTTCCGTACATGTTGGCGATTTAAACAATAACGTATCAGAAATAATCGCTGAAACCATCAATTGCGCCGTCACTTTTGGAATAGCAATTTCTTTTTCATGAAATAATTTTACAAGAATCGTTGCTGTGCAACCAACTGGTTCCGCTCTGTAATAAAGCGGGTCAGCCGTTTCAAAGTTTGCGATTCGGTGATGATCGACAACGCTATGTACTGTTACTTTTGCGATATCATCAGCACTTTGTTGTGCTTCATTATGATCAACAAGGCAAACAGTATTCACTTCGTTTGCAACCGTTTCGACTAGTCGAGGTGCTTCGATACCAGCTTCCGCTAAAACAAAAGCCGTCTCCGAGTTCACTTCACCAAGTCGAACGGGCTCTACTTGAGCGCCCTCTGTTTTTTTTAATTCACTGAATGCAATTGCCGAACAAATCGCATCAGTATCCGGGTTTTTATGCCCAAAGACTAACATTTTTTCCATAGTTTCGCATCTCTCCTTTAACCTCTATCATTTTATCATTGCGCAAGAATTTTCGAAAGTAATTCTGGATCAAAAGTTCCATCTCGTAACATAGCAATTTCAAATTTATATGGAGGTTTTTTGTTTTTCTTATCCTCTCCGACATAAGGGGTCTCTAAAATTTTAGGACGATCCATTAACTGCGGATGATGAACCACATAATGCAAAGCGTCAAAACCGATGTGACCAAAGCCAATGTTAGCATGACGGTCTTTATGCGCCGCACGTTCATTTTTACTATCATTTATATGAAGTACTTTAAGCCGATCAAGACCGATAATTTTATCAAATTCATTTAGCACACCATCAAAATCATTCACAATATCGTAACCCGCATCATGAACGTGACAAGTATCGAATGTAACCGATAAAAGTTCATTGTGAGTCACACCATCGATGATCTGTGCTAGTTCTTCAAAAGTCCTACCGATTTCCGTTCCTTTTCCAGCCATCGTTTCAAGTGCGATTTGAACGTCATGTTTAGGATCAAGCGCTTCATTTAGCCCTTTGATGATTTGCTTAATACCAACTTCAGCCCCTTCCCCAACATGAGCTCCAGGATGAAGCACAATTTGCTTAGCAGAAAGAGCAGCTGTTCGTTCAATTTCTTGCTGTAAAAAGCTCACACCGAGTTCGTAAGTTTCTGGTTTAACGGTATTTCCGATGTTGATAATATAAGGAGCATGAACGACAATGTCGTCCATTCCGTTTTCTTTCATATGCGTAAGCCCAGCCTCAATATTCAGTTCATCAATGGGTTTACGACGAGTATTTTGTGGCGCTCCTGTGTATATCATGAACGTATTAGCATCATATGAAAGAGCTTCTTCACTTGCCCCGAGTAGCATTTTTTTGCCGCTCATTGATACATGTGAACCAATTCTCAACATAATTATTTTTTCCCCCGATTCTTTTTGCGATTTTCACGACGTTTGATCTCCGCCATTTTATAATTGATTTTCTTTTTATAACCTGGTTTGCGTTTTTTCTGCGCTTTTTTCCGCATTCCAATTTCACGTGGGTCAGCTGCTTCACGTTTTGCTTCACGTTTTGCACGTTTATTTCGGTCAAAAGTTTCAACAAATTCCCCTTGTTTTAGTTCAACGTGTTTAAACGTAATTCCCCGTTTTTCAAGTTGGTTCAGTTGATCTTCATCACGAGCTTCAAAAATGGTGAGTGCGATTCCACTGTGCCCTGCTCTTCCCGTCCGTCCAGTCCGGTGGATATAAAAGTCATTATCCTCAGGGAGCTCAAAGTTAATAACGTGACTGATACCTTGTACATCAATTCCCCGTGCCACTAAATCAGTTGCAACGATGTACTCGAAATCCATATTTTCAATTTGTTTCATTGTCCGTTTACGTTCACGTGGGGGCACATCGCCATGCACCTTGGCAACTTTAAGTCCTTCACTCACCAAATAATCATGCACTTGGTCCGCTGTTTGCTTCGTATTCGCAAAAACAATGGCGAGGAATGGCTGGAACGTTAACAGCGAATCCTTTAGCACCTCAAGTTTGTTCCGACTTTTAAGCGGAAGTAACCAGTGCTCAATCGTCTGTGCAGAGACAGCTTCAGGTGCGATATGTTCAAAGCGAGGGTTTTCCATATATTTTTTCAAAAACGGTTTTAATTTTTCTGGTATAGTCGCTGAAAAAACAAGCATTTGCAAATGAGGTGGCATTTTCCCAGCAATTTGGTCAACATCGTTTAAAAAACCCATATCAAGCGTCATATCTGCTTCATCGATCACTAAAATTTCTGCTGTGTAAACAAAAAGCGCTTTTTCACGAATCATGTCATTGATCCGTCCGGGTGTTCCGACAACAATTTGCGGTTGATTTTTCAATTTTTCGATCGTCCGTTGTTTATCTGTTCCACCAATTAAAAGTTGCGTCGAGATTTCATCTGGACTATGTTTCGTGATTTTTTTAATTTCATGATAAATCTGGGTTGCAAGCTCACGACTAGGCGCTGTGATGACTGCAAACACGCCTTCTCTTTTCGGATCTAGCTTTTCTAAAATTGGTAATAGAAAAGTATGTGTTTTTCCTGTTCCAGTTTTAGACTGTCCGATAATGCTTTCCCCGCGCAAAACTCCTGGAATTAACTTTTGCTGCACAGGGGTTGGCTCATAAAACCCAAGCGAGTTGATCGCTGTATTAATAAAAGGCTTAAAACCAAACTGGTCGAACCTTGTTTTCTTCATAAATTCACTTCACTCCGTTTCAGTTTCTTGTGCCATTATACCACTCGAGAGCGTTTCCTGCGACAAAAAACGAGAAAATCTAGCCAAAAAGTCATTTCTCTTATATAATGAAAACTGTAAACTGCCTACTTAGGAGGAAAATAACACGGATGGAGATTATTAAAATCAGCCCACGTGGCTATTGTTACGGCGTTGTTGATGCAATGGTCATCGCTAAAAATGCTTCACTTGATCCAAACTTACCAAGACCCATTCACATTTTGGGAATGATTGTTCATAATAAACACGTAACCGATGCGTTTGAAGAAATCGGGATTCATACCGTTGATGGTGAAAACCGCGAGGAAATCCTTGAACAAATTGATTCTGGCACAGTCATCTTCACAGCACATGGCATTTCACCGCGAGTTAAAGAACTTGCCAAAGCAAAAGGCCTTGTAACGATTGATGCGACTTGTCCAGATGTCATGCGGACTTACGATTTGATTTTAGAAAAAAAAACAGCTGGCTTTCAAATTATTTATATCGGAAAAAAAGGGCATCCTGAACCTGAGGGTGCATATGGAACAGCTCCTGATGTTGTCCATCTGGTTGAAACAGTAGCAGATATTGATGCCTTACATTTTTCAGCCAATGACAAAATTTTTGTCACCAATCAAACCACGATGAGCCAGTGGGATGTGCTTGATTTGATGGATTATATCCATGAGCGCTATCCACAAGCTGAAAATCACAAAGAAATTTGCATGGCCACACAAGTCCGCCAAGAAGCCGTTGCAGAACAAGCAAAAGGTGCTGATTTAACGATTGTAGTGGGAGATCCTAGGAGCAACAATACCAATCGTTTGGCACAAGTTTCAGAAGAAAAAGCTGGCGTTAAAGCTTACCGAGTCGCCGATGTTACAGAAATCGACTTGGACTGGCTAAAAAGCGCCCAAAAAGTAGCAATTACAGCTGGTGCAAGCACCCCTACACAAGTGATCCGAGAAGTCCTTGTTTACCTCGATCAATTTGATCCAAATGACGAGACAACTTGGGAAAAACATCATGAGCTGAGTGCTGATGCCATCTTACCCCGAGCTAAAAAGAAAAACATGGAAGAAAAACGACGAGCTCGTCTTGAACACTTAAAAAATGGTGGTCGATAATATAAGTAAAGCCGCTTTCCTACTCAGAAAGCGGCCTTTTCAATGCATTTATAAAAAAGTAAATGGATCGGTATTTTTTTCGGAAACAATAAGTTCAACCTCAATGCCAAGATTCTTAGAACGCTCTTCAAACTCTGTTTTCAAATAACTCTTCATCACTTTTTCAATGTTATGTCCGGCATCAATCGTCGGCAGTCCCATTGCGAGCAAGTCATGCCCCGTGTGATAATAAATGTCTCCTGTAATCAGCACGTCGGCGCCACTTCTTTTTGCAGCATGAATAAATTTATTCCCGTCTCCACCCAGTACTGCAACCTTTCTCACTTTTGCATTTGGATCTCCAATCAACCGAACATGTTCAATTGATAAAACCCCTTTCACAATATCAATGAAAACCTCAAGTGGCATTTCTTTAGCGAGTTTTCCAACTCGTCCGAGTCCTTCTACCTGTTTAAGCCCTTCAAGTGGATATAAGTCAACAGCGGGTTCCTCATAAGGATGACCGGCTTTCACCGCTTTAACAGCTTGATCAGCTAAATCTTCACGAATAATCGTTTCGAGTCGCACTTCTTTAACACTCGCCAGTTCACCATTTTTTCCTTTTGCAGGCTTGGCGTTTTCACTTGGCTTAAATTTTCCAATCCCGCTCACTTCAAAGCTACACGATTCATACTCAGTTCCAATTTCGCCAGCACCACTATTCATCAAAATTTGACGGACCGTTTCGCTCGATTCCTCAGGTACAAAAACAACCAGTTTCAAATATTTTTCAACACGCGTAGGCACAATCACTTCAGTATCTTTCAGTTCAAACAAGTCCGCCAGTATATCATTCACACCGCCTCTTGCAATATCTAAGTTAGTATGCGCCGCAAAAACAATAATATCGTGTTTGATCAATTTGCGAATCATTCGCCCTTGTGCAGTTTCCATATCAATTTTATGTACAGGACGGAATAAAAACGGATGATGCGCAACGATCATATCCACGCCTTGTTCGATCGCTTCATCCACTACTTCTTCAAGCACGTCTAAAGTAAACATGATTTTGCGAACCTTTTTTGAAAGATCCCCGAGCTGTAAGCCAATCGGATCATCTTCCATCGCCAGTTTCCGCGGAGCAATTTTTTCAAGCATCGCCACAAATTCATGACCATTTGCTGTTTTCATTTCAACACATCCTCTACTCGTTTTATTTGAGCACGAAGTTCTGTAAGTTTCAATTCATTTTCCGATGTTTTTCCCTGTTTTTCGATGTTTTCCGTAATTTTTTTCCACGTATCTTGTTCATGCTGCCATTTAGAACGAAATGCCGCGTTTTTCTCTTTCAATAAAAAAGGACCAAAAAAAAGCTCATCTTCTGAATAACTAACAGGTGCTTGTGAACGTTCAAGCACCAAAATTTCATAGATTTTTCGATCTTCTTCCAGGATTTCTTCTGCGACAATTTTAAATTGGTGACGCACACCCCATTCACGAATCCGGTTTGCAGCAATGTTCGGCTGCAAAATCAAGCGCGAAACACCCGCAAGTTTCTCTCCATCGCTTTCTAAAATACTCGCAATAAGCGGTCCACCCATTCCGGCAATAACCACCGTATCAATTTCATCTGACCGCTCGAGTACCTGAAGCCCGTCTCCTTTTCGAACAGAAATTTGAGCAAGAAGTCCGGTTTTTTCTACTTGATCTTGTGCCGAATGAAAGGGGCCATCAGCGATTTCCCCTGCAATGGCAAAACTTGCAAAACCTTGAAGAACTGCATAACAAGGCAAATAAGCATGATCGCTACCGATATCCGCAATACGACTTTGTGGTTTAATAAAATGCGCTACTTTTTCCAAGCGTTTCGATAATTTTTGTTCATTCATTTTGTCACCTCAAGCATCATGATCTTTAAGTAAACGCCACATCTGAATCCAGAATGTGGCGTACATAAATTCTTACTCTAAAAAGTCTTTCAATTGTTTACTTCTGCTTGGATGACGAAGTTTGCGGAGTGCCTTCGCTTCAATTTGTCGAATCCGTTCACGAGTTACTCCAAATACACGACCAACTTCTTCGAGTGTACGTGTTCTTCCATCATCTAAGCCAAAGCGAAGACGCAGAACATTTTCCTCACGGTCCGTCAGAGTATCAAGAACATCTTCAAGCTGCTCTTTGAGTAATTCATAAGCTGCATGGTCAGATGGTGAAGTCGCTTCCTGATCCTCAATAAAATCTCCCAAATGCGAATCGTCTTCTTCCCCGATTGGCGTTTCAAGTGAAACTGGCTCTTGAGCAATCTTAAGAATTTCACGAACTTTTTCAGTAGGTAAATCCATTTCTTCTCCGATTTCTTCCGGTGAAGGGTCACGACCAAGATCTTGCAGAAGTGAGCGCTGTACCCGAATCAATTTGTTGATCGTTTCCACCATATGAACAGGAATCCGAATTGTACGCGCTTGGTCGGCAATCGCTCTTGTAATCGCCTGACGAATCCACCACGTTGCATACGTACTGAATTTAAAGCCTTTGTTAAAATCAAACTTTTCAACGGCTTTCATAAGTCCCATGTTTCCTTCTTGAATTAAGTCAAGAAACAACATACCACGCCCAACATAACGCTTAGCAATGCTGACAACTAGACGTAAGTTGGCTTCTGCAAGACGCCCCTTAGCTTCAATATCCCCTTTTTCAATTCGCTTGGCAAGTGCAATTTCCTCGTCAGCAGAAAGCAAATCAACACGACCAATTTCTTTCAAATACATTCTAACAGGATCATTGATTTTAACACCTGGCGGCACGCTCATATCCGTTAAATCAAATTCTTCGCTTTCTTCTTTTACAAGCTCTTTCTCATCTGGATCAGCATCGTCATCATCATCCGCCACTTCAATCCCCACTTGTGTTAAATGCTCTAAAAACTCATCCATTTGATCAGAATCAAGTGCAAAAGGAGCTAATTTCGCAGCAATATTACTGTAGGTTAAAATTCCTACTTTTTTCCCTTCTCCAATTAGGGTTTCTTTAACTTGTTCTACTGTTTCAGTACTTTGTTTGACATTTTCTTGTTTTTCGCTCATACTGCTGCTTCCTCCTCTCAAAAATACTGCCCGCGCATGGATATTCATTTATTCCATACCATTATTTGGCAGTTTTAAAACGTTTCACACCATTTTAAAGTTCATAATCTCCTTTTGCTAACTTCTGGCGCAGAGAAATAAATTCCGCAAGCGCTTGTTTAGCAGCGTCATGATCCCCTAATCGGTCTTTTTCACTAGCTTCTGCTTCTTTTTGCTTGATTCGATCTAGTAAAATTTGTTTTTTTAAACTGTTAATATAATCCAGATATTCCTCCGTGGTGGCTTCTTCCGGTGTTTCAAGCATCACGAGTTCAGAAATTAAATTTTTCAGTGCTGGATCCGTCAAATAATCCATAAAGCGATTTGGATCCGCTGTATTTCCATCTAAATAATACGCCATTAAATGCGTATATAAAGCTTGAAACTCATCATGTTGAAAATTAAGTCCATCAAGGAGCTGATGAATCGCAGAAAAAGCTTCTTCACTTCCAATCATCGCTTTCATCAGTAAATATTCAGAAGCGTGATAGGCTTGAAGCGTTTGTCTAACCGGTTGAGTGCCTACTAAGCCACCATAAAAATCATCAGGTGGCGGCGCTAAATCGAGTAAAAAATCATCTTCAGATGGCACTCTGTTTGGCACGCTCTTTTGTTCCACAATTTTTTGCTGCAATTGTTCTTTTAATGCCGGAATAGAGATTTCAAATTCATCTGCTAATTGCTTCAAATAAAGCTCTCGTTCCACCGCTTGACTTAGCTTACCAATCTCAGTTAACGCCTCATCCATATACTGAAGTCGTTCAGAATCGTTTTGCAAGTTTCGCTGCTTTCGTAAATAAAAGAGTTTGTAGGCCGTCCAAGTCATTCGTTCGTGCAAATAGACTTCCAAAAAACGTTCAGCCCCATATTCTTTAATAAATTCATCGGGGTCTTTCCCGCCAGGAATCGCTAAAACAAAAATTTCCATTCGACTTTTTTCTTCTAATAAGAGACCCGCTTTATAAGCCGCTTCGATTCCAGCTCGGTCACCATCATAGCTAATCACTGCTCGATTCGCAATCCGACGAACAAGCCCAATATGCTCTTCTGTTAAGCTCGTCCCCATCGAAGCAATTCCATTTGCTAGACCTGCATCCGACGCAGAAATCACATCCATAAATCCTTCAAGCAAAAGTACTTCTTCTCGTCTTCTAATCTCGGTTCTACCTTCTGAAAAATGATAAAGCAAGCGTCTTTTGTTAAATAAAGGCGTTTCAGGCGTATTTAGATATTTGGGTCCATTTTCTTGATCAATTAAGCGCCCTGAAAATCCGACGAGCTGCCCGCGATCATCAGTAATGGGAAACATGATGCGACTCCGAAAGCGGTCTACGATTGAGCCATCTTCTCGTTCAGTCAAAAGTCCAGCTTCTACCGCTAAATCTAAATCGGCGCCCCGCTTTTCTAAAAACGATGACAACGTTGCGTGGTGATTCGGGGCAAATCCAATTTGAAATTCTGTCATACTCGCTTCCGTCATACCACGTTCCTTTAAATATTGTAGCGCTTTGTAGCCTTCCTCTGTTTCCATTAACAAGTAATGATACAGCTTAGCAGCAAGTTGATTCAGTTCGATCATTTTTTGCGCTTCACTTGTAACGCGAGGCGTGCTACCCTCTGCTTCTATAACATTTTCTGGAAGCGTTACATCTACATGTGCAAGGTCAGCAGTTTTTTTCACAGACTCTACAAAGGAAAGGTGATCGTGTTCCATTAAAAATGAAAAAACATTTCCACCTTTCCCACAACCAAAGCAATGAAAAATTTGTTTTTCAGGAGACACAGAGAATGAAGGTGTTTTCTCGCCGTGAAATGGACATAATCCGATATAGTTTCGTCCTTGTTTCTTGAGCTGGACGTAATTTCCTATGACATCAACAATATCTGCTTGATTTCGAATTTGTTCAATCGTTTCCTCAGGAATTCTTTGTGTCATTTATCGTCAACTCCTAAGAATTTCAATTTCGTTAAAAACTGTTCCAGATTTTGCTTAAAAGTTTGTCGATCTTGATCCGTCATGGCTTTTGGACCTTTCCCGTACTCACCTCTTCGTCTTGCTTTCGCACGTGATTCACGCTGTTCTAGCATTAGCGGCATCATATCATCCTGATAAATTTCACCACGATTTGAAAAAACCGTGCATTTCGAAAGCAACATACTGGCAAGTCCAATATCTTGTGTAATGATGATGTCGCCTTTCTTCGATAGGTTGACTATCCGGAGGTCCGCTGCTTCTTTTTCAGTATCCACATAGATCCAGTTTTCATCCTCACGATTCGCGCCAAAATGATTATAGGAAGCTACGTAGGTCACTTCTAAATGAAAAATTTGAGCAAGCGATTTGATTTCTTCTTTGACTGGGCAAGCATCTGCATCGACAATAATTTTAGGCAAAAACGTCCCTCCTTTACTTGCTATAAACAAATCAAAAAACGAGCCGTAAACCCGTTTTTCATCTCTCAACATACATTGCAGAAAAGAATCCGCAAAAATGAATTATACGAGATTAACCTACTTTTTTCAAGCGTATAATCCCCGTATAATATATATATTCGACATAAAATCAAAAAGTCCTTCTTAAAGTTCTAAATTTTCGTCAGCAATTTCACCAATATGCATCAAAATATCATTTGCAGTCTCTTCGATGGCTTTATTCGTGACATCTAGTACAAAACAACCCAATTTATCCGTTAAAATTTTAAAGAATTTTAGTTCTTCAGTAATTCGGTCGTCACTTGAATACATCCCCGCACCACTTAATCCCATTGAAATGAGTCGCTTGGAACGAATTTGATTAAGTTTCGTACGACTAATTTTCAAACCGATGATTTTTTTCGGATCGATTTCAAAGAGTTCTTCTGGGATCTCGGCTTCAGGCACGATCGGGATATTACAGATTTTAAGTCCTTTGAGAGCCAAATACTGTGACAAGGGCGTTTTAGAAGTTCGTGAAACGCCAATTAACACATAGTCAGCTTGAAGAATCCCCCGAGGATTCCTGCCATCATCATTTTCAACGGCAAACTCAATCGCTGCGACTTTGTTAAAATACGCTTCATCGAGTGAACGAACGCGTCCTGGCTCTGAAAGTGGCTTAATTTTATACGTTTTCTCAAGCTGAGCCAGTAGCGGGCCAAAAATATCAATAATTGGGACACCGTAAGCTTCTGCTTGTTTATTTAACTCCGTTCGAATTTCTTCTAACACGACGGTGTGCACAATAATCCCGTGATTAACCGCAACGAGATCGACAATTTCTTCGATTAAATCTTTTGAATCAATATGATGAAAACGATGAATAAACTTTGGCGTTTGTCCAAATTGTGAAAGTGCTGCTCTTGTGACCAGTTCCGCGGTTTCACCCGTCGAATCGGAAACGACATAAACTGCTGGTTGGGTCATTTTTTACGCTCCTTTTCGTTTAAAAGCAGGAACCTTTTCAAAATAAAGTTCCTGCTTTTTGCTCTTCTTCTATTTTACATGAATAGCATCCATTTCCGCAAATTCTTTGATGAATTCAGCTAGTTCAAATAACAGTTCTAAACGATTATTGCGGCGCTCTTTATCTTCGCTCATGACAAGTGTCGTATCAAAATACTGGTCAATTGCACCACGCATTTCGCGGAAGCGTTCAAGACGTTCTTCACTTGTTAAGCCAGCAAAATCACGTTTCATGGAACTCAGTTCATCAAACAATCTTTTCTCCGCTTCATTTTCAAATAACTGATCGTTAATTTCCACGTCTTCTTCATGTTTCTTCGCAATGTTGGCGACTCGTGACAAAGCTTCAATCGTTGGTCTAAACCAGTCTTTTTGAGCACTTTCATTTAATAGCTTCGCTCGCTCCAAGATATTAGGTACAAAGTTAGCATCTTCGCTTGTAACAGAATCAATGATATCTAGTCGAACTTTTTGATCCTGTAAAATCACGCGTAAACGATTTTTCAAGAAAGTTTGAACTTCTGCATAGATTTCATCATCGGAAAGCGTAGCAATTCCTGCATTTCGCTCAATCGTGACAATTTCTTTTAGCAACTCGGCAAGCGGCAAATTCCAACCCGTATTCAAAAGAATTCGCATCACGCCGAAAGCGCTGCGTCTCAAGCTAAATGGATCTTGTGAGCCCGTTGGAATCATTCCCACACAGAAAAAGCTCACCAATGTTTCTAATTTATCAGAAACTGCAAGCAAACTCCCTAGATCGGTTTCTGGAAGTGCGCCTTCTGCAGATGTTGGCATATAATGTTCACGGATTGCAGTCGCAACCTCAGGTTTTTCCCCTTGGAGGCGAGCGTATTTCTCGCCCATAATTCCTTGAAGTTCAGGAAACTCGCCAACCACATTTGTTACTAAATCAAATTTATAAATCTCAGCAGCACGGGCAACCTCTTTTTTATCGCTATCACTCCATGATAGGAAATCTGCAAGAAGTAACGCAACTTGTTCCACACGTTTCATTTTTTCAGAAAGTGTGCCCAGTTTTTCATGGAACACAATGTGAGAAAGTTTCGCCACCGCATCATCAATCTTCATTTTCAGGTCTTCTTTATAGAAAAACTCTCCATCAGAAAGACGAGCGCGCAGTACTTTTTCATTTCCTCGAACTACTGTTTCAGCATGTTCATGATTGCCATTTCGAACTGTAATAAAGTGTGGCAAAAGCTCTCCTTCTTTATTAAACACAGGGAAATAACGTTGATGTTCTTTCATCGAAGTAATTAAAATTTCTTCGGGAAGATCTAAGAAACTTTCTTCAAACCCTCCTTCGAGGACAGTTGGATATTCTACAAGATTGTTCACTTCTTCAAGTAAATCTTCATCTTTTGGAACGCTCCAGCCTTTGTCAATACAAACTTCTTCAATTTGTCCCCAGATCGCATCTTTTCGTTTGAATGCATCAACCACAACAAACTCTTCAAGCAGTTTCATTTCATACTCTTTCGGTTCAGGTATCACTGTTTCGTGTCCAAGGAAGCGATGTCCACGACTCACATTCCCAGTTTTCACGTAAGCTACTTCGAACGGAACGATTTCTTGGCCAAATAATGCAACAAGCCATTTGATCGGACGAATATAGCGCATTTCATTTGCTCCCCAGTGCATACTAACTGGGAAAGTCATGTCTATAATGATTTTTTTGATTTCCGGTAGAAGCGTTTCCGTTTCGATACCCGTTACTTTTTTCTCAAGATAGATGTATTCCACACCTTTTATTTCACGAAAGGTAAATTCTTCAGGCGAAACTCCGTGCCCCCGAGCAAATCCTTGCGCTGCTTTTGACCAGTTTCCATCTTCATCAAACGCGATTTTTTTCGCCGGCCCTTTTGCTTCTTCAATACGGTCAGCTTGCTTTTCGGAAACTTCTTTCACAAGCACTGCAAGTCTTCGAGGAGACTGAAAAGAAATCACTTCACCGTGCTCAATTTTTTTCTCTTCAAACCACTCAACCGCTCGTTTTTCAAGTTGTTTAGCTGAATCCGAAATATATTTCGCCGGCATTTCTTCTAAACCAATTTCCAGTAAGAAATCTTTACTCATGTGTTTTCTCCTCCTTTATTAAGGGGAATCCTAGCTTTTCTCGTTCTTCGTAGAAAGTTTTTGCAATTCGCCGCGCGAGCCGACGAATACGACCGATATATTGAGCTCTTTCCGTTACAGAAACAACCCCTCTTGCATCAAGCAAATTAAACGTATGCGAACATTTTAAAACATAGTCATAAGCCGGGAATACAAGCCCTTCTTCCATTTGATTACTGGCTTCTTGCTCATAAGTATCAAACAATTGAAGGAGCATATCCGCATTCGAAGTTTCAAACGCGTATTTTGAGTTTTCGTATTCCGCTTGATAAAAAATGTCTCGGTACGTGATTCCTTCCGTCCACTCAAGGTCAAAAACATTTTCTTTATCTTGAATATAGCTCGCAAGCCGCTCAACACCATACGTAATTTCTGATGTTACAGGGAAACACTCAAGCCCTCCTACTTGCTGGAAATAAGTAAATTGGGTGATTTCCATTCCGTCTAGCCAAACCTCCCAGCCGAGCCCTGCACAGCCAAGTGATGGATTTTCCCAGTTATCTTCCACAAAACGAATATCGTGTTTCAAAGGATCAATCCCAATTTTTTCTAGCGAACCAAGGTACAATTCCTGAATATTATCCGGTGAAGGCTTCATCACTACTTGGAATTGATGATGCTGGAAAAGCCGATTCGGATTTTCACCATATCTGCCATCTGCAGGTCGACGTGACGGCTCCACATAAGCTGCCTTCCAGGGTTCAGGGCCAATCGCCTTTAAAAATGTATACGGACTCATCGTCCCCGCGCCTTTTTCAACATCATAGGATTGCAACATAATACAGCCTTGCTCCGACCAGTAATCTTGCAACGTTCGAATCATTGTTTGTAAATTCATTTTCCCACCTCCGATTAGATCAAAAGCACATAAAAACTCTCGCCTCTATATGCCTCTTTTGCATATAGGGACGAGAGATACTCGCGGTTCCACCCTATTTGAATCTTTTCAAATGAAAGATTCCACCTTCTTTAATCACGCTCCGAAATGCCCTTCAAAACCAGTTGATCATCGGCTCTCACTATCCCGATTTCGCTAATCGATCAGCGCTCGTTTCTACTCCTTTTCATCTCCGCATGTATTATTCTTCTTAACTCTAAAGATAAAGGATTGAAGCCATTTTGTCAATCCTTATCCTTGTCCTCAAGTATTCCACTCCATTTGGACATATCCCGCAAAAATTTCTTACTTTTCAAGTATAGCCCAGATTTTTCATCGTAGTACGTATCAATCGCTTTTTCAAGCCACGCTTTCGTTTCCGGCTTAACATGAATCTCACCGAGCCGTTCAATCCGGAACATATAAAACAGGCGCAGCAATTTTACTACATTTTCAGGTAAGTGCATCCGGTAGGGATCTTTCTCGAAACAACGGTGGCAAACCAGTCCATCACTTGCACTAGAAAAATCAAAGTGACCTTCAGTTTCAGAACAAATCGCGCATCGGTCCATAACAGGATAAAGTCCAAGCACATTCAACATTTTCATTTCAAAGATTTGCGTTAAAATTTGGGCATCATAGCCTTCATCTATATCACGTAAAATCGCATAAGCGAGTTCAAATAAATATTCATTTTTTTGTCTTTCTTCTGTCGCTTTATCAAGCAACTCGCAAACAAACGAAGCATATGCAGTTAAAAAAATGTCTTGTTGGATGCTCGAAAAATTTTGGATGACATCTCCTTGCTGCAGCGTGACGAGCCCTTGACCACCAAAAAAAGAGAACATTCCTTTTGTAAACGGTTGGGTAACTGCCGCCAAGCGACTTTTTCCTTTCTTGGCTCCACGAGCAACCATCCCAATTTTACCAAATTCTCGCGTGAAAACGACGATGATTTTATCCGACTCCCGGTAGTTCGTTTGTCGCAATACGATTCCCTCAGCTTTCTCCACACTGCACACCTCCTTTTGTTCTTCTGTCATATTATAACAGAAAATTTCTTTTTTTATTTCCCTTGTTCGTTAAAAATGATACAATACCGTTATTGAGTGAAAAAGGAGTTTGTCGGATGGTTATCATTGGTATTTTAGGCATTATTGCTTTCTTTGCATTTGTACTTCTAATCATGGGAATCGTTTTTTTATTTTTAAAGATCAGAAAAGTAACCGCTATCTGGTTTGTAAGTGCTGGGGGAGCCGTTCTTTTAATCAGCTTATTTATCTTTAGTGGCGCTTTCCTTTACTACATTAGTCAAGAAACAAGTGCTGAGGCTCAAGTAAAAGAAGAAACGAACGCCTCATCAGCCGATGAATTTTATGAAGACTACGAAGATGAATATGATGAGCTCACATTTGGCATGAAAGGGCAGTCAAGTGAACAAGCAACCATACAAGTTTCAAAGCCGCATGTTCAAAAAATAGACGAACGTGGTTTAGATAAAGCTTATCAAATTGAAGTGACCATACAAAATAAAAATTCCGAACCCATCTATGTTTCTGCCAAAGACTTCTATCTTTATAACTATGGAAAAGATGACTACCCCACCGTTTTAAAGAAAGATTACTTCCATGAAAAAATTGAAGCAGGTAAAACTGTAAATTTTAACATTTATTATAAGTATCTCGGCAAAGGCGAATTAGAAGTCGAATACGACAATCTAATTTGGCATGAATGAGACAAAAGACGCGCAAATCAGCGCGTCTTTTTTAATACTCATCTTGATCAAAGCCGTAATCTTGTAGATAATGCTCTTTATCTCGCCAATTTTTTTGAACTTTGACCCAGACTTCAAGAAATACTTTGGATCCAAGTAACAATTCAATTTCTTTCCTTGCACGCATGCCAATTTGTTTTAGCATCTGCCCTTGTTTACCAATGATAATCCCTTTTTGCGTACTGCGCTCCACAATGATAGTTGCCATAATTGTGAGCTTTTCCGTTTTGGGATTTTTTTCAATGCCTTCAATCACAACAGCCACTGAATGCGGAACTTCTTCACGTGTTAATTTTAAAACTTGTTCGCGGATCAGTTCTGAGATAATGAAACGCTCCGGATGGTCAGTGATTTGATCTTCGGGATAGTACATGGGACCTTCTTCCAAGTGAGCCACTGTTTCTTCAAGCATGTTTGGCACATTATTTCCTTCAAGCGCAGAAATAGGAATGATTTCCGCAAAATCAAGTTTTTCTTTATACAATTCGATCAGTTGAACGAGCTCCTCTGGCGTCACAAGGTCAATTTTATTAATCAATAGAAAAACAGGCGTTTCTACTTGTTCCAGTTTTTGAATAATAAATTCGTCACCTCGACCAAAGCCAGCGTCAGCGTCAATAACAAAATAAATCAAGTCAACCTCTCGGAAAGTATTTAGTGCAACTTTTACCATGAAATCGCCTAGTTTATGCTTCGGCTTATGGATGCCCGGCGTATCAATAAATACAACTTGTGCGTCATCCGTCGTATAAACCCCTTGGATTTTATTCCGAGTCGTTTGTGCTTTGTCGCTCATAATCGCAATTTTTTGTCCAATAATTCGGTTAAGCAATGTCGATTTCCCAACGTTCGGTCGTCCTACAATGGCTACAAAGCCAGATTTAAATGTATCGCTCATGATCCATATCCCCCGCCATAAATGCTCCTGGAAGAAGATCCGCTACCGTTACCTCTGCCACGTCGCCCTTTAAATTTGTTAAAACAACCGGCATATCCGGTTTGCAAAATTCACTGATTACTTGTCTGCAAGCTCCACAAGGTGAAACCGGCCCGTCCGTATCTGCTACCACAACAAGCTTTTCAAATTCGTGCTTTCCTTCAGAAACCGCCTTAAAAATCGCTGTCCGTTCCGCGCAATTGGATAACCCGTAAGAAGCATTTTCGATATTTGCACCAAGAATCACTTCATCATCTTTTGTTACAAGTGCTGCTCCAACAGGAAAGTTGGAATACGGCACATACGCAAACTCGCGTGCTTTTTTTGCGAGATCAATAAAATTAGTTTCTCTCATACTAGGAAACTCCTATCTATAAATGGAATAATTGCCAAAAATAAGGGATAAAAATAATGAGTCCAATAATCGCTGAAATCGTCGCTATGATTAAAACAGCCCCAGCGGCCGCATCCTTCGCTTTTTTTGCTTCTGGGAGGAACTCTTCTGTGATTGTGTCAATCGTTCGCTCAATGGCCGTATTGACCGTTTCAAGTGCAATCACAAGGCCAATGCAAAGAAGCAAGATAAGCCATTCCACCATTTTCACTTGAAACAAAGCTGCAAACAGGAGAACGAGAACTGCTGAAGCGACATGGATCTTCATATTTCGCTCTTCTTTTAAAGTGGTCTTGATCCCACAAAAAGCATGTTTAAAAGAAGCTACGTAGCTACGACTGCGTTTATATTTTCTATCGTTTGAGACCATAAGCATCCAACACTTCTTTTTGTAAGCCAAACATTTTTTCTTCATCTGCTTTTTCCATGTGGTCATAGCCAAGCAAGTGCAACAAGCCATGAACCGCTAGAAAGCCAAGTTCCCGATCAAATGAATGGCCATATTCGGCGGCCTGCTCATTCGCACGTTCGGTTGAAATAATGATATCCCCCAAGTTTCTTGGCAACTGATCTTCTTCAAAAATGATTGGCAACTCGTCTTCCCCTAGCTCTTCTAGCGCAAAAGAAATCACATCGGTCGCGGCATCTTTTGACCGGTATTCACGGTTGATTTCACGAATTCCGGCATTATCCATAAAGGTCACAGACATCTCTGTTCCTCCATCTAGCTTCAAATACTGGGCAGCAAATTCTAAAACATCTGCAACTAACTGCCGCTCTTTTTCTGGAAGTTGTTCTGTCTCATCCATTAAATCAAGCTCAAGTATCGCCATTAATTTTCTCCTTTCTTCTCATCTGGATATTGGATTCGTTGATGGTAAATTCCATTCAGTGTTTGATTCAACGTTTCTCGAATTTGTTCGATTTCCTTTAGAGAAATATCACACTCCGAAAATTGCCCATCTAGCAAACGATCGCGAATAATACCATCAATGATTTGTTTGATTTTTTCTTTCGTCGGATCAACCGCCGCACGCACAGCCGCTTCAACACTATCTGAAATATTGATAATCGCAGCTTCTTTAGTTTGCGGTTTTGGACCCGCATAGCGAAATTCAGCTTCTTCCGTATCTGGATTTGTTTCTTTTTCCTTCAAATAGAAATATTTTAACAAAGTCGTCCCATGATGTTCAAGCGCAATGTCAATCACGGGCTGAGGCATATGATTTTCTCGCAAAATTTCTGCCCCATCAACGGTATGCGCCAAGATGATATCTCGACTTTGTTTAGGTGTCAAACGATCATGCGGATTAATGCCTTGCAACTGGTTTTCAACAAAATAAGGCGGGCGAAGCGTCTTCCCTATATCATGATAAAAGCAACCGACACGTGTAAGCAAGCCATTTGCTCCAATTTTATCCGCGCAAGTTTCTGCAAGGTTTGCAACCATCATGCTGTGATGATACGTTCCAGGCGCCCGCATCAAAATACGTTTTAGCAGTGGATGGTTCGGATTAGCAAGTTCCACGAGTCTGCTTGTTGTTAACACCCCAAACAAAAATTCGAACAATGGAATCAGACCAAGCGCCAAAATAAAGGCTCCAACACCCCCAGCAAACGCATAAAATAGTGACTCAAGAGTGCTTTCACTCAAAATCATTGAATTGTTAATGAGCAATAAGAAAAATACACAAAAAAGATTAAATACCCCGACAATCATCCCCGACCGAAAAATTGCAATCCGTTTCGAATAATCACGTAACGAAATGATCGCAGCAAAACCGCTTAGTAAAATAAACGGCGTAATCAGACTGCTCACAACGCTCGTTTCATGAGATTGAAAAACAAATAAACTTGTAATCGAAATAAATAAAAGCCCGAGAAAAGCGTAGCGCTCTCGCAGTAAAATCTTTAAAATAACTGGAAGAAACGCGGCAGGAAACAAGAACGAAATATTATTCAAATTAGCAGACTCGAGCAGCCGAATAATAAAAAGCAAAATGAGTGTCAAAACAAAAGCCACTCCAAAAATCAGTAGCGTTTGCTGCCGTTTCTTGCGCGTCATTTTCGTCTTCGTTGTAAAGAAATATAAAATAGAAGCAAGGACTAAAATAAGTAAAGCATAGCCTGCATATTGTTTAATAGGCATTTTTTGATCTAAAAGGTTGAGCAAACCAAGTTGTCGGTAAGTTTCCCGGTCAATAATTTGCCCCTCTTGAACGATGACCTGGCCTTGTAAAATCTTCTCAGGAATAACACTCGCGGCCGCTTCTCGTTTCCGAATATTGGTTTCTTTTTTATTGTATGTTTCATTGGGAACAATTGCATAAGATACAAGTGTCTTGGCAGCCGATTTAAGCGAGCTAGGAATACTTGAAAGTTCGATGTCATCCCGCGCTTGTACTTTTTTGGTATTTAAATTAGCCTCGCGGACACTTTCAGCCATAATGCTTTCAATTTCACTTGAAAGTGTTTCTTTCGCAGTGTTTAAATCCTTTTGATCCGCATTTAGAAAGCGTAGCAGAACCTCGTCAGAAACGCTTGAAGTCACTTTTTCAGAAACATTGCTTGAAAGTTTATCTTTCAGCATTTTTAATTTATCAGAATTAGAAACTGATTCTTTTTTGTCCGTTTTTTCCGCAATTTCGCCTTTTACTTCACTGACATAAGCAAAAAAAGAATTAATCAACGAAACCCGATTTTGAGCTGTTTCACGGTTAAAAGTGTATACATCTTCGACCGAGTCTTTTGCAGTTGTTTTCTCTTCATCGGTTTTTTTCGTATCAATTACCGTTTGCGGCGAACGAATGGTGCGCTCCGCAACAGAAAATAACTTAGCATTAAAAGATTCTGGTTTGGTCATTTGGATCATTAAAACATAAGAAACAACCATCAAAATCACAAGAATAGCTGGGATGATGAATTTCTGTCCATATTTTTCATAAAAATGGTTCCATTTTTGCATCATACAAATCTTGCTCCTTTAGTTTCGTTCATATGCTTTAATAATCTCAGCAACGAGCGGGTGACGCACAACATCATGATGTTCAAAATAAACAAATCCAATATTTTTCACCTGACTTAAAACTTGTTCCGCGTTGACAAGACCGCTCACCGTTCCTTTCGGTAAATCAATTTGTGTCATATCCCCGTTTACAATCATCTTAGAGTCATAGCCAAGACGTGTTAAAAACATTTTCATTTGGGCAATGGTTGTGTTTTGCGCTTCATCCAAAATTACAAAGGCATTGTCTAGCGTTCGACCACGCATATAGGCAAGTGGAGCAATTTCAATCACACCACGTTCCATGAGACGCGTCGTATGTTCTAAACCTAAAATGTCGTAAAGCGCATCGTAAACAGGTCGTAAATAAGGATCTACTTTTTCTTTTAAATCCCCCGGTAAAAAGCCAAGGCTCTCTCCTGCTTCAACAGCGGGACGCGTTAAAATGATCTTGCTAACTTTACCTTTTTTCCACGCATCAATTGCCATAACAACGGCAAGATACGTCTTCCCAGTTCCAGCAGGTCCGATCCCAAACACAATGTCAAAGCGACGTACCATTTGCATGTATTCACGTTGTCCAAACGTCTTCGGACGAACGGGTTTTCCGTGCGCATTTTTTGTAATTTCATCCTCAAAAAGCGTACCAAAATATTCAAGCGTACCGCCTTTTTCCATTTTAACTGCTTGCGCGACATCCCTACCATCAAGATGATTGCCTCGCTTTAGCGCAGCAAGAAGAGCCGCAATAACGTGTTTTGCCTGTTTGACGTTTTCCTCTTCTCCACTAATTAAAATTTCGCCGCCACGTGAAACAAGGCTCACTTCTAAACTTTCTTCAAGCACATTTAAGTGAGCATCTTGGTTTCCAAATAAATCACGCACATCAATGCCTTCGTTTAATTCGACGGTTTCTTTATAAGATCCGTTTTGCATTCTCTAACCCCTTTGTCTTTTAACTTCCTTAGTCCTCCCCATTATACACGAAAAGAAGAAAGAATTAAAACCGCATCTACCTGTAAAAGTTGAGCCTCCTCATTTTTCGCATAAAAAAGACTAGCCGAAGCTAGTCTTTAAAGTTTTATGAAAGATACTGTTTTACAAATTTATTCACTGCATTCCCGTCGGCCTTGCCTTTTACTTTCGGCATAACAGCGCCCATGACTTTCCCAAAGTCAGCCTTAGACGTTGCTCCAACTTCTGCAATTGTTGCTTTTACAATCTCTTCAAGCTCATCATCCGAAAGCTGTTTTGGCGAATATGCCTCAACAATCTCGATTTCAGAACGAACTTTTTCAGCTAGATCATCCCTGCCAGCTTTTTCAAACTCAGAAAGAGAATCTCTGCGCTGCTTCATTTCGCGTGCAAGAACAGTGATTTCATCATCAGGGGAAAGCTCTCCGCCTTGATTGATTGCTTCATTTTGTAAAGCAGACTTTAACATCCGGATAACAGAAAGTTTCTCTTTCTCTTTATCACGCATAGCTTGCTTCATATCTTCATTTAACTTGTCAAGCAGTGCCAATGAAATCATCGCCTTTAACTATTAGAATTTGCGTTTTCTAGCTGCTTCTGATTTTTTCTTGCGTTTTACGCTTGGCTTTTCATAAAATTCGCGCTTTCTCGATTCTTGCAAAGTTCCGCTTTTAGAAACAGTACGTTTAAAGCGACGAAGAGCATCGTCAAGCGATTCGTTTTTGCGAACTACTGTTTTTGACATCTCTCTTTCCCTCCCTCCGACACTTACGTAGACCCCAAAACAGGATCCATATAAGGCTTCAGAATGCCAACAAGCTGTTAGCAGGCTTTTAAAGCTTAACAGAAATAGCATTCACTCATCTAAAATTATAGCGGAAACTCAAAAGTGCGTCAACATGAAATCACTAACTTTATGCATTTTTATTCTAGATTATTCATTTTCATTTTTCCCGCTGAGTTCAAAATAAAACGAAGCTGCAGATAAAAGATAGAGCGGAGCCGTTTCTGTCCGCAAAATTCGTGGCCCTAGTCCAGCAAATATCGCTCCTAAACCTTTAAGTTCCGCTACTTCTTGTTCCGAAACGCCGCCTTCAGGTCCAAAGATGACAAGTAACCGCGAACCGCTTGGCATGTTCTGAAACACTTGCGCAAGACTCGAGCGCTCGCCTTGCTTCGCACTTTCTTCATATGCACAAACTATAAAGTCATACGATTGCCCCACAGATGCAAGCAACGCCTTCAAACTCAAATAATGGCGAAGAGAAGGAATTCGTCCGCGATGTGATTGCTCGGCCGCTTCCTTTGCAATCCGCTCCAGTCGTTCTATCTTTTTATGCACTTTTTTAGCATCCCATTTCGAAACCGATCGTTCCGCTTGAAACGGTAAAAATTCAGTCGCGCCGAGTTCCGTCCCTTTTTGCACCACAAGATCGAGCTTGTCCCCCTTTGGAAGCCCACTTGCCACCGTTATTTCAACCGGCATCTCACTCGTTTTTTCCTGAAAGCTAGAAACAGCCAGTATCACTTTGTCTTCCAAAACTTCCTGTATGATAGCCTGTGCAACCTTTTCATTTAAATCCACAAGCCAAACTTGGTCGCCCGCTTTCATTCGCATAACACGGACCATATGATGAAAATCCGCGCCAGACACTTGGACCGGAATCCCCTTCTCCATTACTTGGTCGATAAAATACCGTTGCATCGCTTAATCCTCACTCCGCTTAGTAATAATGGCTACCCAATCACCTTGCTGCCTTGTTTCAAGCACAACAAGAGAAGCTTCAATAAGGGCTTCGCGAACTTGCTCCGCCTTGTTTTCGATAATTCCAGACGCGATAAAATAACCACCCGGCTTAAGCAAACGATAAACGTCATGTGGGAATAACAAAATCACTTCTGCTAGAATATTCGCGACAATCATATCTGCTTCTTCTTCAATGCCATTTAACAAATCATTTTGGCGCAATTCTACTTTAGCTTCGACATGATTTTGCAACACATTTTCTCTTGCAGC
This sequence comes from Listeria valentina, assembly GCF_011800755.1. Taxonomy (GTDB): domain Bacteria; phylum Bacillota; class Bacilli; order Lactobacillales; family Listeriaceae; genus Listeria; species Listeria valentina. Next base: position 58,259 of record NZ_JAATJW010000001.1, read on the forward strand.
GCGAACTGCCACTTCATCCAAATCAAGAGCTAAAACTGATTCTGCTCCAAGCTTAGCACACAAAATTGCAAGCACGCCAGACCCCGTTCCAACATCAATTACGCGATCATCTGGCTTTACAAACTCGCTAATGGCACGCATCGAAAGCTGCGTTGTCGGGTGCGTTCCTGTACCAAAAGCCATGCCAGGATCCAGTTCAATTACCAGTTCATCTTCTCGCGGCCGGTAGTCTTCCCATGTTGGGGCCACCGTAATCGAATCCGTGATCGCAACTGGATGATAATATTTTTTCCAAGCAGTCGCCCAGTCATCATCGTTAACATCATTTACAAAAAACTTGATTTCTCCAAGTGGAATATCAAATTTCGCAAGGTCAAATAGTGCTTTTTCAAGCGCAGGAATCCCAGCAACAAAGTCCTCTGTTTTCAAAAAACAGGCCTTGATAATCACACCATCATCAGGGTAATCAGCCCGATTTAATGCATAAATTTCACCAAATTGATTTTCTCTTTCCTTGAAAAAATCTGCCACATCTTCAATTGAAACACCACTTGCCCCGTGTTCATTCAATAAATTAGCAATTGGTTCCACCGCATCGTTTAATGTATGTACTTCCACTTCTGCCCACTCCATCACGAACCAGCCTCCTCGGATAAAAAAGCGGATGTTGAACAACCTTTTTCAACGTCCGCTTTTCATTTTTTTACTCGCCTTTAAAAGCTTTTTTCATTTTATCAAAAAAACCAGCATTTTGTTCATCTACTTTGCTTCCAGTTGCTCCAGCAAATTCACGCAAGATTTCTTTTTGCTTATCATCCAGTTTCTTCGGCACAATGATTTTCACAGCTACATGCTGATCTCCTGTTCCACTTCCACGTAAATGCGGCACACCTTTGCCCCTGAGTCTGAATGTTGTACCCGTTTGCGTACCAGCAGGAATTTTCAAGCGTACTTTACCATGAACAGTTGGCACATCAATTTCATCACCAAGTGCTGCTTGCACAAAAGTAAGTGGCACTTCAACAAAAATATCGTCGCCTTCTCGTTCATAGAAGTCATCTGGTGCAATCACAAAGACGACAAACAAGTCTCCATTTGGTCCACCATTGATCCCTGCTTCGCCTTCACCAGCAACACGCATTTGTTGCCCGTCGTTCACACCTGCAGGAACTTTCAATTTGATTTTCTTTTTCTTCGTTACACGGCCTGAACCATGACAAGTTGGACATTTTTCCTTGATTTCTTTTCCAGTGCCATGACAATAAGGACAAGTTTGCTTGTTAACAACCCGACCAAATGGTGTGTTTTGCTCGACATTAATGCTTCCCTTGCCATCACAGTGTGAACACTTCTCTGGATGTGTTCCCGGTTTTGCACCAGACCCGTGGCAAGTTTCACAGTTTTCTTCACGTGGAATTTCAATTTCCGTTTCCGTTCCAAAGACAGCTTCTTTAAACTTCAATTGCATCGTATATTGTAAATCATTTCCTTGACGCGGTGCATTTGGATCGCGTTGTCTTCCGCCGCCCCCGCCAAAGAATGTATCAAAGATATCTTCAAATCCAGAAAAGCCGCCAGCCGATGAGAATCCACCACCAAAGCCGCCTGCTCCTCCACCAAAACCTTGGTTAGGATCGACGTGACCATATTGATCATATTGTGCCCGTTTGTTTTCGTCACTAAGCACTTCATAAGCTTCCGAGATTTCTTTAAATTTCTCATCCGCGCCTTCTTCTTTATTGATATCCGGATGGTATTTTTTCGAAAGTTTCCGGTAGGCTTTTTTTATTTCATCCGCAGTTGCACTTTTCGAAACACCAAGCACATCATAATAATCGCGTTTCGCCATCCGCCATCACTCCTGTTCTTTGTTTTAATCCTAGGGTATTGTACCATAGATATTTAAATAAATATAGCGCATCTCAGATAAAAAGCCAAAGCCATAGTAGACTTTGACTCTTCATCCGATTTCGAGCATACTATTTACTTATTTGTCTTCTTTTTTATCATCATCGTTGATTTCTTCAAAGTCAGCATCCACTACGTCATCACTACCATCAGCTGCACTTGCTTCCGGGTTTTCACCTTGAGCTTGTTGCGCTGCAGCCGCTTGTTCATAAAGTTTAACCGACAAGCTTTGAACGATTTCGTTTAGCGCATCCGATTTTTCTTTAATTGCATCAAAATCTTCACCCTTCAAGGCTTCTTGAAGTTCATCACGTGCAGTTTCAGCTTTTTTCACTTCCTCAGCATCCACTTTTCCTTCAAGCTCTTTAAGAGTTTTATCAACTGTAAAGATCAATTGATCCGCGTTGTTACGTGTTTCCACGTTTTCTTTATTTTTTTGATCTTCTTCTGCATTCGCTTCCGCATCTTTCACCATGCGATCGATTTCATCATCTGTTAAGCCTGAAGAAGATTTGATCACGATATTTTGTTCTTTACCTGTTCCAAGGTCTTTCGCACGAACCGTTACAATACCATTTTTATCAATATCAAATGAAACTTCGATTTGAGGCACGCCACGTGGTGCAGCTGGAATATCAGCTAATTGGAATCGACCAAGCGTTTTGTTATCTTTCGCCATTGGACGTTCCCCTTGAAGAACGTGAATATCTACAGCTGGTTGATTATCAGCAGCCGTCGAGAATGTTTGAGATTTCGAAGTTGGAATCGTTGTATTCCGCTCAATTAGCGGTGTCATCACGCCACCCATAGTTTCAATCCCAAGAGATAGCGGAGTAACGTCAAGCAAAACAACGTCTTTCACATCACCTGTAATTACACCACCTTGAATAGCAGCACCCATTGCTACTACTTCATCAGGGTTTACCCCGCGGTGAGGTTCTTTGCCAAGTTCTTTAGTGATTGCTTCTTGAACAGCAGGAATACGTGTAGAACCCCCAACAAGAATAACTTGATCGATATCACTTGCTGAAAGACCAGCATCTTTAAGTGCTTGACGAGTTGGACCAACTGTCCGTTCTACAAGATCGCTTGTAAGTTCATCGAATTTAGCACGTGTTAAGTTCACTTCAAGGTGAAGTGGTCCAGCTTCTCCAGCCGTAATAAATGGAAGGGAAATTTGCGTGCTCATGACACCTGAAAGGTCTTTTTTCGCTTTTTCAGCAGCGTCTTTAAGTCGTTGTAAAGCCATTTTGTCTTGTGAAAGATCAATGCCATTTTCTTTTTTAAACTCAGCAACTAAATAATCAATGATTTTTTGGTCGAAGTCATCGCCACCTAAGTGGTTGTCACCAGCAGTGGAATGTACTTCAAATACGCCATCACCAAGTTCAAGGATTGAAACGTCAAAAGTACCACCACCAAGGTCAAATACTAAAATGGTTTGATCTTTATCAGTTTTATCCATACCATAAGCAAGCGCTGCTGCTGTTGGTTCATTAATGATCCGTTCTACTTCTAAACCAGCAATTTTACCAGCATCTTTTGTTGCTTGACGCTGTGCATCATTGAAATAAGCTGGAACTGTAATAACAGCTTTATCCACTTTTTCACCTAAATAATCTTCTGCGTATCCTTTTAGATATTGCAAGATAATCGCACTGATTTCTTGTGGTGAATAGTCTTTACCTTCAATCGTCTCTTTGTAATCTGTTCCCATGTGACGTTTAATTGAAATAACTGTATTTGGATTTGTAATCGCTGCGCGTTTAGCAACTTCGCCGACTTGACGTTCACCATTTTTAAATCCAACAACAGATGGTGTCGTACGCGCACCTTCTGGATTTGGGATGATTTTTGCTTCTCCACCTTCTAAGACTGCAACAGCAGAGTTTGTTGTTCCTAAGTCAATACCAATAATTTTGCTCATAATTCTTTTCCTCCTGAAAATTCAAATTCTGATTTTACTCGTTTACTTTCACCATTGAAGGGCGAATAACTCGATCTTTAATTTTATAACCTTTTTGAAGCTCAGCCGTTACTTCATTGCTTGGCTTTGTTTCATCTTGGTCTTGAATCACCGCTTGATGGAAATTGGGATCAAACTGTTCACCAAGTGCTGTGATTGGTTCAATTCCTTCTTTTTGAAGAGCAGTCAAGATTTGGTTATGCACCATCTCCATCCCCTTCAAAAGCGCTGTTACTTCTTCGCTATCAGAGCTTGTCGCAAGTGCCTTTTCAAAGCTATCCAACGCAGGAAGCAAATCCATCGCAAGGCTTTCAGAGCGATACTTGATTGCCGCTTCGCGATCAAGGATATTTCGTTTTTTTACATTTTCAAAATCAGCTTGTAAACGTAAATAGCGATTTTCTGCTTCTTCAAGTTTTGTTTCTAAGTCAGCCACTTTCTTATCAAGTTCTGCTGCTTGATTTTGCTCATCTAATTCTTCAACTGTTTCTTCTGTTTCTTGCGTTGCTTCTTTTTCGATTTCTTCTTCAATTTTAGTTTGCTTATCTTTTGGTTCAGACACAGAAATCACCTCTTAGAAAAACCATCGTTTTCTAATCCTTTCTATTTTTGGTTATCTCGATATAATTTGGTTAAAACCGATGTCAAATCTTTGCTGAAAACATCCACAAGTCCCATCATTCGAGCATACTCCATCCGCGTTGGTCCAAGTAAAACAATCCCGCCAACTCGTTCGTCTGCAATATGATAAGTCGCTGTGATGATACTGAAATCATTCAGCAAGTCATTATTCCATTCACGACCAATTTTCACTTGAATCCCATCCGGAATGTCGCGGAACAATTCATGTATTCCCTCTTCTTCCTCAACTAATCGTAAAAAATCGCGGATTTTTGCAACATCGTGAAATTCTGGCTGATCTAAAATATTGGTTTTTCCTCCAAAATAAATTTTTGAAGGACTAACATTGCTTAAAGTCTCAAACACGATTTCACCTAGGCGTTCCGAGTTTTCAACATGCCAGCTTAAAAGTCCCTTAACCTCTGTCAAAATTCGGTTCGAAAGCTCATTCAGCGGGACCCCGACTAAACGGTCATTTAAGATGTTAACTGTTCGTTCGACATCAGAAAGTGTGACCTCCGCCGGTAAGTTCACTAAGTGATTATCAACATGACCCTGATCTGTGATCAAAATTAGCATTGCTTGTGAATCACTGATAGGGACAAACCGAAATCCGCTCAGTCTATTTTTCGCTGTTTCAGGACCAAGAACAATCGAAGTGTAATTCGAAAGTTCCGAAAGCATCGAAGCTGAATTTTGGATTAATTGCTCAGCCTCGTAGTGATCAGCAGCGAAAAGTGAACGAATCGACCGCTTATCTTCTTTCGATAATGCTTTAGGTTGCAATAAATAATCCACATAGAAACGATAGCCTTTTTCGGAAGGAATGCGTCCAGAAGAAGAATGTGTCTTCTCAATAAAGCCATAATCTTCAAGCACACTCATTTCATTGCGGATTGTTGCCGAACTATAGGGCAACTCGCTTTCTTTTATCAAATTTTTTGAACCAACTGGTTGGACGGTCCAAGTGAAATGATCGATGATTGCCCGAAAAATTTGTAATTGCCTTTCCGTCAACAAATCTATCACCTCTTTTTAGCACTCGAATAACTTAAGTGCTAAATACAAGTATAAATTTACCAAACAAATCGGCGCTCGTCAACTGAAAACACTTATTTTCAGACCGAAGACCGACTTATTTGGTCAAAATTGGTCAACCATGCGATTTAGAGAAACTCACGGAAAACATTATTTCCTAAAAAACGTCCAGCTCTTGTTAATTTCACAAAATCTGTTTGAGCATCTAACCAGCCTTTTTCACTTGTCACTGCAATCGCTTGTTCAAAAGTTATTTCTAACTCCTTACCAAATTTTTCTAAGAAGCGCGCTTTGCTTACCCCCGAGACTTTTCGCAACCCTAAAAACATTTCTTCTTCCATTTCTTCTTTTAGTGATAGCTCTTTGGTTTGAAAAACGGGGAGATTCCCTTGTTCAAGAGGAGTCATATATTGCTTTAATGGACCAAAATTACTGTAACGCGTATCCTGTAAATACCCGTGTGCCCCGGCACCAAATCCAAAATAATGATCATTACTCCAATATACTAGATTATGACGCGATTGAAAACAAGGCTTAGCGAAATTACTGATTTCATACTGTTTTTTACCAGCTTTTTCCATTTCTGACATTAAATAATCATACATGTTGGCTTCTGCGTCTTGACTTGGCAAAATGAGCTCACCTTTTTGCATTAAATTATAAAAAATGGTTTTTGGCTCAACAATGAGTGAATAAGCGGAATAATGAGGTAAGTCAAGCGCAAGAGCCTTGCTAAGCGTATCCTTAAAATCCGCTTCCGTCTGCCCAGGCAAGCTAAAAATCAAATCAATACTCAAATTTTCAAGCCCTACCGTTTCAGCGTTTCGAATAGACTCATACACGTCCTCAACCGTATGAATTCGACCGATTTTTTTCAGCAACTCTTGATTAAAGCTTTGCACGCCCATGCTCAGACGATTGACACCACTTTCCTTCATAACCCGCAGTTTTTCGACAGAGAGATCCCCTGGATTTGACTCAAACGTAAATTCAACGTCTTCTGAAAGCGGGAAAATGCGTCGCACCGCTTCACAAAGCTTTTCAATTTGTTTAGGTGTTAAAGTTGTCGGCGTTCCCCCACCTACAAAAACGGTTTCAATCGTCTCTAGATCTTGCCCTTCTGTTCGCAGTTCCATTTCACGAATCAAAAGATCTACGTACTCATCGACTGGTTGTCCTTCTAAAAATACCTTATTAAAATCGCAATAATAGCAAATATGCTCACAAAATGGAATATGAATGTAAACCGCAGTATTTTTACTGCGAGAATGTTTTATTTCAGCCATCGCTAAATTCCTTTCTAAAAAAAGATGCGCACGAAATTCATGTCGCTTAAAAGATTCATTGCTATTTTAACACAAGCAGCAAGCCTTGTATAACACACATGCTGCGTTTCTTTGAAATAAGAAAAAACCGCTCGACCAAAAGCCAGCGATTTTTTCTTATTTTATTTCACTTTATCAAACCAACTACTTGCTGTAACTTCAAGGACACGATTAAGTGCTTCTAAATTCTCTTTCCCTACCGACCTAAGCCAGTTACGAGCAGCATCTATTCCTTTTTCTGCAAACGGCTCGACACCATCTTTCCAAGTTGCACGCCCGCAAAGGACCCCATTAAAAGTAGAACCCGCTTTTTTGGCAAAACGAAGTGTTTCTTGAAATTGTTCCGCCGTAACGCCGCCGCTTAAAAAAATAAACGGAAGGTCAGTTGCTTCACTCTGTTCTTTATAAAAATCCAGCGCTTGTTTTTCTGTAAAAACAAAGTCTTTTCCAAAACCTTCAATAAAAGACATATTTACAGGAACTTCAACCTTCAGTACATCAACAAAATAAGTGGGTTTAGAAAATTCTTTCATCATTTCAATTACTTTATGCGGCTTTTGTTTAGCATATTCTTTAGAATGGACATCACTCTGCCGTGCATCATACGAAACTAGCTCGAGAAAAAAGGGCATATCAAGTGCTAGACATTCTGTTCCCACTCGTTCAACGAAAACATGTTTCAAATGATTAATTGCCTCATCTTCATCCACATCATAATACAGCAAAAATTTTACAGCGTCTGCTCCTGCTTTTTGGATTCGTTCTGCCGACCAGTCTTGCAAGAGATCTGGCAAACGTCCTGGCGCCAATTGATCGTAACCTGTTTTCTCATAAGCAATAAGTAACCCTGCATTTGAATCACGTCGCCGAGATGCCGGTAAGCCATATTCGGGATCTAATAAAATAGCAGAAGAAAAGGGAGTTAGCTCCTCAGAAACAAGCTCTTTAAACGTTATAATGTCTTCATCACTTACGTTTTTCTTTTCTTTAGCCATCATTTTTTGAAGCGAACCGCGCTGATCAATTGCAAGCGCAGCAATGACCCCCACTTCATTAGACATCCTTTCAAGAGCTTTGCGTTTTTTTGTACTTAAATTCAACTTTTTTCACCTCATTTTTATTTTTCTACGTTCACTTGTTCCAAAATCAAAGAAACCTTTTCCAGATCTACAGCACCCGTTTCCACTTGCATCGCATTCAAAACCCCAGCCGTCATGGCATAGCGGAGCTGATCTATGAAAGAAAGCTGACGATTTAAAGCAACTGCAAAACCAGCAAGCGTTGCATCTCCTGAACCTACAGGATTTTGTACCTCGACTCGAGGAATTCGAACTCGAAAAATGTGATCTTCTGCCTTCACAAGTGCGCCATCTTTTCCAAGCGAAACTAAAACGACTGGAATCCCGTTAAAAATTGGATTTTGGAGCGCTTCTTCAAGATTTTCTCCGTCGCTATGAGTTAACTCGATCAACTCTTCCTGATTCGGTTTAATCAAATAAGGCTTTTCTTTTACTGACAAACTTTCACGTAAACTGGGACCCGATGTATCTAGCAAAACAGGAATCTCTTTTTCAGCAGCAAGGGCAATTAATTGTGCGTAGAAAGATTGCGGCAAGCCGTTTGGCAAACTCCCGGAAAGCGTCACAACACTTGTTGTTTCTAGTAATGCCTGGAAATGTTGTAGAAAAGTCATTTTTTCTTTTGCAAGAATAGCGGGACCGGCTTCAAGAATTTCAGTTTGCTTCCCGTCGTGTAAAATGGCAATGCAATTCCGTGATTCTGCTTCGGTATTTGTAAAATCATAAGGAATTCCTTGGTCAGAAAGTTGCTTCACTATGAAAGCACCTAATGAACCGCCGAGAAGACCCGTTGCAAGCAGTGGTTCACCAAACGCGTGAATCACACGGCTAACATTCAAACCTTTTCCGCCTGCCGTTTTTCCAATTTGAACGGCAGGCACTCGGTTGGTACTATTTTCTTTAAAATGAGGAATTTGATAGCGAATATCGACAGATGGATTTAGCGTCACTGTCAAAATCATGATTTTTTCGCCTTCGAGCAGAAACGTTTTTCCCCATCTAGATAGGTTTCAAGTAAATCCAGTTCAGGTGTAAGCACAATGAAATCTGCATCTAAACCTGGTGAAATCGAGCCGCATTTTATTTCAATCCCAGTGCTCATTGCAGGCGTAAAGCTTGCCATCCGAATTGCCTCTTCAGGAGAAGCAATTTCCCATTCGACGACATTTTTAACCGCTTCGTTCAGCTTTAAAATACTACCCGCAAGACTACCCGAATGCAGTTTTGCCATTCCATCTTGAACTCTAACTGGGAATTCGCCTAGTGAATATTCTCCATCAGGCATCGCTCCTGCTCGCATACAATCTGTGATGAGTGCAACGTGATTACTACCTTTCGCTTGCATCAAAACTTTAGCTGCTGCTGGATGGACATGGTGCCCATCACAAATTAATTCAGCGAAAACTTGGTCAAGCGTGAGAGCCGCCCCTACCATCCCTGGTTCACGGTGATGAAGCGGACTCATGCCATTATAAGTATGAACAAAAATAGTTGCACCTGCTTCGGTAGCTTTTTTGGCCTCTTCATAAGTCGCATCACTATGCCCTAGCGCGACTTTAATTCCAGAAGCAGTAGCTTGTTCTGTAAACTTTGGAACGCCTTCTCGTTCCGCAGCAATGGCAATTTTTTTGATAAGTCCGCCTGAAAGCTCTTGCCACTTTTTAAGTGCCTCGATTTCTGGATCTGAAAAATAAGCCGTATTTTGTGCACCTTTATGCTTTTCAGTGAAAAAAGGGCCTTCTAAGAAAATCCCTTGAATTTTAGCGCCCGTTACTTTGTGATAGTTTTCCCCAATCGTTTTCACAACGGCATTCAAAGTCTCTGTAGAAGCTGTTAAAGTCGTCGGCAAAAAAGAGGTAACTCCACAAGCTAAAAGCCCGTCCGAAATCCTTTCAAGTCCCTCCACACTATTATCCATGACGTCCTGTCCTAAAAGCCCATGAATATGCGTATCAACAAGCCCGGGTGCGATCCATTTTCCTTCATAATTTAAAGTATTGGTTTCATCTGCATCCGCAGGTTTTTCGCGGTAAAAAAGTTCAAACTTTCCGTTTTCAATAGCTAAATAGCCCCGATTTTCTGTTTGATTTTTCAAGAAAAATCGATCTGCTAAAATATATTTTTTCACGATCAAAATCCCGCTTTCTTAGAAAATTTTAAAGAAACTTCCAACAAGTCCAATCAAAACTGTAATGCCGATAAGCGTGATGGGCGAGCGCCCTTTCTTAAGCATCCAATAACAAAAGAAAGTATAGAGTAAAGGCAACAGTTTCGGCATAATTTGATTAAGAACGCCTTTTTGAATATCCAAATTAACTTTTCCAGCGTGAATCGTCCAGTCTAAATTGAAGTTGACGTAAGTAGCAATTAACGCTCCAATAACCGTTAACCCAACAATCGTTGCTGCACGCGAAATTTTCTTCGTATTTTCCTTTAATCCACTAATGGCACGCGTCCCAGTGTTATAGCCATAATGCATCAACCAAAACAAAAGTGAAAAATGGACTGCATTAAAGATAACAAGAAAAAGAATTGGCCCGGCTACATTTCCATGCATAGAAAGCGAAGCCCCTATCCCGGCCGTGATCGGAAGCAAAGTAAGCCAGAACATGGCATCACCAATTCCGCCAAGCGGACCCATTAGAGCGATTTTTATCCCGCGAATCGTTGTCCGGTTTTCTTTATTTTCTTCCATTGCAAGAATAATTCCTTGAATAAAAGTAACGAGAAATGGATGCGTATTGAAGAACTGCAAGTGATCTAAAAGTGAGCTCGATAAATCCTTTTTATCTTTATGAATTTTCTTAAGTCCCGGTATTAAACTATACGTCCAGCCGCCACCTTGCATTCTCTCATAGTTGAAGGATGCTTGTAGCAAAAGCGAACGCCAAGTCATTTTATTCAAATCTTTCTTTGTTATCACTTTTTCAACACTTGGGTCATTATATTCATCTTGGATTTCATAAACTTTTTCTTCAGATGCCATTGCTGTAATCCTCCTCTTCTTCCTCGACTTGAGAATTTTTATTTGTCGCTAAAAGTGCATCCCCATTTCCACCATCTCGGTCATTGTTTTTAGAAACAAAGAAGTCATAGGCGGCAATTGAAACACCGACAATTGCAACCGCCAAAACCGGCATTTTTAAATACGCTGCCGCTACAAAGCCAATTGCAAAAAACGGCGCATAAGGCATTTTCCACATGATTTTTAATAACATCGCAAATCCAACTGCTGGCATGATTCCACCAGCTACACTGAGACCATTTAAAATCCATTCTGGAAGAGCTTGGACAATCGTTTGTGCTTGTTCTGCGCCAAAATAAATCGGTAAAAAAGCAATAATAAAGTTAAATACAAAAAGGACAAGCGGTCCCATATAATTGAGCCGATCAATCCCTCGCGTATCACTTCTCGATGCAAGCGCATCCATTTTATGCATGATTGGGGAATATACTGTGAAAAGTAAGGTAATAAGTCCTTGCACTGCTACCGCAAACGGCACGGCAATCCCAACCGCAATTTTAGGATCTTGATGGGACAAAATAGCAAAAGCCGTTCCAATCACACCCCCGATCACCACATTAGGCGGCTGTGCTCCTGCAAGCGGTACCATTCCTGCCCAAACTAACTCAAGCGTTCCACCAGCAATTAACCCTGTTTGAAAATCTCCTAAAATCAAACCAATCACTGCTCCTGTAACAATTGGACGATGAATATGTGTCAAACCGTTGTATAAATCAATGCCAGCTATCCCCGCCCATAAACCAATGAGTATTGCCTGTATTAGCATATTGCTCCCTCCTTTAATCTTGTTTTAATAGCTCCATTAAATCACGTGCTCGCTCATTTGGAATACCTTGTACTTCTAGTTCAACACCTAAATCATGTAATTTTTGAAAAACTTGGATATCGGCTTCATCAACTGAAACGGTTGCAGATAATTGCTTTTTTCCTTCAGCGTAATGCAAATTCCCTACATTGATTTTTTGAATTGGTATACCTCCGTGGACAAGCTTTAACGCATCTTCTGGATTTTTTATCACAAGTAAAATTTTTTGATGCGGAGCGGCCTTCCCAATAATTCGAATCGTCTTTTCAATCGTAAAAAAGCGACTTTCTGCGGTTTCGGGCAAAACCATGTCCATTAAATTTTGCTGAACTTCGTCGTTTGCAACTTCATCGTTTGCAACAATCACTAAATTAGCTCCAAGCGTATTCACCCAAGTCATTCCTACCTGGCCGTGAACTAACCGATTATCAATCCGCGTAAGCAAAATATTAGGTGTTCCCATTTTGTTTTCCTCCTTTAATTAAATGAATGAATAGTGACTCCCTTGACCACTCGATTGACCGTTCCAGATGGTGAAGGGGTATCCGGTAGATTAGAAACTCTAACAGCCGTGAGTAAGGCAAGTGTTTGTGCAATCATCACAAAAGGCAGCGCTAAGTATGCATCCGGCAAATCATTCCCTAAGCCTCCAAAATCAAAATCCGTTCGATGAGCATCTTGAAGTTTTGAAGCGCTAATTGCGCAAACTCCTTTAGCAACCTCATCCTCTCTTAATTCTGAAATTATATCCACATCATATTGCTTTGTATACGCATCGTTCGATACAAAGTCAATCACGAGTGTATCTTGATTCACAAATGATTTTGGTCCATGTCTGAATCCCATCGAAGAATCAAACAGCGTCGCAATTTTCCCAGCCGTAAGCTCTAAAATTTTAAGCTGCGCTTCCCTTGCGAGTCCAGCAAGACTCCCGGATCCAAGGTAAACAATTCGTTCAAAGTCTAAATCCACCAACTCTTGTAAGAAAGATTCTTTTTGAATGACTTGCTCGCCCATTTCTACGATTTCCCTCACCCATTTTGCGTGGTTTTTGCTAGAAAAAGTGTCAAACAAAAGTAAAGCCGTTAAAGCCATACAGGTGAAGCTTCCCGTCATCGCAAAACCTTGGTCATTTGCCTTTTCTGGCATTAACAGTAGCAAATGATTTTCATCTTCCTCCGCACTTCGCGCTAGCTTTCCATCTTTTGCACAAGTGATCGTAATTTGATAAAAATCCTGTACGCATTTTTTCCCAAGTTCCACGGCAGCAATACTTTCCGGGCTATTTCCACTTCTCGCAAATGAAACAAGAAGCGTCGGAAAATCTGCTTGAAAATATTGAGCTGGATTTGATACTAGATTCGTTGTTGGAATGGCTTCAAAAATCCGTTCCTTCATCTCATTTTCGCCTTTTAGATGTGGTAAAATCATATCGCCCACATATGCAGAAGTCCCAGCTCCTGTAAAAATAATGCGTAGAGCAGCATGCTTTTTTTCTAGTCGCTCTAAAAAAGCCTTACTTTCTTCTGCTCTTTTTTCAAAATTCCGCCATGTTTCTTGCCATAAACTTGGCTGTTGCTTGATTTCTCGGGTTGTTATTTCAGCTCCTCGTTTTTTCAAATCTGATTCTTTTAATTGGAACATTGTCTTCCCTCATTTCTTTATGGTAATGATGTTACTACCAGTTAAACGTTTATTGCTTTAAACAAAATTCTTGGATACCCGTCTTACCACTTTTCAAAATCGCCTCCACAAATTCATCTAATGGCAGATCTCGCTTAAATAAGCCGTCTAAAATCATTGGTAGATTCACTCCTGCTACAACTCGAACCTTCTCTTTGTTTAGCGACTTTTTCACCGCCTCGTTAAAAGGTGTCCCTCCTGGGATATCAGTCAAAATTACCATTCCAGTTGAAGTAGTTAGCGCTTTCATTTTAAACTCTAAACTTTCGGCCAGCTCTTCGGCACTCATCCCTTCTTTAAAATCCAGAAAATCAAGGCGTTCCTGTTCTCCCGCAATCAATTGCAGGCTTGAAAAAACGCCTGATCCAAACAAACCATGTCCACAAATTAACAATCCAAGCAAAATACCTACCTCCTATCTCTCATGTCTCACACGATACACAAACTGGTCACTTCTTGCAATACTCAGTGTGTATTCAATCACTTTGTTTTCAGTGTTATACGTTGTTCGAACCAGTCTTAAGCAAGGCGAATCGCGAAGAACTTCTAATTGATCAGCTTCATAATCCGAAACAATTCCAGCAGAAAATTCCTCATCTGCCACTTTCACCACTTCATTAAAGTCTTCTTTAAAAATTTCATAAAGCGGCTTCGTTTTTACCATTTCTTTCGTCAATGTCGCAAATTCGTTAAAAGGCAAATAAGAACGTTCGAGCATCATCGGCAAATCATCAGCCAAACGCAAACGTTTAATTTTGATTAAGCTTTCACCTTCTTTTATCCCAAGTTTATCTGCGAAAAATTGGCTGCTCGAAATCATTTCAAACGATAAAACCTTTGTTTTTGGTTTCTTGCCCAGTTCACGCATATGATCAGTGAAACTATAGCTGTCCATCAAATTTTGCTTTTGACTTTGAAGAGCCGAAACAAACGTTCCTTTACCGTGTCGTTTGTAGATATATCCCATATTTTCAAGCTCAGCCATCGCAAGACGCACAGTCGTCCGACTAACGCCATAACGTTCTGAAATTTCTCTTTCAGATAGCATTTTATCGTTTGCCTGCATCTCATTTTCAATTTTTTCTTTTAATACATTTACAAGCTGATCATATAATGGTCGTTTATCGTTTTTATTTATCATAGTTTTCCTCGCATCCTTAACTGGTTACTACCAGTTTAAAAGAAACCTTTTTGTTTGTCAACCAAAACAACAAAATGCCATGAAAAAACACCCGTTTCATTCACACGAGTGTTTTTTCATTGAACGCCTATCAAAAAGAGTCGAATTGATTTTTTTCATTAGAAGCTTTAACAAGCGACATAATTCCTGAGATCAAGAACAAAATCCCGGTAATCCAGCCGTAGCTGAAAATGCAAAGCGCTCCCACTACAATAAGTGCGATCGACCAACCTTTGATGGCCATTGTTCCTTTCTTCATCTTAAAAGCAGCAATAAATCCAAATACACAGGCTGCAATTGCAAGTATTAATGAAAGAGCGATGAAGCCAATGCCAAATGTAAAGCCAATTATATCATCATTTGACATCATCATATGATCCACGCTGCTAGCAGTAGCCGCAAAAAGAAAGAAAATCAAAAGTGGTCCAGTTATCAAAATACCAAACGCTGCTAAACTCGCTCCAATGATTGTCATTACAAATTCCGGTTTTCGATTATTCATTTTGTCTACCTCTTTCTAAATGTCATACACACATTATATCGAAATGGAGTCTCTTTGAATAGTCACAATCAGTAAATTTTCATTTTTACTCTTGTTTAGAGACGTTGCTTCTTAAGTTCAGTCTGAAACTCCCAGAGCATTTTGGCATCGGGTTCTAAAAATAATAGCTCGGGATAGCATTGCTCATTTAAGTAACGTTTAGTGATTTCATCGAAGCGCAGATCACGATTTTCTCCTACTTGCACGAACCACACGTCCGCCCCTTGCCCAGTAAAACGAGTAATGACCTCAAAATCAACTGGATTCTTTGAAATCAGCAGATAACGCTTGCCAAATAATGGCAGCTTCATAAACCAACTGGCAGCACTAGACCGGTCCACCACTTCACCTACTAGAATTAAAGCTGGATTGCTTAAATCGCTAGACGCCACTTCCGCTTCAATTCTTGCAAGTGTGCTTTTTATCATTTTCTGCCTCCCGTAACTCCCCCACGAAATTACAGCGATCGGCATCTCACTTGAAATTCCGCCAGCGAGCAGTTGGCGGACAATATGTGACAAATTTTCCATTCCCATATAAAAACAAGCCGTGCCATGTTTTACAAAAGAAGCAAAATCGTCTTCCATGAGCGTCCCCGACTTCCGGTGTGCTGTTGACAAAGTAACGTGACTACTTGCTTCCCGGTCCGTCAGCGAAATACCTGCGTATGTGGAAGCAGCAGATGCGGCTGTGATTCCAGGAACAACTTCATAGGCCATTTCTGCTTTTTCAAGTTGTGTAATTTCTTCCGCTACCCTTCCAAAGATCCCTGGGTCTCCCCCTTTCAAACGCACAACGACACGATTTCCTTCCGCCTCCATGACAAGCCTCTTTCCAATCATTTCTTGACGCATCGCATGACAATCAGGCGATTTCCCGCAAAAAACAAGTTTCGCATCTCGTTTCGTATGATAAAGCAAAAGTGGATTAACTAATCGGTCATATAAGACTACATCCGCTTGTTGTAGTACCCGTAAAGCCTTTAACGTGAGTAATTCTGGATCTCCAGAACCCGCACCAACAAGATAAACTTTTCCCATCTCGTTTACACCCATACATAAACTTTCTTATCTTCAATTTGAGTATCATATGTTTTAACGCAGCCTTCATCTGGTTCTTGAACTTGTCCGTCTATCAGCGAAATTTTATAGTCATGTAGCGGACAAAAAACAAATTCTCCGGATACCGTTCCTTCAGCAAGTGGGCCTTGCTTATGCGGACAAACATTACTAATAACACGAACTTCTTGATTGTTTAACCTGAATACAGCCAATTTTTCTCCATCAATCAAACATTCATAGCCCATCTTTTCAGGTAAATCATCAAAATTTGCTATAAATTTTTTCTGTTTCGTCATTTGGATTCCCCGCTTCCCACCGTGTACAGTTTTTGTTGCAACTCTTTGTCTTGAACCGTTTGACGCCAAGGCTCATCGCGTTTTCCTGCTTGTTCTAAATCCGCAAGCAATTCAGCTCGCTTTGCTTCGTCTAAAAGAACGTCCTTCACATGGTCAAACCCAAGCCGGTCAATCCAAGGTGCCGTTCGCTCTGCATAAATCCCTGTTTCTCTATAGTATTCAAGAAAAGCACCGCAAATCTCAATCACTTCTTCTTCCGTTTCTACTGTCGCAAGGAAGCGGCTTTCTTGCACAGTCGTTCCGCCATTTCCACCAATATAAATCTGGAAGCCATTTTCGACACCAATAACGCCGAAATCTTTCACGCAACTTTCCGCACAACTCCGAGGGCAAGCTGAAACACCCATTTTAAATTTATGTGGCGTATCAATGAATTCATAGCGCTCCTCTAATTTGATACCTAAGCCCATGGAATCTTGAGTCCCAAATCGGCAAAAATTCTTGCCCACACAGGTTTTGACCGATCGAACTGCTTTTGCATAGGCTTCTGCTGCACTCATATCTAAATCCTTCCAAATCTTCGGTAAATCTTGCTTTTTAACCCCATACAAGCCAATTCGCTGGCTCCCTGTAATTTTAACAAGGGGAACATCATATTTCTCCGCTGCTTTCGCAATCAAAAGCAATTGTTGTGGATCCGTTTTCCCACCACGCATGCGCGGAATCACAGAATAAGTACCATCATTTTGGATATTCGCATAAAGACGCTCATTGACATATCTCGAGGCTTTTTCATCTTGATGTTCCTTCGGAAAAGCAACATTTAAGTAAAAATTGATGGCCGGCCGACATTTTGAGCAGCCTTCTGGATTTTTAAAGTGCAATGCTTGATAGACTTCCGCAACAGATTTCAAACCGTTTTGATGGATTTTAAGCACAATCTCATCACGTGTTAAATCTGTACAGCCGCAAATTCCTTTAGAAGACACTGGCGCTTCTCCACCGAGTGCATAGCCTAGTAAATCTGCAATTTTGTCTTTACATTTCCCGCAAGAGCCACCTGCTTTGGTATGCTTTGTGACATCGGCAACGCTCGTTAGTTCTTTATCTTGAATTGCGTGCAAAATCGTCCCTTTTGAGACACCATTACATCCACAAACGGTTTCTGAATCATCCCAACTGGTCACATCGTTTGACGCATCCTCTTCTCCATTTGCAGCAGCAAGTAAAGCAATTGGATTCAAATCCGAGATATCTAGTTTTTGCGTAATCAATTTCAAAAAGCGATTTTCTTCTGTCGTATCCCCGTACAAGATTGTCCCTATGACTTGGTTATCTTGGATGAAAACTTTTTTATAGCAATGATTCCACTCATCATAGGCTTCAATCGTTTTAATATCTTCACCAGCTTGGATACAGCCGGCAGAAAACAAATCACATCCAGAAACTTTCAGCGCTGTATAAGTCATGCTCCCTTCGTAGCCACTTGTTTCGCGATCTGTTAGCCAATCCGCAAGCACCTTAGCTTGTTCATAAAGTGGTGCCACAAGGCCGTAACAAGTCCCGCGATGTTCGACACATTCCCCAACAGAAAAAATAAAAGGATCACTAGTAGCCAAATAATCATCTACGCAAATCCCTCGTCTTACGTCAAGTCCCGCATCTTTTGCAAGCGTTGTTTCTGGACGAATCCCAATGGACATGATGACAAGATCTGTCTCAAGCTCGGTTCCATCCGCAAAACGAAGACCTGTGACACGCTTTTCTCCAAGGATTTCTTCCGTTTTAGCGCCCATGCGGAACTTCAAGCCTTGTTTCTCTAAATCTTCTTTCAAAAGTGCGCCCGCTTTTTCATTCAATTGAGTTTCCATCAACCAATTTTCAAGATGGATGACAGTAACATCCATTCCCTGATCGACAAGTCCTTTAGCAGCTTCGAGGCCGAGCAAACCGCCACCAATAACCGCTGCTTTTTTATATGTATTTGTAGCAGCAAGTATTTTTTCCGTATCTTCAATGATTCTGAAAGCTGCAACGCCTTCCAAGTTGGAACCAGAAATTGGTAAAATGAATGCACGTGAGCCTGTAGCCAAAATACATTTATCATAAGAAATTTTTTCCCCGTTTTGAAGCTCGATTTCTTTCTTTTTGGTATCGAGCCGAGTAGCTGGGTTATTTATAAAAAGCTCGATTCCCATTTCTTCATACCAGTCAAATGGATTCGTGATGATTTCTTCAATGGTTGTTTTTTTCTGTAAAATATTGGAAAGCATAATTCGATTATAATTCGGATATTTTTCTTCACCGATAATTGTCATTTGATATCGCTCTGGATCTCGCTCAAGGATCTCTTCAATCGTCCGGACTCCTGCCATTCCATTACCGACTAGTACTAACTTTTCTTTTTCCATCTGTCATCCTCCTATTGTGATAAAGTGAACATTCACTTCGATAACTTCGCAACAAAAGAATAGCACGAATGAAATAGCAGATACATTAGGGAAATGCCTATTTCGAAAGGAAGTGTTTTTCTAAGTCTTCACAAAATGTTTTAGTCGCACGTGGATCTTTCAAGCGGTGCGAAATGCCTAAAGTAAAATCTCCCGTTTTCACCAAACCGGTATTAGTAAAATCACTGTTTGCAGGCGAACTGACATCATTTACCCATTGATAATATTCGGCATCGTTCGTAATTCTCTGGTTGATTTCTTGATCGTTAGTACAAGCAAATATTAGGTGAGCCCCCTTCAAATCATTTTTTTGGTAGTCGCGCTGTTTCTTTTCAATTTTGAAATGCTCTGGGAAATCCGAACAAAAACAAGGAGAAATAACTAAAATATCTGGTATATCATCAAGTTCTGTTAAGCGCCGAACTTTTCGTGCAGCAATCCTGCCGCCACCAATAACGACAACTTTCTTGTCGGCTAAGCTCAAATTAACCAAATAACTCATTTTCAATCTCCTTTCGAATTTCCGAACTAATTCCTTTCGCAATTCGCGAATCGAGTGCAAGACTCTTTGTGATTTCATAGTTAACGCTCTGAGTATCTAACACTTTTGGTACTTCACGCCGAATTTTTCCGACTAAAAAGCTACTTTCCATTAAGAAAAACGGGCAAATAACAAGTCGATCTATCTTTGAAAAATCCATTTGCACTAATTTTTCTAAATAGGTCTCCTCATCATGCAAAAAGCCAAACTCTACCTGTTTTTTCGTTTGTTGAATTAACTTTTCCGTGATTTCATGCATACGCTGAACAATCGCTGGATATTTTAGAGAACCATGAACGACTAGAAAAACAACCATTCGCTCTTTAGAATTAGCTTGAGGAATACGACTTTCAAGAATGGATAAGAGTCCGTCATTGGCTTCAGCAAGAGGTGGTAAAATTTGAAAAGTTAACTCTGTCTCGTTTTGCTTAATAGCATCAATTGCACGGGGGATATCTTGATCGACGTGCACTCCTGTAAAGAGTAAAAGTGGTGCTACAAAAATTCGTTTGACGCCCGCTTCTTTTAAATCACAAACACCGTCAGCTATTGTTTTTTCATTTCCTTCTAGAAAAGCCAATTTTTGTTTATAACAAGGAACTTCACTGGCTATTTCTTTGACAAAATTTTTCATTGCTTGATTATTTTCCGGGGACCTGCTCCCGTGAGCCACGAATAAAATACCCGTTTTTGCCATCTTGACACCTCTTTTTCAAGTTTGATCATAAATTTTTATGTATGAAAATACCATTAGGGAAACACCTAGATTTTCATCTTACATGAATAAGTTTCGTTCCCAAATATTATGAATAAGCATTAAAAGTGTTATTAGACTCGCTAAAAAAATCATACAGCTCCCGGCAACCATGATAAAACCATACTTCGAACGAATGCCAAAATGGAAAACAGCATTCCCAAAAAGTAGTAACAGAATCGCTCCACAACCGGTAAACAAATACCAATCCAACTCCTCCATTGTCTTTTGCCTCCTTCTCAACTTCATTTTAATGGTTAAAAATTAAGAAATTAGAAAGAGAGCAACAACTAAACTTAAAATTTCTCTTATAGAACATAAAAACACCGTTAGTTGTCGTAGTTTAACTACAACAACTAACGGTGTCACAGATTCATACTTAAATAAACAATCAAGAAAGGTTCAACGAAAAATAAATAATATCAGTTCGCGAAGTGCTAGACCTCAAACTCCCTATAACTAGTCGCTTATTTTTTCTTTTTCTTCCCGCTTAATTCTTTTTCAGATTGTTTGTTCATCGCATTCATCATTTGATTGATTTTCTTTTGAGACGGTTTTTGTCCCATTTGCGCCATCATCATTTGAAGCATTTGCTCATTGACGGGCGGATTATTTTTCAAATAGTTCATCATGTAGCGTCTTGCAATAAAAAAGCCACCAGCTAGTCCAGCAAGCAAGCACACAAGACCAACAAGAATGTAAATCCACATAGTTTCTTTCTCCTCCTTGAACGAATATACCTATTCTATTGTACTTGATTTAACTTGAACAAACAACTCTTTTTTTACAAACAAAAAAGCAGAAGTTAAGCCGTACAAGCCTAACTTCCACTTTTCCAATTAAAGAGTTTCGACTAATTTTACGATATTTTCTACTGTGAAACCATAATTTTCAATAACGGTTTCGCCCGGAGCAGAAGCACCAAAACGATCAATTCCAAGCACTTTTCCGTCTAAACCAACATAACGTTCCCAACCAAAGCTTGCCCCCATCTCGATAGCAAGACGTTTACGAACCCCGTTTGGTAAGACGCTTTCTTTGTATTCAGCAGATTGTGCTTCAAACAAATCGAACGAAGGCACAGAAACCACTGATACATCAATTCCTTTATCAGCTAATGCCACTTGCGCTTCTGTTGCCAGATGAACTTCTGAACCACTTGCTAAAAGAATCGCGTCAGGAGTTTCTTTCTTCGATTTTGAAAGCACGTACGCTCCTTTTCTCACTCCTTCTTCGGCAAGCTTATCGCTACCTTTAAGAACAGGAAGCCCTTGTCTTGAAAGCACGAGTGCGTGTGGTTTGTCATTTGATTCAATCGCTACTTTCCATGCCGCATTGACTTCATTTCCATCAGCTGGACGAAGCACGGATAAGCCAGGCATCGCACGCAAGGAAGCAAGTTGTTCAATCGGTTCATGTGTTGGACCATCTTCCCCAACGGCCACACTGTCATGTGTAAGCACGTAAGTAACCGGTAGTTTTTGAAGAGAAGCTAACCGAATAGCAGCACGTAAGTAGTCCGAGAACACGAAGAATGTCCCTCCATAAACTTTTAAGCCTTGGTGCAAAGCCATTCCGTTTAGCATTGTCCCCATAGCAAATTCGCGAACACCAAACCATATATTACGATTTTCTGGGTGTTCCATTGTAAATTCGCCATCCGATTTAATCATTGTATTGTTCGAACCTGCTAAATCAGCAGATCCTCCAAATAAGTATGGAATTTTTTCAGCAAGTGCATTGATTGCTTCTCCGCTCGAAGCACGACTTGCAAGCGCCTTATCACCTTCATGATAAGTCGTAAATCCAGCAGCAAAGTCTTTCGGCAATTCACCATCCACGCTTTGTTCAAATTGTTTCGCAAGTTCAGGGTATGCTTGTTTGTAAGAAACGAATAAATCGCTCCAATCTTTTTCTGCTTTAGCACCGCGATCCGCAATCGTTTTACCGAAGCGTTCATATACTTCATCCGGAACATAGAAAGTTTCTTTGTAGTCCCATCCGTAAGCTTTCTTCGCCACTTCAGTACCTTCTTCACCAAGTGGCGCACCGTGTACTTTATTTGTTCCGGCATTCGGCGCTCCAAAACCAATCACCGTTTTCACTTCAATCAAAGTAGGTTGCGATGTATTTTCTTTTGCT
The DNA here is from genome assembly GCF_011800755.1 of Listeria valentina. Lineage (GTDB taxonomy): Bacteria > Bacillota > Bacilli > Lactobacillales > Listeriaceae > Listeria > Listeria valentina. The sequence continues at coordinate 80,674 of NZ_JAATJW010000001.1, forward strand.
TTTTCGATCGCTGCAAGAATTTCATCGGTATTATTTCCGTCTTTAACAAGAAGATGTTCCCAACCATAGCTTTCATAGCGCGCCTTGACGTTTTCAGAAAATGAACGATCCAAATCACCATCAAGCGAGATATTGTTGGAATCATAGAGCACAATCAAGCGACCTAATTTTTGATGTCCCGCAAAGCTAGAAGCTTCAGAAGAGACACCTTCCATTAAATCACCATCACCACATAAAGCAAACGTATAATGGTCAACAATATTAAAGTTATCTTTATTATATAGACCAGCAAGGTGGCGTTCTGCCATCGCCATTCCAACTGCCATCCCAATTCCTTGTCCAAGCGGTCCAGTTGTCGCATCGACGCCATCAGTATGACCAAACTCTGGATGTCCAGGCGTCTTACTTCCCCACTGGCGGAAATTTTTCAAGTCTTCTAAACTAACCTTGTAACCACTTAAATGAAGCAAGCTATATAATAGCATTGATCCGTGTCCTGCAGAAAGTACAAAACGATCGCGGTCAAACCAATGCGAATTCGCTGGATTAGCTTTCAAAACACGTGAAAATAATGTGTATGCCATTGGTGCTGCTCCCATTGGTAAACCAGGATGACCTGAGTTGGCTTTTTGAATCGCATCAATTGACAAAGTACGAACTGTGTTAATCGCTAATTGATCTGTTTTATCAAACAATTGAAACATCCTCTCTTGTTTTATTATCAACTCTATCTTATTTTATTCCTAAACTAGGAATTACTCAACTAAAAACGCGTAAATGATCATTATTTTTGTTCATTTGCGCGTTTTTGCTCATTTGATAAATTTATTTCTTTTTGCGTTTTAATTCTTTCACTTTATGCGGTGTAATATCATTCCCATTTGGATCAATGATCTTCGTATTTTCAATCGTTTGACGCATATGTGACCGAAACGATTTCACATATTCTTTTCGAAGTGCTTCTTGCTCGATTTTTTCCTCTGCCGATAGCCCTTCCGATTTCTTTTTACGTGAAAGTTCATTAATTCGATCAATTTTTGCTTTTTCTAGCATAATCCTCATCCTTTATTTAAAAAATAGCTCCCTACAACATCAAAAAAGAAAGTAGTTTTCACTACTTTCTTCATTATACATGAATGATTCATTCTTGTCTGTTATGGATTACTCATTTGCAAGTTGAATAGTTGTATCCGTTTTTATCTGTTTTTCTTTTACAGGAATAACGAGACTTTCCCCCGCCTTTATATCATTAGAATCTAGATTATTATTTTTTTCTACCCAAGCAACAAAGCTCGCTTTATCCATTTTAGCTTCTTCTGCATGTCGCTCCGCTAATTGCCAAAGCGAATCCCCTGATAAAATATCCACTTTTGAATAATTAGACTGATCTGTCGCACTTGTGACAAACAGAAAAACAACCCCCATCACGATTGATACAATAACGAAAATAACAGCAATATAATATTTATCCCAAAATTGTTTAACAGTCATTTTTATCCCTCCGAAAGAATGTATGTTCGCTTTTTTATTATTATAGAACAGTTGTTCGGTTTTGTCAATAAAAAAATCGAACCTTTGTTTGCATCTATCAAAAAGATTTGCTATACTTAACCTAGTTAATATTTATAAATAACGGGGTGAGACCATGAAACTGTCCAAACGACAACAAGACATTTACGAATTTATTAAATCTGAAGTGAAAGAAAAAGGCTATCCACCATCCGTCCGTGAAATTGGTGAAGCTGTTGGACTTGCTTCAAGTTCAACTGTTCATGGACACCTAGCGAGACTTGAAACAAAAGGCTTGATTCGGCGAGATCCGACGAAACCACGTGCGATTGAAATTCTTTCAATGGAAGACGAAATTCCTGCACCTGCGGTTGTCAATATTCCATTAATTGGTAAAGTAACTGCTGGGATGCCAATCACTGCTGTTGAAAACATTGAAGATTATTTCCCGCTTCCTGAAAGTATGGCGCCTAGCGAAACAGATATTTTCATGTTGGAAATAGATGGAGAGAGTATGATCAATGCTGGTATTCTTGATGGGGACCGTGTTATTGTTCGAAAACAAAGCAACGCAACGAATGGTGAAATTGTTGTTGCGATGACTGACGAAAACGAAGCTACTTGCAAACGTTTTTTTAAAGAACAAAATCATTTCCGCTTGCAGCCTGAAAATGACAGTCTTGAGCCGATTATTTTGGATAATGTAACCATTCTTGGAAAAGTTATTGGTTTATTCCGTGACATACGATAAAAAAACGCCCGCAATATGGGCGTTTTTTTTATTTTCATCTGAAAGAAAGAAGCAGCCATTCCCTTTACGAATGGCTGCTTTTATTTTAATAAATTTCTAAGTATTGATCTCTTTCCCAAGGGTGAACGGCTGTTCGGAACATTTCACATTCAATTTCTTTTGCTTCAATGAAGTGTTCAAAAATATGTTCTCCTAATCCGTCACGAACGGCTTCATCCTTTGAAAGTTCTTTCATCGCAAGAGAAAGGCTTTCCGGGAGGTCATAAATTCCAGCTTGATGACGTTCCTCTTCATCCATTCCATAGATATTGCGATCAACTGGAGCTACTGGCGTTAGATTATTTTTTATCCCATCAAGTCCAGCTTTAAGAAGAACAGCCATTGCAAGATAAGGATTTGCGGAAGGATCGACACTACGAAGTTCAAGACGTGTGCTTAATCCGCGAGAGTTTGGAACTCGGATAAGTGGACTGCGGTTTTTCCCACTCCATGCGATATAGCAAGGCGCTTCATAACCTGGAACAAGGCGTTTATATGAATTGATCGTTGGATTCGTAATTGCGGTATAGCCCCTTGCGTGCTTCATCATACCCGCTAGGAATTGATAAGCTGTCTCACTTAATTGCAACTCGCCATCTTTATCATAAAAAGCATTTTCTTTTCCTTTGAAAAGCGACATATTAAAGTGCATGCCTGAGCCATTTACTCCAAATAACGGTTTCGGCATAAAGGTTGCATGCAAGCCATGTTTTCTAGCAATCGTTTTGACAACGAGTTTAAAAGTTTGGATGTTGTCACAAGCAGTGATTGCATCTTCATATTTAAAATCAATTTCGTGTTGACCAGGAGCCACTTCATGGTGAGAAGCTTCAATTTCAAATCCCATTTCTTCTAATTCAAGAACAATATCACGGCGACAATTTTCGCCAAGATCTGTTGGTGCTAAATCAAAATAGCCACCTGAATCGTTGAGTTCAAGCGTAGGCTTACGGTTTTCATCCAATTTGAATAGGAAAAATTCTGGTTCAGGCCCTAAATTAAAATCAGTAAAACCTAACTCGTGCATCTCTTCAAGAACACGCTTTAAATTCGCACGAGGATCTCCTGAGAAAGGTGTCATATCTGGATTATAAATATCGCAAATCATACGAGCAACTTTTCCTTTTTCGGCTGTCCAAGGGAATACTACCCATGTATCTAAATCTGGGCATAGGTACATATCCGATTCTTCAATACGTACAAATCCCTCAATCGATGATCCATCAAACATCATTTTGTTATCTAACGCTTTCTCTAGTTGGCTAACTGGGATTTCTACATTTTTGATTATTCCAAGAATGTCAGTGAATTGTAGACGAATAAATTTTACATTTTGTTCATCTGCGAAGTGGAAAATGTCTTCTTTTGTATATTTTGCCATAGTAAGTCCTCCCGAATCATTTTTTATATCAACTTTTTAAAAAAGTAAATACCGATTTCGACAATCTTAAAGCTTTGGATATTGACTCTTTCGAATATCAGTTTCCTTTACAAAGCGACCCGCTTGTTGCATTTCTTTTCGCAAGATTTTACGAACATCATCGTCTGTTAGCGGAACCTTCGCTTCTTGTTCTTTCATTTTGTACATTTTCTTGATTCCCGCAATGTTTAATCCATCATTTAAGTAATCTTTGATTTCAAGTAGTGTATCAATATCCTGCAAAGAATAGTGGCGGTGATTTCCTTCATTCCTCGCTGGATGTATTAAGCCTTGATCTTCATAATAGCGAATTTGTCTGGCAGTCAAGTTGGTTAGTTTCATTACTGGACCGATCGGAAAAAGCGGCATAGATCTACGTATTTCCTTCTCACCCATAGCCAATCATTCCCTCCATCTTTTTAGGATAGTTGAATTATATAGGATGTCATTTCTTTTGTCAAATTTATGTAAGATTATCTAACATTGTTTTTTCGATAAAAAATGCGAGCAACATTTGCTCGCATTAAACTTAGTAAGGTTCATCTGAAAATAGCTCATTCACCGCTTCTGAAACAGCAATTTTAACATGTTCATAGGTTAAACCGCCTTGAACATAAAGTTCATAAGGCGGACGGATTGGCCCATCTGCTGTAAGTTCAAGACTTGCGCCTTGAATAAAGGTCCCTGCTGCCATGATCACATCATTTTCATAACCTGGCATATAAGCACCTACTGGAAGCACATGCGCATTAACTGGAGAAAACTTTTGAATAGCTTGAGCAAAAGTTACCATTTGCGCTTGCTCCTTAAAAGATACACTTTGGATTAAATCCGTTCGTTTTACATTCCATTTCGGCTTTGTTTCAATTCCACAAAGTTCAAGAAGCGCAGCTGTAAAGCGTGCTCCTTTTACGGCCTGTGCAACAACATGTGGAGCTAAAAAGAAACCTTGATACATTTCAAGCAGGCTATAAAGCGATGCCCCAGCTTCAAGTCCAATACCAGGGGTTGTTAACCTGTATCCACAAAGATCAATCAAATCTTGCCTTCCGGCTAAGTAACCACCAATTTTCGCAAGTCCACCTCCCGGATTTTTAATCAAAGAGCCTGCAATTAAATCAGCCCCAACATCTGTTGGCTCAAGTGGTTCTACAAACTCTCCGTAGCAATTGTCGACAAAGACAATCACATCTGGATAAAGGGATTTCACAAAACGAATCATCTCCTCAATTTCAGCAACTGAAAAAGAATCACGCTCTGCATAGCCTTTCGAACGCTGGATCCCGATCATTTTTGTCTTATTCGACATTTTTTGCTTCACCATTTGCCAGTCCACTTGATTATTAGAAAGCAGGATCGCTTCATAATGAATGTTGAAGTCACGTAGCGAACCATTTCCTGTTTGTCCGCGAACACCAACAATTTCTTCTAATGTGTCGTATGGTGCCCCTGTTATATAGATTAGTTCATCACCCGGGCGAAGCACCCCAAATAGCGCTGTACTGATTGCATGTGTTCCTGAAATTAACTGCGGACGCACAATCGCTGCTTCCGCATGAAAAACGGAGCGATAAACGCGTTCAAGTGTATCGCGCCCTTCATCATCGTAACCATAACCTGTTGATGGATTAAAATGAAAATCGCTCACTTTATTGTCTCGAAATGCAGCGAGAACTTTAGCTTGATTTTCTTCTGCAATTTGGTCCGTTTCTTCATTCCATTCTTGAATCATTTCTTCAGCTTGTTGCTTTAGCTTTCTCACTTTTTCGTTCATTCGTTTTCCTTTCTCGCTTTTTCTGTGATTCAACACAAAAAAAGGCAGGAGAAACCTGCCTTTTAAGCTTTATTTTTTAATCTTCTTGGCTAAGGGTTACGTTTTTTTGTGGCGAAAATGTTGAAATCGCATGTTTGAAAACGAGTTGTTGTTTGCCCTCAACATCAAGAAGCACCGTAAAATTATCAAAGCTTACGACACGTCCACGTAGTTGGAAGCCGTTTGTTAAGAATACCGTAGCTAGAATTTTCTCCTTACGAAGTTGATTTAAATATTGATCTTGTAACGCTTGTCCACCTTTGCTCATGTTTCTCTCTCCTATCTCTCTTTAAAATCAATCACACAAAAAGGATTGCTAGAAGAACATTGTCTTCTATTTCTAAAAATTATACCCTCATTTATAAGAATCAAACAGATTTGCTTTTAAAAATCGACTAATACAAGCGTTTGCTTGTCTTTCAGTTGATTCTTCTAGTGCATGAATCCAGTGAATCTTCATTCGGTTCCTAAACCAAGTCATCTGCCTTTTTGCAAAACGGCGTGAATTTTTCTTGATCAATTCGGCCGCATCCTCTTTTGAAAGCTCTCCATCAAAATATTGAAACAATTCTTTATAGCCGATCCCACGTGTGGCAGGTACATCGCCCAAAGACAGATCATATAACGCTTTTGCTTCTTCGATTAATCCTGCGTCCATCATCAGATCCACACGTTGATTAATTCGGTCGTAAAGCACAGAACGCTCTAATTCAAGTCCCAAAAAGAGAGGCTCAAATTCATCCGACAGCTCCGTTTCTACTTGATACTCACTAAAAGGTTTCCCAGTGAGTTCCATCACTTCAAGCGCCCGAATTACACGTCGTTTATTATTCAAATGAATCTGCTCAGCACTTTTCGGATCTTTCTCAAGCAATAAGTTATGGAGCTTAGACGCATCCATTTCTTCTAACCGAGCCCGGTACTCAGGATCTTCAGAGGCTTTTCCAAAAGAATAATTGTAAAAAACCGATTGAATGTAAAGGCCAGTTCCACCTACGACAAAAGGAAGTTTGCCTTTTGAATGAATCATTCGAATTCTCTTTTTTGTTTCATCTTGAAATGCTGAAGCTGAAAAAGATTCATTTGATTGTACAACATCAATCAGATAATGAGGAATCCCACGCATTTCGTTTTCCGTAATTTTGGCTGTTCCGATATCAAGCCCCTTATAAACTTGCATAGAATCACCGCTAATGATCTCCCCTTGCCAATTTTCAGCAAGTGATACACTCAGTTCGGTTTTTCCAACAGCAGTCGGACCGACAAGAACAATGACTGGTATTTTAGCCAAACGAAAAAACCTCCTTTTCGTCTACTACTAATTTATCATGAAAACGACGGCTTGGGAACTCTTTTTTGCCTAACAATGCTTGTCTAACGCAAAAGCACGTTCCTCATTCAACTTGGGAACGTGCTCGCGCTTTTCTATGTCTTTTGTCATTTATTTGCTTTTTCGGTCATGCCAATCTGCGGGTTCACGAGCATCTTTAATTTGTGTATCTAATTCTGCTTGTAATTTTTCTCGTGTTTTCTCGTCCCAATGGAATAACCGATTCATTTCTTCAAATACTTCGTCTTTCCATTCTAGTAGATAAGGCATATCGAAAAGTAAATAGCCGGTTCTTCTGAGTAAGAAATCAACTGGATCGATGACCGATTCATGATAAATCGAGTAGTGCAGCTCAGCATATAAACTATTTGGTAGTGTATCCATTCCTTTTTCCTTATGTTCTTGCGCATAAGTAAACAGTTGGTCGATATTTGTTCCAAATCGTTTTACCACTTCACGCGCTTCTTCAAGTGACCATCCAAAACGGTTAATTGCTTCTTTAGCTTTCTTGTCAATAAAGCTTTCCAAGTTTTCTGAGCCACCGATATCTCCGCCAGAAATTGGTAAATGTTTCGTTTGCACCGCTTTGAATGTTTTCCCAGTTTCTTTACTTAAGTCTTTCGAAATATCATCCAGAAGTTTTTCAGCCATTTTCCGGTAACCTGTCAATTTACCACCAGCCATTGTGATCAAGCCGCTATCCGAAAACCAAACTTCATCCTTCCGAGAAATTTCAGATGGGTCCTTTCCTTCTTCATAGATAAGCGGTCTAACACCTGCCCAGCTCGATTCTACATCTTTTTCCGTCACATGTACATCTGGGAACATATAGTTGATGGCTTTAATGACATAATTGTGATCGGATTCAAGTGCTTTTGGATTGATTGGCGATTCATCATAAAAAGTGTCCGTTGTTCCGACATATACCTTTTTATCACGTGGAATCGCAAACACCATTCGTCCGTCTGGTGTATCAAAATAAACAGCTTGTTCCATTGGGAATTTTTTCTTATCAATAACTAAGTGAATCCCTTTAGTTAAACGCAAATGTTTATTGTTGTGCGAATAGTCAAGCTTACGAACTTTATCTACCCATGGGCCGGCAGCATTAATCACACGATGTCCATAAATATCATACACTTTTCCAGAAAGTCGGTCTGTCACCGTCACGCCAGAAACTTGGCGTTTATCATCATAAATAAATTGTTCAGCTTTCGTATAATTAATTGCTTTTGCACCGAGCTCTACAGCTTTTTTCATCACTTCAATCGTTAGTCGCGCGTCGTCAGTCCGATATTCTACATAATAACCGGATCCTTTCAAACCATCTTTTTTTACAAACGGATTTTTAGAAAGCGTTTCTGCTTTCGACAAAATTTTACGTCGCTCGCTTTTTTTTACACCTGCTAAGTAGTCATAAAGCCGAATACCAGCAGAAGCCGTGAGTTTCCCCATATTTCCGCCTTTATGGAATGGAAGCATCATCCATTCTGGAGTCGTGACGTGAGGTCCATTTTCATACACGATCGCTCGTTCTTTCCCAAGTTCTGCAACTTCTTTTACTTCAAACTGTTGTAGATAGCGCAAACCGCCATGTACAAGCTTTGTAGAACGGCTTGATGTTCCGCTAGCAAAGTCATTCATCTCAACAAGAGCAACTGTCATTCCACGTGAAACGGCGTCTAATGCGATCCCTGCTCCTGTAATGCCTCCGCCGATGATTACAACATCAAATTTCTCATCTTGCATTTTTCTTTCGATCGTTTCTCTGTCAAAAGCTGAAAATAATTGTACCATGTTTTTTCCCCCTTCATATCTTGTTAACGCATCTACTGATCTATTCGCCTTTTTCCACCAAATGCTCCTTTTGAAACGCAAAAACAAAGTAAAGCTTACGCGAACAGAAAAAAAGAGACCACAAAACAGACGAATTACTCGTCGCTTGCAGTCTCTCTAATCTCAAATAGACAATTTAACTATTAACTTGTACCCATTATAACCAATTTTCCAAGAAAGAGAAAGTATTTTGTCTTAGAAAAAATCTTCTGTAAAATTTTATAGTAAAATGGAACTAGCAAAAGGCGCGGAATAGCAATAAACAACCCAAATGCAATGTTTAAAAGCGCTTTATTTTAGGTGGATTTTCCTTTTTTATATCTAAGGTCTCAAAATGTTAAAAATAACACCTTTATCCGTTACAGTATCCCGCTTCTGTGGTATTATTGATTGTGACTTAAAAATTACTTAATTTGAAATTACTGGATTGGGAGATGTTATTTTGAAAAGAACTGCTCGTTACAGTAGGAAATACGTGCCGAGTATTGACGGGCTTCGCGCATTGGCCGTTCTAGCAGTCATTGCTTACCATTTGAATTTTTCTTGGGCCAAGGGTGGTTTTATTGGCGTTGACATATTTTTCGTATTATCTGGTTATTTAATTACAAATATTTTGCTGACACAATGGGAAACTAAAAATACCATTGATTTGAAACAATTCTGGCTTAGACGCTTTCGACGATTATTTCCGGCCGCTTATTTTATGATCATCTGCGTTGTTATTTTTGCAGTTCTATTCAATCGTGATTTACTGCATAACCTTCGCGGAGATAGCATTGCTTCTTTTTTCTATGTGAGCAATTGGTGGTTTATCTTCCACAATGTTTCTTATTTTGATTCATTCGGAGTTCCCTCCCCACTGAAAAACTTGTGGTCTCTTGCGATTGAAGAGCAATTCTATTTAATCTGGCCGCTTTTCCTATATGGATTCCTCCGTTTCATCAAGAATCCAAAATGGCTATTACGAACTATTATTATCCTTGCCCTGCTATCTGCGATCTTAATGGGTATTCTTTACACACCTGGTAGCGATCCAAGCCGCGTCTACTATGGCACCGACACTCGCTTATTTGATTTACTCAGTGGTTGTGCCCTTGCTTTTTTATGGCCTTTCAATCGACTCAGTCCTAAAATACCGGCTAAAAGTCGGCTCACACTGAATATTGCAGGAACTATCAGCGTTATCTTATTCTTTGTCTTTGTTTATGCTTTAAATGAATATCAAACTTTTCTCTATCGTGGCGGCCTCTTTTTAGTCGCTCTTCTCGGAGTAGTGATGATAGCAACGATTTCGCATCCATCTTGTTACTTAAGCCGTGTATTTAGTCTTAAGCCACTTCGCTGGATCGGAACACGTTCTTACGGTATATACTTATGGCACTATCCCATTATTACGCTCACTACGCCTGTAACTGAAATCGGCCAACTAAGTATCATTCGACCGATCTTACAAGTTGCAGCAACTTTCATTATTGCTGAACTTTCGTATCGTTATTTGGAAACGCCTATTCGCAAACATGGCTTTTTCAATTTTATTCGTTCATTCCGCTACAAAAATTATTTTGTCTTTAAAAATAAACCCGTTGGACTTTGGGCATCCATTTTCGTCCTCGTCCTCTCAATCGGCACTTTTGCACTCGGAATGACTGGCATTTTATCTACCGAAACAAAAGCCGAAACGAAAAAAACAGAAGTGAAAAGTTCCAATCATGGCGAGCAAACAAAAGTCCCTCCGAAGAAGGAAAAACAAGATACAAAAAACAAATCGGAAACATCCAATAATGGAGCGCAGCAAAACAAACCAGAAAACAAACCTAATCAAGCAACTGTCCCTCCAAAAAAAGAGCAGCCTTATCCTTATAAGCAAACACTAGCTCTAGGCGATTCGATTATGATTGACATTGAACCCTATTTAAAAGAAACCGTTCCAAATGTAACAATTGACGGAAAAATTGGTAGACAATTATCTGATGCGATCGACCTTGCATCAAGTTATAAAAAATATAACACGAGTGATAGCGCAGTAATTATCGAGCTTGGAACCAATGGACCATTTACTGAAAAACAATTAAATCGTTTATTAGATCAGTTCGATCAGGCAAATATCTACTTTGTAAACTCTCGTGTTCCACGTGGTTGGGAACAAGAAGTTAATGCAGCGATTAATGCTGCAGCTGAAAATTATCCAAATTTAACTGTCGTCAATTGGTACTCGCTTGCTAAAGTCAACAGCAGCTACTTTGAACCAGACGGTGTACATTTGAAAAAAGAAGGCGCGCAAGCTTATGTGAATTTGCTCATGCAAACAATCAAAAAATAAAAAACGCTTTTCCAGCTCGTTGCTGGAAAAGCGTTTTTTTACGCAAAGATATGCTGCCAATTTTCTCGTTCATCTAAAAATTCACGGGCTAGTTCTTTTGCACCTTCTAAACTATGACTTGCCGCAAATCCGCACTGCACTTCATTACATGCTGGTACTTCATTTTGCACAAGACAGTCCTTAAGTGTCGCTTCTAAAATTCGGAGAAAGTCCTCATAATTGTCATGATTAATCATGGAAACGTAAAATCCTGTCTGACATCCCATCGGACTAATATCTACCACTTTATCCGAGTGGTTCCTCGAAAGCTCTGCCATCAAATGCTCAAGTGAATGAAGTGCCGGCATTTCCATATGCGCTTTGTTGGGTTGCTTGAAACGCACGTCATATTTATAAATTTCATCTCCGTTGAGACCCTTTTTCACCCCAGCAAGCCTCACGTAGGGCGCCTTCACCTTCGTGTGATCTAAATTAAAACTTTCTACATTCATTTTTTCACTCATAAAAAAGCTCCTCTCCACAATCTTTTGCTAGAATAGCTGATTTTTAGCTGTTACGAATTTGTTTCACTAGGTTCTTCTTTAATCTCAGGAATCTCTAACCAAGCATCGGCTGGTTTCCCTTCCAGTGCCTCATCGACAACAAACGAGCCATTCGAATAGCGATCAGCCGTCCGCACATTTTTCAGCTCGACTTCGACAAACTGTTCCTTATCCGTTTCAATCATCAACAATTCATCATCGGCCGCAAGGAAAACATCGAAAACGCGATGCGGGCTGTTTTTCAATTCGCGAAGCATAATCAAACCACGCTTAGCACGTGAAATTGGTTCAAATTCAGCAAGCTTCATTTTTTTCAGTGAGCCACGCTGCGTAAGCAAGAAGAGTTTTTTCGTCTCCTCTTTTGGAATAACAACGGCTCCACTTACCTCGTCACCGCTCTTCAAATTGATCGCCTTGACACCCGCCGTTCTTGTGCCAGAATCAGGTACTTCGCTGACAGCATAACGTAAGCCATAACCAAATTTGCTTGCAAGGAACACATCTTCTGACTGATCGATCACATCAACGCTTAAAAGCTCATCGTCCGCTTTGAGTTTAATCGCCATCATGGATTTAGAGTAGCGCTGCGGCTTGTAATTTGAAATAAGCGAGGTTTTGATCATCCCATTTCGCGTCACAAACAGGAAGTAATGCGCATCGTCGAATTTCGAAATGCCTTTTGCAGCAATAATTTCTTCTCCTTGAGCTAAATCACCTGCTAAGTGACTAATATGGTCACCCAAGTTTTTCCAGCGCATTTCTGGAAGCTCATGCACCGGTCGATAAATGAAGTTTCCGCGACTTGTAAACATTAGAAGCGAGTCCATCGTATTCAGTTTTTCGATAAAAATCGGGTGATCTAAATCCTTCATCGCCAAATCTTGACCATTTGAAGCGCTATAAGAACGCATACTCGTACGTTTGACATAGCCTTCTTTCGTCACCGAAACAACCACATCTTCACTTGCGACAAGCACTTCTGTATCAATTTTAATTTCTTCAATTTCAGCTTGGATTTCAGTCAAGCGAGCTGTTTTATATTTCTTCTTGATTTCTTTTAGCTCATCTTTTAAAACAGCGATAAGTTCGCTTGGATTCTGTAAAATTTTCTCTAGGCGACTGATTTTTTCTTGCAATTCCTTCGCTTCTTCTTTCAGTTCTGTAATATCTGTATTAGTTAAACGATAAAGTTGTAACGAAACAATCGCTTCTGCTTGCTTTTCACTAAAATCATAGCGATCTTGTAAATTTAGTTTTGCATCACGCTTATCTTTCGATTCACGAATCAAGCGAATGACTTCATCAAGAATCGAGAGAGCTTTTATCAGCCCAGCTAAGATATGCTCACGCGCACGTGCTTTCCGAATATCAAACTCCGAACGCTTTGTGATAATTTCTTTTTGATGCGCAATATAAGCGTCTAGCAACCCAATTAGCCCCATCAAAACAGGTCGCTTATTGAAAATGGCTACCATGTTGAAATTATAGCTCACTTGCAGATCCGTATTTTTGAATAAGTAATTCAAGACACCTTCTGCATTGGCTTCTTTTTTCAGTTCAATTGCAATTCTTAAGCCCGTCCGGTCTGTTTCATCACGAACTTCTGAAATCCCTTCAATTTTTTTATCCAGTCTTAGTTCATCAATCCGTTTGACAAGATTTGCTTTATTCACTTCATACGGAATTTCATAAACCGAAATTTGCTTTCTACCCCCACGGATATCTTCAATTGCTGTTTTTGAACGAACGACAACGCGACCTTTCCCGGTTTCATAAGCTTTCCGGATGCCATCAGCACCTTGGATAATCCCACCAGTTGGGAAATCCGGGCCTTTCACGATTTTAAGCAACGCCGAAAGATCACAATCAGGAGCATCAAGTCGTTTAATGACCGCATCAATGATTTCGCTCAGATTATGCGGCGGAATATCTGTCGCATAACCAGCAGAAATCCCAGTCGAGCCATTAACTAGCAAATTAGGAAAGCGAGCTGGAAGCACAGTTGGTTCGCTTGATGTATCATCAAAGTTCGGTACAAAATCAACCGTTTCCTTCTCAATATCACGTAAAAGTTCCGCAGCAATCGGAGCAAGCCTTGCTTCCGTATAACGCATCGCAGCAGCCGGATCTCCATCCACACTCCCGTTATTTCCGTGCATTTCAATCAGCACATTGCGCACTTTCCAGTCTTGACTCATCCGAACCATCGCATCATAAACAGACGTATCCCCATGCGGATGGTAATTCCCGATTACGTTTCCGACCGTTTTGGCCGACTTACGAAATCCTTTTTCAGCTGTATTGCCCTCTTCATTCATCGCGAATAAAATCCGTCTTTGAACGGGTTTCAGGCCATCACGCGCATCTGGAAGCGCACGTTCTTGAATAATGTATTTACTATAGCGTCCAAAACGGTCGCCCATTACCTCTTCAAGCGCTAAATCTTGAATTTGTTGTCCAGGTGTATTACTCAAGATTCATCCGCCCCCTCTACCATATTTTCGTTATCTAGGATATTGGAATCATCTTCCAAGCTAAATTCCACGTGAGATTCAATCCACTTCCGGCGCGGTTCTACTTTGTCTCCCATAAGGGTTGCAACGCGGCGTTCAGCTCTTGCCACATCTTCCATCCGAACACGAATCAAAGTCCGCGTTTCTGGATTCATAGTTGTTTCCCAAAGTTGATCGGCATTCATTTCCCCAAGACCTTTGTAGCGTTGGATCATGTAGCCTTTCCCAATTTTTTGGATAGCTCCATCTAGTTCGTCATCCGTCCAAGCATATTCAATTACTTCTTTTTTACCGCTGCCCTTACTCACTTTGTAAAGTGGAGGTAAAGCAATATACACTTTCCCAGCTTCAACAAGCGGCCTCATATACCGGTAGAAGAAAGTTAAGAGCAGCACTTGAATGTGCGCTCCGTCCGTATCCGCATCCGTCATAATGATCACTTTATCGTAATTGCAATCATCGACTTCAAATTCTGGTCCAACACCAGCGCCTACTGTATGAATAATGGTATTGATTTCTTCATTTTTCAAGATATCTTGAAGTTTCGCTTTTTCGGCGTTAATCACTTTTCCTCGAAGTGGCAAAATCGCTTGAAAATGCCGATCTCGACCTTGCTTAGCCGAACCACCGGCCGAATCCCCCTCCACCAAGTAAAGTTCGTTCCGACTTGCATTACGCGATTGTGCGGGCGTCAATTTCCCAGAAAGAAGTGTTTCTGAACGTTTCCGCTTCTTGCCATTCCGTGTCTCTTCACGCGCTTTTCGAGCGGCTTCACGTGCTTCACGCGCTTTGATTGCTTTTTTAATGAGCAAACTGCTTGTATCAGGATTTTCTGCAAGAAAATAAGCAATATGCTCCGCAACCACAGCATCCGTTGCCGCACGGGCTTCGGTCGTTCCTAATTTTTCTTTCGTTTGTCCTTCAAATTGAAGCATGCGTTCTGGTACGCGAACAGACAAAACAGCAGCTAAGCCTTCACGAATATCGCTTCCTTCAAGATTTTTATCTTTTTCTTTTAACAGCCCAACACGTTTGGCATATTCATTAAACACACGTGTCATAGCTGAGCGCATTCCTGCTTCGTGCGTCCCTGCATTAGGGGTGCGGACGTTGTTAACAAAGCTAAGAACGGTTTCCGAGTAGCCGTCATTGAACTGAAAAGCCATTTCGATTTCGATATCATTGCTTTCGCCTTCAAAAGCTACAACTGGATGTAAAACGTCTTTTCCTTCGTTGATATACTCAACAAAGTTTTTAACGCCTTCTTCAAAATAAAACACTTCGCCCATGCCAACACGTTCGTCAATCAGTTCAATACGTAAACCTTTAAGCAAGAACGCGGATTCGCGCAGACGTTCTGACAAGACTTCATAGTTAAACGATGTAACTGGGAAAATCTCTGGATCGGGCTTAAACCGGAGTGTCGTTCCTGTATCTTTTGCCTTGCCGATTTTAGTGAGCTTGCTGGCCGGTTTCCCGCCATGTTCAAAGCGTTGTTCATAAACAGCTTGATCCCGGTGAATCGTGACTGTTAGCCATTCTGAAAGCGCATTAACAACCGATGAACCCACACCGTGCAATCCACCACTTGTTTTATAGCCGCCTTCTTGGCCAAATTTACCACCAGCATGAAGAACGGTCAAAATGACTTCGACAGTTGATTTCCCCGTTTTATGCATACCGATTGGCATTCCCCGACCGTGGTCTGTTACACTGACACTACCATCTTCATGTAAAATAACTTTGATTTCTTTTCCATATCCATTTAAAGCTTCGTCGACCGAATTATCGACAATTTCATATACTAAATGATGAAGTCCGCGTACGTCGGTTGAGCCGATATACATGGCAGGTCTTTTTCGAACTGCTTCCAGTCCTTCTAACACCTGAATAGAATCATCATTGTATTCACTTTTTTTCATCTATCCATAACTCCTTTCAATTCCAAGTAAGTCGTATTTTCTTAAGCTGCTCTAGAAAGCCGTGAAAAAACAGGCCCGGAAAGAACCTGTTCACCTGTTAATGTTCCATTTCGCGGTAAGCCACTTTGATACACTTATCCATGATTACGGGATGGCTATCTTTTAAAAGCTCATAGGCTTCCTCGTTAAAAAGGCCCAGTTGTGCCCAGAAAACATCAGCATCCATTTTTAGAAAATCGCGTGCAACTTCTGGCAAAAACTCAGAACGCCTGAAAACGTTGACAATATCTACATGCTCGTCAATTTCGTCAAGGCTCGCTACCGTTTTCTCCGAAAGAATTTCTGACGCATTCGGATTGACGGGAATTATTCGGTACCCCGCTTCCTGCATGACTTTTGCAACTTGGTAACTCGTTCGTTCTGGTTTATCACTCAAACCAACAACTGCAATCGTTTTAGCAGATTTTAGAATTGTATCAATTTGTTGTTTACTCGGATTTTGCACGCCATTTACTCCTTTCGTTCTAACAAGAAGTTCGTTCGTTGTTTAACGTTTCATTCAAAATACTATTTTATCGTTTAAACTCCTCATTGTAAAGCCACTAGCCAAGAGTTGACTAAAAAGAGAAACCAAATTCCACGCTTTTTCACCATTTATGCGTAAACTATGCTATAATTCATAACAGAAAATACCGTTACAAAAGGGGTTTTAATATGATTGCCAAATTGGTTTTATTGTGCCTTGCTGCATACATCATTGGATCGATTCCATCCGGTCTTTGGATCGGGAAAATATTTTACAAAAAAGACATTCGCGAATTTGGTAGCGGAAATTTAGGCGCGACAAACTCGTTTCGCGTTCTTGGCGTAAAGGCAGGCTCTGTTGTGACTGTCCTTGACATTTTAAAAGGATCGCTTGCAACGCTTCTTCCTTTCTTCTTTTTACCGCAACTTGATGGACATTTTATGCTACTCGTGGGGGTTTTTGCAATCATTGGGCATAGTTTTCCCATCTTTGCTGGCTTCAGAGGTGGTAAAGCTGTTGCCACGTCGGCAGGGGTCGTCCTTGCTTATGCACCGCTTTTATTCATCGCAGCGATTCTTGTTTTTCTTTTAACGCTGAAAATCAGCAAATATGTATCATTAAGTTCGATGGTTGCAGCTGTGGCCGCATTTATAATCTCTCTTTTTATGGGCGATCTAATTTTAATTGTGCTCATCACTTGCTTAGCCCTATTTATCATTTGGCGACACCGTGCCAATATTAATCGAATTCGAAATGGTGAGGAACCTAAAATCACTTGGATGTAAAGCGAAGGAATTCAGCGTACTCATTGTACGCTGAATTCCTTTTTTTATCCAATTTGAATGCGATATTCAGACGTGAAAATGGCTTCTGGATCAAGCTGCTCGATGCCTGCTTTATCTCGAAGCTCAACGGAATTCCCAACGCCATCTGCAATTCCAAACCATGGTTCAATACATAAAAATGGTGCGTCATTCCCTGGTGTCCAGATGCCTACAAAAGGAAAATGTGGGAAGGAGACTTTAACAAAATGAGGATGTTTTTTCGAGCGAATCGCGATTTCATTCCCGCTTAGCCCCTCAAAAATCAAGGCATCATTTTCAAATAAAGAATAATCTAAATCGAGCGTATCCGTTTTTTCAGTAGAGAGAGCTTTCAACTCTCCGCTACGATACGGGCCTTCAAGTAAAAGCGTATCCAGTTTTTCTTTTTGACCAAAGTCAAGATAGTAATCTTCAAATTTTGTTCCTTCAGTAAGTGGAACGTTAAAGGCAGGGTGTGCCCCAATTGAAAAATAAATGCGACGATTATCTGTATTCTCAACTTGATATTCCACTCGGATTTGATCATCAAGTAAAGTATAAGTGACTCTTAAGCGAAACGAAAAAGGGTAGATAATTTTTGATTTGTCATCAGCGAGCAACTCAAGAACAACTTGATTTTCAACTAATTTGACTACGGTAAACACTTTATCTCGCGCAAAGCCATGTTGCGTTAAATGAAATGCCTCACCATCTACGTAGTATGTATCATCCACTAAGCGACCTACTGTTGGAAATAAAATAGGAGCGTGTCTCCCCCAAAACGCTTGATCGGCATCCCACAAGTAATCAAGCTCCGTTTTCTTGTGATAAATCTTCGTGAGTTCTGCTCCTTGCTCGGTTAACTCAACCAGTAGCGCCTCATTTTCTAATTTAATCATTCCTTGTCTCCCTTCAAATGAAATCGTTCAATTTGATCCCATTTTCCTTCTTTTTCTAGAATTTCTAGTTGAATATCTCCAAATAAATCATAATGCGGTAAATTCTTATGTCCATAATCAATATAGTTTTCTGGCAAGTGATAGCTTCGTCCCCATTTTTTTAAGGCCTCAACATCAGCGCTCGCCGCTTTTGTAACTGTTTTAGAATTTGGGAACCGTTCATCAATCCAGTAATGCGTTAAAAGTGCAATTTCGCCTCGTTCTGCCTTTTTTTTAAACGCCATTAATTCATCACGCTTTACCCCAAAGGCCATCTCGCTCACCCTTCCTCGAGTGCTTGCAAGTATTTTTCATGCCAATCTTTTAATTCTCGCTTTAGCGCAACCGGTTTAAAATCTTCTTTAGTGACACAAACATGTTTTGTTTCTCCGGTAATGGCAATTTCGCCACTATCTGCATAACGAATTTCATAGCCGTATGTGACGCGTAATCCGTCGTAAGCGACTAACCAAGTCTTAACTATTGCTTCTTGCCCGTAACGCAGTGGTTTTCCGTAATGAACCGAAACGTCAATCACCGGTGATAAAAAGCCGCGCTGTTCCATGTCGTAGTAGCGGAGTCCTAAGCTTTCTTCGATAAAGTGATTTCGCGCGAGCTCCATCCATACGAGGTAATTCGCGTGGTAAACAACGCCCATTTGATCCGTTTCTGCGTAACGAACTTCTATTTTGGTTTCTGTGTATGACATCCAATCGTCCCTCCAAAAAACAGTATCCTTCTCTATTTTAGCAAATTATCACTAAAAAAAGAAATCTAAGTATAATAAAAAGCCTCTTGTTTTCTAATTACCAGAAGCAATTCTAAAAAACAAGAGGCCGATATTTTACATTTAGTTATTTTTTAGCTTTTCAAGTTCAACTAAGAATTTGTCATTTAAGACACGAATGAATGTCCCTTTCATTCCAAGTGAACGTGAATCAATAACGCCGGCACTTTCTAATTTACGAAGTGCATTGACGATGACAGAACGAGTAATTCCGACACGGTCAGCAATTTTAGAAGCAACTAGCAAACCTTCTTTTCCATTTAATTCATCAAAGATATGTTCAATTGCTTCCAGTTCACTGTATGAAAGCGAGCTAATCGCCATTTGTACAACCGCACGGCTACGCGCTTCTTCTTCGATTTCTTCTGCTTTTTCGTGAAGGATTTCCATACCCACTACTGTACTTCCGTATTCAGCAAGTAAAAGATCATCATCTGTAAAGTTGCTTTCCATACGGGACAAAATCAAAGTTCCAAGACGTTCTCCGCCACCAACAACAGGAACAATTGTCGTTAAGCCTTTTGTAAATAAATCGCTATTTTCAATTGGAAAAGCTGTGTATTGGCTGGAAACTTCCAGGTTTGCAGAAGTTTCATTAACATTAAATAAACTTTGTGTGTACTCTTCTGGAAATTGACGTTCAGAAAGCATTTGCTTCATCCGTTCATTTTCAATCGGTAAAATTTCGGAATAACCAAGAAGTTTTCCTTTACGACTAACAATATAAGTATTGGCTTCAATAACATCACTCAGTGTATCAGCCATTTCTTTGAAGTTTACAGTTTTCCCTGACGTGTTTTGTAACATTGCATTAATCTTTCTTGTTTTTTCTAATAAGCTCATAATTAGCTCCTCCTAAAGTTTTATAAAATAAATTGAGTTAAATCTTTACTTTGCATAATCGAATCAAGCTTTTCATTCACATATTTTTCTGTGATCGTTACTTGGTCTAAGTTGATATCAGGTGCTTCGAAAAGCAGATCTTCAAGCAGTTTTTCAAGAATCGTATGGAGTCGTCTTGCACCAATATTGTCTGTTTCTTGGTTAACTTGAAAAGCAATTTCAGCGAGTCTTGCAACAGCTTCTTTGGTGAAAATAAGTTCAATGCCTTCTGAGCGAAGTAATGCCTTATATTGCTTGATTAGTGCGTTATCCGGCTCAGTTAAGATCTTGACAAAGTCCTCTTGCGACAATTTATCCAGTTCAATCCGAATCGGAAAGCGACCTTGAAGTTCAGGAATCAAATCAGATGGCTTAGACATATGAAACGCTCCAGCGGCAATAAATAAAATAAATTCTGTATTAACAAGTCCGTATTTCGTTGCCACTTGGGAGCCTTCAACAATCGGAAGGATGTCCCTTTGCACGCCTTCTCGTGAAACTTGGGCGCCGTTTCCGCCTTCTTTTGCCGCTACCTTATCTATTTCATCTATAAAGATAATTCCCGTCTGTTCAGCTCTTCTCACAGCTAATGCTGCTACTTCTTCTTGATCAATTAATTTTGAAGCTTCATCCTCAAACAAGATTTGCTTCGCTTCTTTTACCGTCACTCGGCGTTTCTTTTTATTTTTTGGTAAGAGACTGGAAAAAGCTTCCTGCATCCCTGCTAATTGATCCATTCCCCCACCGCGCATCATGTCAAACATTGGGGTTTGTTGTTCGGTCACTTCAACTGTCACCATTTCATCATCTAGCTCGCCTCGTTCTAGCCGATACTCAAGTTGATTCCGTTTTTGCTTCAGCGTTTCATCAACGGGCTCATTTTCTTCTTCTGCCGAACGAGAAGCGTTTTGAAAGAGTGCTTCAAATGGGTTTTGCGAAGTTGTTTGTTTTTTCTTTTCTGCTGGTGCTAGCAATTTAATAATTTTCTTCTCAGCATTTTTTTCAGCTTTAAAACGTACTGATTGCATTTTTTCTTCTTTTACAAGACGAACAGAAACTTCTACTAAATCACGAACCATCGATTCGACATCACGTCCAACATAACCGACTTCTGTAAATTTCGTAGCTTCTACTTTTGTAAAAGGAGCTTTTACTATTTTTGCAATTCGACGTGCAATTTCCGTTTTCCCAACACCAGTTGGTCCGATCATTAAAATGTTTTTCGGAACGATTTCATCGCGCATCGCTTCTTCCATCATCATTCGGCGATAGCGATTTCTAAGGGCTACGGCGACTGATTTCTTAGCACCCGTTTGACCAATAATATATTGATCTAGCTTTTCAACAATTTGACGTGGCGTTAACTCTAAAGTTGCTCCGTTTTCCACCTCTATCACCTCTTTATAATTCTTCTACGATAATATTGCCGTTTGTGAAAACACAAATTTCTGAAGCGATCTCAAGCGCATGTTTAGCAATCTCTTTTGCTTCCATGTCGTTTCCATTATGACGCATCAACGCTCGACCAGCAGCCAGTGCATAATTTCCGCCAGAACCAATCGCGAGTATCCCATCATCAGGCTCAATCACTTCCCCAGTTCCGGAAACGAGTAACAGTGTTTCTTCATCCATTACAATTAACATCGCCTCTAGTTTTCGAAGCGCATTATCACTACGCCACTCTTTAGCAAGTTCCACCGCTGCACGTTCTAAATTTCCATTATATTCATTTAGTTTACTTTCAAATTTTTCAAACAATGTAAATGCGTCGGCAACTGATCCAGCAAATCCAGCAATGACACGGTCGTGAAACAAACGTCTTACTTTTCGTGCTGTGTGTTTCATAACCACTGATTCACCAAGTGTTACTTGCCCGTCTCCTGCCATCGCACCTTTTCTATTATGCTTAACAGCGAAAATTGTCGTTGCATGCAATTCCATTAGTCAACTACCTCCTATTTTTCATGCCCGAGGATGATGCTTCATGTAAGTAGTTTTAAGATGCTCTTTAGTCACATGGGTATAGATTTGTGTAGAAGATAAACTCGCATGGCCTAGAAGCTCTTGAACCGTACGCATATCCGCTCCGTTGTTTAAAAGATCCGTTGCAAAAGTATGTCGCAACATATGTGGATGAATTTTTCTAGTTAAAGCTGCTTTTTCAATAATCTTCGTTAAACAATAGCGAATTCCGCGAGTTGATAGCGGGTCAGCGTAATGATTTATAAGTAAAGCATCATGATGTTTATGATATTTGTTTGAGAGAATGCTCCGGCCATTTTCTAGATACGTTTGCAGTGCATCCTCCAAAAAAGAGCCAAATGGAACATATCTTTCTTTGTTTCCTTTTCCTTTTATCAAAATAGCTTGATAGGCATTATCAATGTCAGAAAGCTGTATTTGCGCAGCTTCAGAAACACGTATTCCAGTTCCATAAAGAAGTTCTAAAATAACGCGATCACGAAGCGTAAGCGGTTCATCATTTTGATAAACGACCTGAAATAAAGCTTCCATTTCTTCATTGTAGAAAAACTTTGGAAGCCTAAGATCTTTTTTTGCGTGTGAGACATATGTAAATGGATTATCGGAAAGTACACTCTCACGAATCAAAAAATGATAAAAACTGCGCAAACTCGAAATCTTTCGTGCCACAGACGTGCGTGAAAATTGTCGTTCATTTAACATCGTTAGATACAAACGGACTACCATATAGTCTACTTCTGTGAAGCTTTCAATTGCTTGTTGATTTAAAAAAGTTTGAAAATCATGAATATCTTCAAAATAGGCAATTTCCGTATTATCCGAATAGTTTCTTTCTACTCGAAGATAATCCATAAACTTTGGTAAAAATTGCTCTTCTTTCATGATAAATCCACCTCTCAAACAATTCCATCGTAACACAAGGGAAAGCGAGTTGCAATAATTTTACGCATTTTTCAC
Organism: Listeria valentina; assembly: GCF_011800755.1. GTDB lineage: Bacteria > Bacillota > Bacilli > Lactobacillales > Listeriaceae > Listeria > Listeria valentina. The sequence continues at coordinate 103,545 of NZ_JAATJW010000001.1, forward strand.
AACATTTCCAATTAAATTAGAATCCGCATCAATTCAAGGGTTTGAAAAGCTATAGCCAAACTGTCAAAGCTACTGTATAAAAGTTGGACTATTCAAACAAATGAAATCAAAAGAGAATAAAGGCTAGCAGAAGCAGACTAGCCCTTATCCATTATAGTCGTTTTACAATTCTTCTGCAACACTTTTTATAGCCTCTAATGCTCTTTCAGCTAATTTAGCATTTCGTTCTTGTTTTGCACGGATTTTTTCAGGAAGTTCCAGGAACAATCCAAAGTTGACGTTCATTGGTTGGAAAGTTTTCGTATTCGTCGAAGTGATATAACTCGCCATGCTGCCTATCGCACTTTCTCTTGGAAATACAACTGGCTCTTCTCCTGAAACAAAACGTGCTGCATTAATTCCAGCAGCAAGACCGCTAGCAGCTGATTCCACGTAGCCTTCTACGCCTGTCATTTGACCGGCAAAGAACAAATCTTTTCGCGTTTTTAGTTGATACGTATTTTGCATCGCCTTTGGGGAATTGATAAAGGTGTTTCGGTGCATCACACCATAACGAATGATTTCAGCATTCTCTAAACCAGGAATCATTTGGAAAACACGTTTTTGTTCGCCCCATTTTAAATGCGTTTGGAAACCTACCATATTGTAGAGCGTCCCAGCTGCATCATCTTGACGAAGTTGGAGTACCGCATAAGGACGCTTGCCTGTTTTCGGATCTTCCAATCCGACTGGTTTAAGAGGACCAAACAACATGGTTTTGATTCCCCGTTTTGCCATCACTTCAATCGGCATACAGCCTTCAAAGAAAATTTCTTTTTCAAAGCTTTTTAATTCAGCTGTTTCCGCACTGATCAAAGCTTCATAGAAGGCAGTAAACTCCTCTTGTGTCATTGGACAGTTGAGATAAGCTGCTTCCCCTTTGTCATAACGCGATTTCAAATAAACTTTATCCATGTCAATGCTATCTTTTTCGATGATTGGTGCTGCTGCATCGTAAAAATACAGATAATCTTCTCCGGTCACTTTGCGAATTTCTTCAGCCAAAGCCTCACTTGTGAGCGGTCCAGTAGCAATAATCGTTGGACCTTCTGGAATTTCTGTTACTTCTTCGTTAAAGACTGTAACAAGCGGATGATTTTTCACTTGTTCCGTTACATATCCAGAAAATTCATGGCGATCAACCGCAAGCGCTCCTCCCGCAGGGACAGAAGCAAGGTCAGCTGCTTTGATAATAATCGAATCGAGCATTCGCATTTCTTCTTTGATCACACCAACAGCATTTGTTAAGCCATTTGCACGAAGTGAGTTCGTACAAACTAGCTCGGCAAATTTATCGGTGTGATGCGCAGGGGTTTGCTTAACAGGGCGCATTTCGTACAAATGTACCTTTATGCCACGCTTTGCTAATTGCCAAGCAGCTTCACTTCCTGCTAGTCCTGCTCCAATTACATTGACTGTTTTCTCCAACTAACCTTCCTCCTTCAAAACGACTTCCAACTTATTTTTGTGCTTCTTCTTTGTAATCACAGTTCGTACACTGCACTTGAACACCTTTTTTCAATTTCTTCTCAACAAGTGCGTGCTCACCACATTTCGGACAAGGACGTTCAACCGGTTTATCCCAAGATACATAATCACAATCTGGGTACCGATTACAGCCATAAAAAATACGGTTTTTCTTGCTTTTTCTTTCGATAACTTGCCCTTCACGACATTTCGGACAAGTAACGCCAATTTCTTTTACAATCGCCTTTGTGTTGCGACATTCAGGAAAACGACTGCAAGCTAAGAACTTCCCGTATTTTCCCATTTTATATACCATAGGAGCACCACAAACATCACAATCAATCCCTGCAGGCTCATCTTTAATTTCAATTTTTTCCATTTCTTCATCCGCGCGTTTCACATGCGGTTCAAATTGCTTATAAAACTCATCAATTACTTTGATCCATTGCATTTTCCCATGTTCAATCTCATCCAGATCGTTTTCCATGTCCGCCGTAAAGCTAACATCTAAAATTTCCGGGAAGTATTCAGCGATCATTTCGTTGACGATTTCTCCCAGTTCAGTTGGCGCAAAACGTTTATTAGTTAGTGAAACGTAATTACGACGTTGAATGGTATCAATCGTTGGTGAATAAGTAGAAGGTCTACCCACACCAATCTCTTCAAGTGTCCGCACAAGTCTCGCTTCTGTATAGCGTGGAGGTGGCTGTGTGAAATGTTGACGCTGTTCAAGCGACTCCGAGGTCACTTTATCGCCTTGTTTTAACTCTGGTAAAATGTTTTCTTTTTCTTCTTTATTATCGTCGTTACTTTCAACATAAACTTTCATGAAACCAGCAAATTTGATTTTCGAACCATTTGCTCGGAAGCGAACCCCGTTATTTTCCATATCCACACGCATCGTATCAAGAACAGCAGGTGTCATCTGGCTTGCAACAAAGCGTTCCCAAATCAAACGATAAAGTCGAAGTTGATCGCGACTTAAGTATTCTTTCATTTCTTGTGGTGAACGTAAAACACTCGTTGGCCGAATCGCTTCATGGGCATCTTGTGAACCCTTTTGATTCTTATCTTGCCGCTTTTTCTTGCGTGCAAAATCAGTCCCATAATTTTCTTCAATATAGTTGTAAGCTTCATTTGTTGCTGTGTCGGAAATTCGAGTTGAGTCCGTACGCATATAGGTAATTAAACCAACCGTTCCTTGTCTCCCCAGTTTTATTCCTTCATAAAGTTGTTGCGCAAGCATCATTGTTTTACGCGTTCTAAAGTTCAGTTTACGCGCAGCTTCTTGTTGAAGCGAAGAAGTTGTGAATGGTGCAGCTGGATTACGAAGCCGTTCTTTTTTCGTAACTTCTACCACTTCATATTCTTTACCTTTGATTTTGGCCATAACTTCTTTAACATCTGCAGCATTTTGTAATTTTTTCTTTTTGCCATCTACGCCATAAAAATTAGCTTGAAAAGCCTTACGACCCTTTTTGAAGTTGCCATCAATCGTCCAGTATTCCTCAGGTTTAAAGTTATTGATTTCTTTTTCACGATCAATAATCAAACGAAGTGCAATCGACTGTACACGTCCTGCACTCAAACCTTTTTTAATTTTTTTCCAAAGAATGGGGCTGATGTTGTAACCTACAAGTCTGTCAAGTACACGCCGAGCTTGCTGGGCATCAACAAGATCCATATCAATCTTACGCGGATGTTTAAAAGATTCCTTAACAGCATCTTTCGTGATTTCATTAAAAACGACCCGCAGATCGTCTGATTGATCAAGTTCTAAGCTATTCGCTAAATGCCAAGCGATTGCTTCTCCTTCTCTGTCGGGGTCAGCTGCGAGATAAACTTTTTTAGCTTTTTTAGCCGCTTGTTTCAATTCTTTTAAAACAGGTCCTTTACCACGGATCGTAATATATTTAGGTTCAAAGTCATGTTCAAAATCAACGCCCATCTGGCTCTTCGGTAAATCGCGAACATGTCCCATTGAAGCTTTAACTTGATATTTTTTTCCGAGATATTTTTCAATTGTTTTAGCTTTTGCTGGTGATTCTACAATAACAAGATAGTCTGCCATGTATTCATTTCCTCCCTAATTGGGTCAAATAAACGGGCTAAATAAATGATGAAGCTTTTATTTTTTGCCTCGTTGTACTGTTCAAATTATCCAAAGTGTTCGAACAACTTGATTCAGTAGTCAATCATAGCCCGTAAAAAATAGTTTGTCAATCCATATATTTCTCAAACTAAATTTTACGCACTTAATATAGAAGGTTTATGCCGTCCCTTAGCAAACTTATCTTAAAAATTTTAGAAATGCAAGCTAAATCCCCTGTTTCTCATGAAAATTTAATTCTTTGAGTCAAAATATGAAACTTTCCACAACCTGCTTAGGGTTTGTCACAAGCCTTGCCCCTTCCATAATCAGTGAATGTGCGCCCGCTGAGCCATCTGAAAAAATATTTCCAGGAACCACAAAAACTTCCCGATTTTGTTCAACTGCATACTGAATAGTAAGAAGTGACCCTCCTCGCAATTTTTCCTCCGTAAGCAGTATTCCTCTCGCAAGTCCGCTTAGCAGCCTGCTTCGTTCCTCCAAAAATTTAGAGTCAAACACAGTGTCTGGCGCATATTCAGAAATTGTTACCCCTTTCTGCTCAACTTTTTCAAGCAAAGACCGACTGTTTTTCGGGAAAATGGAGTGATGCCCTGACGCTAATACACACACTACGTGGCCACCTAGTCCAACTGACGTTCTCAAAACAGTTTCTTCCGTTCAAAGTACCAGTCAGCACTCCAAATTTCGATTTCATCAAGCCTCTTGTAAAAAAACGAGCCACTGCCTTTCCGTAAGGGCGCATCTGATGTGCTCCAATCACCGTAATCAAGTCCTTTGTTAACAATGAAAAGTCTCCTTTCGCAAACAGAAACGGAGGTGGATAAGCAATCTCGCGTAACAGATAAGGATAGCAATCTTCATCATAAAAAACGAGTCGCCCACCTTCCTCAAAAAAAATGGGAAAGCCTATCGTTTCGCTCTCCACGCACTTTCGTTCCTCCCTAGATAAGCACGTCAAAATTCCTTTGCTCGTTTTTTGATTACGATACTGATCAAATAGTTCTGCGCGCCTCCTAGCAGGTAACCTAGCCAGCCGCCTCCATTCAGAATGATCCATTTTAAAACCCATTAATTCAACCTCCTTTTTAGCTATCTTACTGAAAGTTATCATCAAGGTAAAATCCACAAAATAAGTTTTTCAAGCAAGCAAAAAAGCTGCCTGCAAACAGACAGCTCATTATCAGACTTTTATTTAGTTTTCTACACCCAATTTTTCAAGCAAAAAACGATTTTACGGGAGCAAAGCTTACTCGGTGAATCGGGCATGGTCCAAGTTTTTCTAAGCCTTCAAGATGCTTTTTCGTTCCATAGCCCATGTTATTTTGAAAATCATAACCTGGATAGAGCTCTTCAAATTCACACATCATTCGGTCTCGTTCTACTTTAGCCAAGATGGAAGCCGCTGCGATCGAAATACTTTTCGCATCTCCTTTAATGATTGAGCATTCATTTTCAAAGTGACCAAGTGGCATCGCATCAATTAACGTATAATCAGGCGTAACAGAAAGTTGATCCAAAGCCTCTTTCATCGCGCATTTTGTCGCTTCATAAATGTTAATTTCATCAATCACTTCGTGCGAAACTACACCAATTCCATATGAAACAGCTTGTTTTTTAATCTCTTCACTATAAAAAAGACGCTTTGCTTCACTAAGCTGTTTGGAATCATTCATTCCGAGTAATTCAAAATCCTCTTTTAAAATCACAGCTGCAGCAACCACTGGACCGGCAAGTGGGCCTCTTCCCACTTCGTCCACACCTGCAATTTGCAGATAGCCTTGCTCCCGGTAAAACAACTCATAGGCTTTCATTTCTTGAAATTGTTCCTGTAGTTTTTTTTGCTTTTCTAAACGCCTTTCAGCAGCAACAACTAGTTTGGCTACCCCTTTTCTGGAATCCTCTCGAAATAAGAGCAATTCGTCCTCAGTCTGCACCTTCTCGAGCAAGCTTTTCACGTCAGCTATCGATAGTTTCTGCATCTTCCGCGTCCTCTTTTTCTGGAAAGTCAAAGGAGAGTCTTCCTAATTTTTGTGTGCGAATTTCACGTACAACAAATTCTGCAGCACGCCCATAATCGGCATCACCGTATCTGTCCAAGAATCCTCTTCTTTCCGCAATTTCTTTCAACCATTCAATTCCCGTTTCATTTTCCGACTCTACTTGATGCCATTTGTGAAATTGACTTGGGTAGTGAGTATGAATAAACGTTAACCCAAAAACTGCGATATCTTCCATATTCAGCAAGTCATCTTTTATAGCGCCCGTTAAAGCTAATTTATAGCCTACCTCTTGGTCTTCAAATTTTGGCCAAAGAATACCAGGCGTATCAAGTAGTTCAAGCGCTTTCCCCACTTTTATCCATTGTTGGGCTTTCGTTACACCCGGTTTGTTTCCTGTTTTGGCAATATTTTTCTTAGCAAGCCGGTTAATGAGCGTGGATTTCCCCACATTCGGAATCCCTAAAATCATTGCTCGAATCGCACGCGGTCTCATTCCACGTTCTCTTAAGCGCGCAAATTTTTCAGCCATAAGCGCCTCAGCTGCTTTTTCAATCGCATGCATATTCTTTCCCTGCTGCGCGTTCACCGCAACAGCCATGAGCCCTTTTTCCTTAAAATGTCGAATCCAAGCTTGCGTTGTCTTTTCGTCTGCCATATCAGCTTTATTCAAGATAATCACTCTTTTTTTCTGATGAATAATTTCTTCAAGCATAGGATTGGAAGATGAAACAGGAATGCGCGCATCAACCAATTCAAAAATCACATCTACTAATTTTAATTTTTCCGTCACTTCACGGCGAGCTTTCGCCATGTGACCAGGAAACCACTGAATTGTCATCTATTTATACTCCTACTTTATAATTTTGGCATTATCAATTGGCCAGTAACTTAGCGGGGCTGTTCCTAGCACTTTACTTTTTGAGATTGGACCAACAATGCGACTATCACGACTAGCTCGCCTGTTATCCCCTAATACAAAATAAGTATCTTTTGGAACTTTACCATCTTTCAGCATTTCTTTCGTGCTATAGTTTTCTGTCAAATAGCCTTCCTTCATTTTCTTACGATACGTATCTAAATACGGCTCCTCATATCTTTTTCCATTTACATAGAGCACATCAGATCTATATTCAACTTCATCGCCGGGAAGTCCAATCACACGTTTAATATAATCTGTCTTCCCTTCTCGAAACACAATCACATCAAATCGTTCAATTTTATCAAAGCGATTAATGATTACTCGGTCCCCATCACGCAAGGTCGGCATCATAGAAACACCGTCTACCATGATTGGAATGAATAAATAGAAGCGGATAATCATCGCCAAAACAACGGCCACGACAAGCGCCCAAATCCACGCCCAAAGCATTTTCAAATTTTTCTCTTTCACGTTCTGCACCGCCTCAATCAAACTTCCAAACCTCTATCCGTATTATAAACGAAAAAAAGCTCGCTGAATAGCCAAAAATCCGTGAAGCAGCTTCACGGATTTTACTTTTCATTTTATTTCTTACCAAAGTTCATGACAACGCCATCCACAGCGGATGCATTAATAAAACCAAATATTCGACTGTCCATGCTTCCTTCGCGATTATCTCCAAGTACGAAAAGCTTGCCATCAGGGACAGTTTTGGAACCCGTGATGTCTTTCAGGGTAAAGTCTCCATCACCATCTCCCGGTTCCCGGTAAGTCTTCATACCATCCGCCAAGTAAGACTCATTATGCTTTTTACCATTCACATAAAGTTCGCCGTTCTTAAATTCAATTTTATCACCTGGAACTCCGATTACACGTTTGATGAAATATTTCCCTTCGTCGCCTGTCGATACCGGAGCATCAAAAACAATTTTATCAAACCGATCTGGTTTGGTTATTTTTTCAATAAAAATCCGATTGCCATCTTCATAAGTAGGATACATTGACATGCCATCAACTTTTACTGGAGCAAATACAAAAGTACGTACGAGCATTGCAATCCCAACTGCTACCAAAATGACAAGGATCCAGCTCAGTATTTGTCGCCAAACGGATTTTTTCTTTACTTCTTCTGTCATAAAATTTCTACTTCCTCTCGAATAAGCCTGCTTCTAGTCAGATATTTTTTCTCATAATCCCATTAATTATTTTGATTGTAAAGAAAACAAGTCTATATTCTAACCCTCACCTTTTCAGTGAGCTTCCAAATGAAATGACTTTGCCAATCACATCATCTTCACTAATAAATCCGATATAGCGGCTGTCTTTACTAATTCGCCGATTATCGCCTAAAACAAATAAGTGATTTTTCGGTACGACTTTCGCATTTTTAACTGCAGGCAAATCTTCAAGTTTAAAATTATTTGTTAAATAGCCATTTGCAATTTTTTCTTTTTCACCATCTAAATACGGTTCATCATACTTCTTGCCATTAATATATAGCGTATCTTTTTTATACTTCACTGTATCTCCAGGAAGTCCAATCACTCGTTTAATATACTCTGCTCCTTTTTCATCAGGTGCAGGGAATACAATAATGTCAAACCTTTTCGGCGTTGAAAGTTTATTGATAAATAAGTGCTCACCATCATGAAGCGTTGGATCCATTGAATCCCCGTAAACCGTTACCGGTGAAATCAAAAAATAACGAATCGCAAAAGCCACAACTAAAGCGATCAGAATGACTTTCAGCCAACCGAAGATAGACGAAAAAAAAGTACCTTTTCCTTGTTCTTTTTTCATCCCTTCAATTCCTCTCTAAATGAATTTATTAAAGTATAGCATGAAAAATCAGTGTGTCCAAGAAATGCTTTGGAAGCTAAAAAAGCCAACACCTTAAAAAGATGCTGGCTTTTCCTCATGCTGAAGTTTTCGTCGGGATTACAGAGCCGTCGTCTAACTGCATCTGTGGATATTCTTCTCCCGTAACGGCTTCTTTCGTAATGATACACTTAGCGATATCATCTCGAGATGGAATTTCAAACATCACATCAAGCATAATGCGTTCAATGATCGAACGAAGACCACGCGCACCTGTCTTCCGGTGGATCGCTTCTTTCGCAATTTCAAGAAGTGCTCCGTCCGTAAATTCAAGTTCTACATCATCAAGTTCTAACATTTTTTGATATTGCTTAACAAGCGCATTTTTAGGTTGTGTCAGGATAGAAACTAGTGTTTCTTCGTCAAGTTGTTCAAGTGTTGCAATAACCGGCAAACGTCCGATAAATTCAGGAATCAAACCGAATTTAAGCAAATCTTCCGGTACCACTTTAGACAAATAAGTTTCATCTTCATCAAGCACTTCGTTTTCAGTGCCGAATCCGATTACCTTCTCTCCCATACGGTTTTTGACGATTTGTTCGATCCCGTCAAAAGCACCGCCGACGATAAATAAAATGTTGCTTGTATCAATTTGAATAAATTCTTGATGCGGATGCTTTCTGCCCCCTTGCGGAGGAACACTTGCAACAGTACCTTCTAGAATTTTAAGCAAGGCTTGTTGAACCCCTTCCCCTGAAACATCTCGAGTAATCGAAGGATTTTCAGACTTGCGGGCAACCTTATCAATTTCATCAATGTAAATAATGCCTTTTTCAGCTTTTTCTACATCAAAATCCGCCGCTTGAATCAACTTAAGCAAGATATTTTCAACATCTTCTCCAACATATCCAGCTTCGGTAAGTGAAGTGGCATCAGCAATTGCAAACGGAACATTTAAAATGCGTGCAAGAGTTTGTGCAAGAAGTGTCTTCCCGCTTCCTGTTGGACCGATAATACAAATGTTACTCTTTGAAAGTTCTACATCATCTTCTGCCGATTCATTGGAATTAATACGTTTATAATGGTTATATACAGCAACAGAAAGCGCCTTTTTCGCACGCTCCTGACCAATGACATAATCACTTAAAATCGAACGGATTTCATGTGGTTTTGGAACCTCGCCAAAATCAACCGCTTCCGATACGTTCAGTTCTTCTTCAATGATCTCGTTGCAAAGTTCGATGCATTCATCACAAATATATACGCCTGGGCCAGCAACAAGTTTTCTAACTTGGTCTTGAGTTTTTCCACAAAAGGAGCACTTAAGTTGACCTTTTTCATCATTAAATTTGAACAAATTCATTTCACCCCTTCATATCAATGGAATCGAGGTTTTTCAATTCCTTGTGATACTAATCATAGCACCACCACTCAAAAAATACTACTCATCTGATTTATAAAAAAGAAAGGACATGAGAGCATTCTCGTGTCCTTCTGTTACAAAAACCGATGTGTCCTTTTATTTTTCGACAGCACTGTCTACTAAAAGATCAATCGCTTTACGGATTTTAAGATCTGCTTTAAGTTCACTCAAATCACCAAGTGCTTGACGAACTGCTTCTTTTTCCATTCCGTATTTTTCTGCAAGCGAGCTTACTTCTTCATCGATTTCAGCTTCTGCCGGTTCGATGTTTTCAGCATCAGCAATCGCTTCAAGAACTAAATTCATTTTCACGCGTTTTTCAGCGTCTTTTTCCATTTGTTCGTGCATTTTTTCTTCAGTTTGTCCAGTAAATTGATAGTAAAGTTCTGGTGTCAAACCTTGAGCTTGCAAGTCTTGAGCAAAATGGCTCATCAAATGATCTGCTTCATGATGGATCATTGCATGTGGAATATCCACTTCTGCATTTGCCACCGCTTTTTCAATCACTTCATCTTGTTTTGCTTGACTAGCAGTATCTTCTTTTGCTTCTTTTAGACGTTTTGTTGTTTTTTCTTTAAGTTCTGCCACTGTTTCCACTTCGGAATCGATGTCTTTTGCAAGCTCATCATCTAGTTCAGGAACTTCTTTTGTTTTGATTTCATGAACTTTCACTTTGAAAGTGGCTGGTTGTCCAGCTAGATCTTCCGCATGATATTCTTCAGGGAAAGTGATCGCTACTTCTTTTTCTTCACCAGCTTTTGTGCCAACTAATTGTTCTTCAAAGCCAGGAATGAATTGACCAGATCCAAGTTCAAGAGAATAGTTGTCAGCTTGTCCGCCTTCAAATGGTTCCCCGTCTTTAAATCCTTCAAAATCAATCACTACAGTATCGCCATTTGCAGCTGGTTCGTCTTCTTTTACAACAAGATCAGCTTGACGCTCAGTTAGATTTTTAAGTTCTTCTTCTACTTCTTCGTCTTTAAGCTCAGCATCTTGTTTCGCAACTTCTAGTCCTTTGTAATCGCCAAGTTTCACCTCAGGTTTTACAGTTACTTCAGCTGTTAGCTTCCAGTTTTCACCTTTTTCCATTGATTCCACATTTACTTGTGGTGTATCAACTGGATCGATTCCTGCTTCTTCTATAGCCCGTGTGTAAACTTCTGGAAGAATGATATCGAGTGCATCTTGATAAAGCGCTTCTTCTCCAAAACGTTGATTAAAAATTTGACGTGGCACTTTTCCTTTACGGAATCCAGGTACATTTAAAGTTTTACGAACTTTTTGGAAAGCTCGGTCAAGACCTGTTTTAATTTCTTCTTGATTAATTTCAAAAGAAAGGGTTCCTACGTTGCCTTCTTTTTTTTCCCATTTTACTGACATGGTTCTATTCCCTCCATCATCTATTTAATTAAATGTAAATAAGTTCATGACAAGTTTCAGCCATACCCGTATATTTTAACATAAAACCCACATGATGAAAACAGGAAAGCCGATTTAGAGCAAATAATTTTGTTGATGTTCCTCTAAATTCTGAATAAATGAAAGAGCCTTTTCAAGTTCTGCCGTTGGTTCGATCTCCAAAAAAGCCCCATAAAGGTCGCTTGCAAAAAGTAAATAGGCATCTTTCCAAAGACTCGCTTCCCCTGGCTTAAACGTAAAAGGATATAACATGAACGCATGATGTTGAACAGTTTGGAGAAGTTGATCGAGGAGCGTTGGATTTTCATTCTCGAGGCGTTCCTTCAACAAATCCAAAATCACATTGACAAACGCATCTTCTCCTAAGAAGGAAACATCAACAGGGTTAAACTCCTCCTCCATCCCTAGTTTACATACTTTAAAAGGTTGGTTTACTTCATGTTCTTGCAATAATTCAAATATGATGGACTGAACAAACGGCGAAGCTGATTTATCTGCCAAAACTGCATGAAAGCTGTCCAAAAAAGGTTCGATCGATTCAAACCTAATTTTTTGCAAGAACTCAAGCTGTTCAGCTACTGGTAAATTTGTCCAGTTCTCTTTTTGCGATCTAGTCACTAACTTTTTAGGGAATGGAATTATGTTATGATCGGATTTGCTCGAATCAACTTCTTCTTGTGTTTCTTCTTCTGTAAAATACCGCACGAGTGAAAAATAAGTATCCATTTCATCTGTATTCATATAAGCAAGCGCAAGTTCAGTCAGAATCTCCTTATTATAACCATTCATTGTTAAGAAAGATCGACCTGTGTGTTTGGCTAGCTCATATTCGCCCATTTCCGTATATAGACGAACAAGTCCTTTAGCAATAAGTGCATCACAAGGATCCAGCTCATACTGCTTTTCTAAAAAAGAAAGCACCCCCGCTTGTTCTATTTGATTTAAAATTTGATGTTTTCCTTCCAGCCAATTTAAAATGTTGGTAGGAAAGTGTTTCCCCTGCTCGGTCATCGTTTAAACCCGCCCCTATTCAAAAAAATTACTCACTCCACTAATTTGCTTCATTCTATATTTACCGCGCCAGCTTGTCAAGTTCACAACTGCACAATCTTTCTTTCATTCATCTCTAGCAAGCAAGTGAGCTACCCCATTCTATCATAGAAGCATGGATAAGTAGAGAGGAATCACAAAATGTCTATTTTTTGTAACATTTCGAGAGAATGAAGCGTAAAACGGCTTTATCCCAACAAAAAAACACGGCACATTGTACCGTGTTCTTCTTCTTAATCACAAAAGTCACTTAAATCACAATTTAGAATTTCACTCAAGATAACCGCGTTTTGATAAGAAAGCCTTACACTTCCTTTTTCCACATTCGCATAGCCGCTCCTTTAGGTTACAAAGGCACAGAAAAAAGCCCTAACTTTTGTCAGGGCTTTAGTTTATTTTGCTTTTTCTTTATCCCATAAAGGTGAAGAATATTCAGTACCATACCCTAATTTTGCATCTTCTTTATTTATTTCAACTGTTAATTTTAATATATGGAAAAACTTCTTTTTCGCCTCTTCAAATGTTGTAAATTCAAAAGTCTTTCCGATGACATAACTTCTATCATCGCGAGAATTTACCATGAATTTATCGTCTTTTACATATAGGTGTACAGCAAATGGAACTTTACTATCTTCATCAAATAGTACATAACGCAACGTTTGATAATTTTTTTTATTTATTTCTTGCTCGATTTCTTTTTTAAAATCTTTTAACTGTTGATTAGTCATTCTAGTTAACCTCCTTTACTAGTCCGAGCATCTCATAATATTTCACATCAGTAATAAATTTAATTTGTTGTCCTCCTCCAGCGCCAAAGACTTCTGCAACCTGTCCTTTTTGAATACTCGCCAGATCTTTAAAGTCAAGACCAAATTTCCCCATTATTCTATCTAATTGTTTCTTTACTGCTGGAGTAGCATTATTATAGGCATTTTTTATATTTGTTTCCGTAATATCATCCACTATCGTATATTGATGATATGCCTTTGCGCTTTCAGGATAAGGAAGACCCCTTGTGTCATAATCAAGTATCTTCCCATTTTCGACAGGACTCGTAAACCTACCAGCAGAGTTTCCAAACCTATCAACAACCTGTCCAGCTTTTAGATTTGCGTCAACTGTAATCGGGTTTCCTGCACTATCACAAACAAAGCCATCTGCATCTGGCCACTTTATTTCTCCAGCTTCATCTAGATAATCGGGAGACCTTACAAGCTCGCCTTTCGATGATTTATAAGCTGTCTCACCATTTTTCAATGTTACTTTTTCAGGCTCAAATACCTTGCTTGTTTCTTTAATTATATCATTTGTTTGACGTCCTCCGCCATTCAAATTCAGATCATACTTTTGTAGAACCTCTTTCATTTTCTCTGTGGCATTGCTTACTCGAGATGTTCCGCTTGGTGGAAGTGCGCCAAATCCATCGGCGGCGAGTTGACGTCTTGAGTTCAAATTCAGGTTGTTCTTAAAATTATCCGCTACTCGCCCGACTTCATCTAGTCCTCTCGTAGCCTTTTCAACGCCTGTATGTATCCCTTCTTTTACAGTCGTTTTTAAGCTATTAATCCGTGTTAAGGCACTTTTTTGCCCTAGCTTGAGGAAGTCATCCGCTTTCGATGGAATGCTCTTCACACCGTGCAGAAGATTATCGCTTAAACTGGCAAGCTTAGTGCCTGATCGAATGGCTTGCGTGCCTCCTGAGAAAGCTTTCATGCCTGGTACAATATCCAACAGTGAAAAGGCTCCACGCATCGCTCTTTCTGATGTATCCAGTTCGCGACCCGTTAACCAATCTTTCCCACTCACTGCCGCACTCATTTCTAAACCACCATAAGCCAAACCCAACGCAAGTCCTGCTGGTGGACAGAAAATACTCACGCCAACAATCGCCACCGTTGCCACAACATTCACCCAAAACTCTTTTTTCTGCTGTTCGTCTTTGATAGAAGTATACTCAAAGGCTCGTGAGTTCAACATGGCACTTCTAAATTCTTTTTGGCTCACATCTTGATCTTTATTCTGCCTTTTCCATTCCTTGTACTGGAGTTTCATTTGATCGGCATAATAATTATCACCGCTGAACAAATCGTCCAAACTAACTTCTTTTTTCGGCACCTCAATTTGTTCTTGTGTGTAACTATTCGCATACGTTGTGACGGTTTTAGTCGCACCTATTCGATTTTTCGTTGTAAACTTCGAAGCGTCTAAGTCCCGCATCCCTTCCACAAATTCATCTAATGCCTCGTAAAAAGGTTGGTCAATCTTGTCCTCCACAAGTTCCCCTGCTTCTCCCGCAAAGTCATGTAAGACCTCAAAATCTTCATAGAGTTCTTGGAGTTTGTGCTTGTTATCGGTGTGAGAAAAAGAGATCGCGCCATCTGCATCTAACCTCGCTATATCCTTCTCCACTTCTTCTAAGTTCTTAGAAACATCTTTTAGGCTGTCTATGGCACCCTTTCCCCAAACACCTTTTCCAATGAGGTTTCCGATGCTTTTTTCTGCTTTTTCAAAATCATCTTCCTGATAATGAACATCTTTCACCAATCATATTCACCTGCCTATTTAGTTTTCTTCCAGTTTAGCATAAGAGAGAAAAAGAAGATGTAGACATTTTGTGAACTTTTCTAACGATTATACATAAAAAAAGAACCCCGCCCAAAAAAGGACGAGGCACAGATGCGTTTACGACCGTTTCTCATGCGGTCGCTTACGTGTTTCACTATCAAACAGAGCGAAAGACAATTAACAGCATGTTTTTTCTAAAAACGAACCCCGCCCAAAAGGACGAGGTCATGCATAGTAAGGGAGTTGGCAATGCAATCACCCGTGCATAAGGGGGTGCTCATGCACATATTTATTATAAGGAATGGCTTTTGCTATTTCAACCAATAGTTTGGTGTATAAAATACTTTCTTTTGTTTCGTGAAATAGGCAGATTTAAGCCCTATTCTTTCGGGGTAATGTTTTAATTTTGTGCCCGGCTTATATGTCAAAATCTGCCCACCACGCAAATTTTTATTATCCCAGAAAATAGCGAACGCATTGACTGTTGCAGAAATACGCCCTGCGCTATCAGGTTTGCTTAGATTTTTCAAAAAGCTGTGATAGATAAACCCTTCTTTTCCATCTACATAAGCTCGATACCAGTAACTGTTGTACTTGTACACTTTAATTCTAGTCCCTGTCTTCCATAGTCTGATAGGTGTTTGACTTTTAAATTGTGGCTTAGGCATGAAAGGCGCTACATCTTGAACCGTTGCACGAATTGCGTTTGGGTTCACCGTTGAACCTTTCGATGCCGCCACTAAGTCTTTTTCAAACTGAGCTTTCGTGATGCCCCATTGTTTCAAATAACCATAGGGATCTGTATGCGTAGTTCCTCCGAGCTTTGCCCGTATCCAGTCATGCGATTTAATCCCTCGATTTCCTACACCACTTCCGCTATCCAATGTGATGGGAATACCCGCTTCTTTAGCCAAATTAACCAGTAATTGGCAATAAGCTGCATAGTCTTTTTGGAAAGTCGCCTTATCTTTTGCACGACAGAGTTCCACTTGAGCATAGGCGTAGGCATTTCCTTTCGAACCACATCCCCAGCTCGCATAGCCAGTAGGTGCAATCTGAACTACGCGTCCGCCACCACCGACAAAATGAGTTACAAATGCGTTTTGCCAGTTTCGAGACATATAAGCCACTTCGTTATCAATCGTTGAATTGGGATTAGAAGTTTCATGTGCCACGATAAAGTTTTTCGCTTTTAGTTTTGTTTTCGGAAGTCCGCTGATTAGTTTCTTTTCAATTTGATACGCCATTATTTGTCCTCTCCTCGTAAAATATATTTTAGAAAGATAAATGATCTTCCCTAAATGTTTCATTTCTTTTCCTTACGGAATAAGTTTCGATATTGTTGAATTTCTCAGATACAATGGATGTATGGAAAGGATCCATCGGGAATTTGCTGTTCCCTCCTGTAGATAATCTACGACTAAAAGTCTGTTGCCCGAGCCATTGTTATCCCTGCCAACACACTAGCTGTTTCGATTGTATTTTGGGCTTCTGGCTAGTAGAACCAGAAGGCAGCTTCCAAAAGGCAATCCTTGTATTCTTTTAGGCGAGGTTGTGGTTACACAATGAGCTTCTGGGAAATCCCACAGTATCGAAGCAATTTCCAAATA
>NZ_JAATJW010000020.1 GCF_011800755.1 Listeria valentina
TCAGTGCGCTCAAAAATTAGTTTTTCCTTGAAAATAATTTAAAAGTTCAGCTTGACTTATTACCACTAGACTTTTCTTTTAGTATAGCAGGATGTTAATAATAATCAATGTATTTTTAATGTTTATCGTTAATTTTTAAATGAGTGAAAAATTGAATGAACCAAGGTTATGAAAAGCACGGCAAATGCCTAAAAGTTGTCACAAATAGAAAAAAAATCTATGCTACTATGAATTTATAAAGTGATATTTTTATCAATTTTTGAAAGAAAGGGTCGAGCAGATGGCTGTTCAATTACGAGGGGAACATATTAACAACCATTCGGATACGTTAATCGTTATTTTACAAGGTGTTTTCACAAAAACCAATGAAGCCTATGCAGATAAAGTGATGCGAGGTGAAATTTCAGATCAAGCGGTTAAAACTTTGCATGGTTACTATCATTTTAGGAAGGTATCGGAGCGAAATAAAGAAAGAGATTATTTTTATCTTCAAGATTATTACTCGAGCTTATATGGGTGGTACTTATTTGACCATGGCCAGTTTATTTATCAAGAATTAAGCCTTGCGCTTTCAAAATTTATTCAAAAGCATCATTATAAGCATGTATATGTAGTGGGAAGTTCAAAAGGAGGTGCAGGTGCAATCATTCTTGCGCTTCACTGCCCGGAAGTGGAGAAAGTATTTACGATGGTTCCAGATTTGAAAATTTCTACGGATGCGTTTGGGGCAAGCGGTCGCGCACTCTTCTTTAATAATGATCCAATATTTGAGAAGCAAGTCAAAACTATTTTTGAAAATCAGATGATTTTGAATGAACTAGAAGGAAGAGATAAGAAACCCACTTTTTTTTATTTTACAGGTGTACGGGATTACGGATTTAAAGCCATTACGAATTTTCATCGTAAACTTCAAGAAAAATTTGAGATTGAAAGTCACTTGCTTGTGATGCCAACGCCAGAACCTCATAGTCCGCTCATTAAAAATCATCCAAATTTAATGAATCATTTGATTCAAAATTTAGATAAAAAAGTACCTTGGGAAGAAGATCAATTTACTTCTGTTTCACCATTTGTACATATCGCTACTTATAAGTCGATTGGTATGAAATGATTAAGGAAGCACAATTTAGAAGGAAAGGCATTTTAAATTGAAATTAATTGTCAGTAAAACCAGAAACAGCCGGAACTTTCGGCTGTTTCTGGTTTTACTGTTTCGCCAAATATTTTTCTGTTTGCAAAATGGAAAGTAAAGCGAGCAGGATGACGATGAAAAAAAACAAACTGCTGCGTATAAGAAAACCCATTGGAATGAAAAGTAAAATGAGATAAAGACATATAGAAAAAGCGCCGAATGCAATCCAAAGTAAGCCTAAATAGCGATGCGCGGCTTTAAAATGTGCTGAGCTTTTTAAGCTTGCCTTTGTGCGGTAAGCGAGGGCACTTGTTTGACTTTTGGGT
The DNA here is from genome assembly GCF_011800755.1 of Listeria valentina. Taxonomy (GTDB): domain Bacteria; phylum Bacillota; class Bacilli; order Lactobacillales; family Listeriaceae; genus Listeria; species Listeria valentina. Next base: position 1,459 of record NZ_JAATJW010000020.1, read on the forward strand.
GTGAAGAATCGGAAATAAATGCCAAATCCAATTAAAAGAAGTGGTAAAAGAAAGTCAAGCATTAGAGCCACTCCAATACGTTTTGGATGCTTTTATCCCAAAATTTAAAGTCATGTTCGCCAGGCGCTTCGGTATATGTTGATTGGATGTTTTCTGATTGTAGGAAGTCACGAAAGGCTAGGTTATCCTCATAAAGAAAATCTTCGGTGCCGCAAGTTTGATAAAGTTCTGGAAGCTCGATTTGACTCTTTTTGTTTTTGCGAATGAGATGATAAAGGTCGCTTGGTGTTCCGTGTAGCGTTTTTTTGCCGCCGGTTATGGCTTCTACGGAGAAATTATCAAACGGGTGATGTAAAATGTAGTCGATATCCATTACACCGGACATGCTTGCTGCTTTGGAAAAGCGATCTGGGCAGGAAAGAGCCATTTTAAAGGCACCATAACCTCCCATCGAATGACCGGCAACAAAGGTTTTCTCTCGTTCTTGCGCAAGAGGGAAAAGTGTTGGTAGTAGAGGGAGCAGTTCTTTCGTGAAATAGTCAAAATAGCGGTGTCCGTATGCCATGTTGCTGTAAAAGCTGTGATCGAATGACGGAATGACAACAGCCACTCCTTTTTCGGTTGCATAGCGCTCGATGTTCGTGTTTCGAACGTAAGTCGTATGGTTGTTGGACAAACCGTGAAGTAAGTAAAGCGTTGGATAAGTCGTTTTGTTGCCGCCACTCCACCAGTCTTCTTGCTCGGGAAGTAGAATGGAAATCGAGGTGGTTGTTGCAAGTGTATTCGAAAGGAACTGAAAATCAATAATAGCCATGAAAAAACTCCTCCTCAAATGAAAATTATTCTCAATTATCTTTTTGAATAAATTGGGAATTTCTAGTACAATAAATATAACAGAAAACCTGAGGGAGGACACTATGAAAAAGGCTTATTTAGGAGTAATTTTCATCGTCGTTTTGCTTCTTGCAGCGTGCGGGGCAAGTGGGGAAACCACAAAAAAGGCTTCGGATGAAAAACAAGCGAGCAAGAAAGCAGTTTTGACGATTAAAGATATGGCAGGAAGAACGGTTGAGTTTGAAGAAAAACCGAAGCGAATTGTTGCGCTCACAAATTCGGATATGAATATTTTATATGCACTAGGAACAACGGTTGTTGGGCGGCAAACTCAGGATGCAAGCGGGGTTGAAGCGGATGCGCTGAAAAAAGTCACGGAAGTGGGAAACACGCATGATCTTAATTTAGAGAAGATTGCTGCGACAGCCCCGGATGCGATCGTGGCAAGCTCGGAGCAGAATTTGAAGGATGTACCAGCGCTTGAATCGCTTGGCGCAAAGGTGATTTTGACGGGCGCTAATTCAATAACGGATATCAAGAAGCAAACGGAAATCCTTGGCGAATTAGTAGGGCAACCGAAGAAGGCGGAGAAATTGAACGCCGAAATTACGCAAAACGAAAAAAATGCGGAACAAAAAGCCCCGCAAAATAAAGTGCGCGCACTCCTCGTTCTTGGTGCACCAGGTAGTAATTATGCGGCACTTCCAACTTCACTGAGCGGTGATGTGCTTGAAAAAGCGGGCGGAATCAATGTCGCGAAAGATTTTAAGGGAGTTGAAAACTTCCCGCAATACGCGGCGCTAAATGTTGAAAAAATTGTTTCGGCTGATCCTGAAATTATCTTTCTCATGATCCATGGAGGCGACGAAAAGGAAACGGAAGCGGCTTTTAAAAAGGAAATGAAGCAAAATCAAGCTTGGAATTCCACATCAGCTGTGAAAAACGATCAAATTGTCGTGCTCCCAGCCGATCTTTTTGGGACAAATCCGGGGCTTCGGATTGATGAGGCACTTGCTCTAATGACGGATAAACTGAATCAGGTGAGAAAATGAGTAGCGGCAAGGATCCAAGGGCAAGACGACGTTTTTTGTCTTTCATCATCGTTTTAGTTCTCCTTGTTGTCGTATTTTTCTACAGTCTCACGACCGGCTCTGTAAAGCTAAGCTACGCTGAGGTTTGGCAAAGTTTAACAGGAAACGGGAGTGCGCTTTCAGACCAACTAGTATTTAACTTGCGGCTCCCGCGTATTTTGATTGCCTTTCTCGTCGGAGCGGCACTTGCGATCGCAGGCTGCTTACTTCAAGGTGTGATGCGAAATCCGCTAGCTGATCCGGGAGTCATTGGCGTTTCGGCTGGTGGCGGCCTAGTTGCGATCATCATGACGATCGTTTTTCCCGCGCTTTCAGGGCTTGTTCCACTTGGCGCATTTCTCGGGGCATTTGGAACGGCGCTTCTCATCTACTTAGTCGCTTGGGATAAAGGCGTTTCGCCGCTGCGAGTGATTCTATCGGGCGTTGCGATCAATGCGTTTATTTCCGCGATGACTTCTGGTGTGATGGTGCTTTATTCGAACCGCGTCCAAAGTGTGATTTCTTGGATGACAGGAACGCTATCTGGGAAGAGTTGGTATCATTTGGAACTGATTTGGCCGTATATGCTTGCCGGCTTTGTACTAAGCGTGTTTGCCGTTCGTTCTTCTAATGTGTTGATGCTTGGCGATGATGCTGCCAAATTACTCGGCTATGGTGTTGAAAAACATCGCTTTTTCATCATCATGCTAGCGGCTTTCTTGAGCGGTGTCGCGGTAAGTGTGGCGGGCTTAATCGGCTTCGTTGGACTCGTTGTGCCGCATATTTTCCGTTTAATTATTGGAAATGATTACCGCTATCTCTTGCCACTTTCAGCAATTGGCGGAGCCTTGCTCGTTGCGTTTGCGGATACGGCGGCGCGTAGCTGGTTTGGCTCGATCGAACTACCAGTTGGGATTTTACTAGCGATGATCGGGGCACCATTCTTCTTAATTCTTTTACAACGCGGGAGGGTGGCTTCATGAAAATAGAAATGGATCAATTGTCCTTCTCGAGAAAAAAAGAATTTGCGATTCACGATCTTTCTTTACAAATTGAGACAGGAAAAATCACCACTTTGATTGGACCGAATGGATCGGGAAAATCGACGCTTCTTAGGCTGATGATGCGATTACTTTCACCGAGTGACGGACGAGTTTTGCTCGATGGGACGAATCTTCCTGAGTTCAGTTCGAAAAAACTAGCACGGGAAATGACCATGCTTTCGCAGGCACCAGATGGCTTGCTTGACGTTGTCGTGCATGACTTGATCGCTTACGGGCGTTTGCCGCATAAAGCATGGCTTGAGCGACTAACGGCAGAAGATGAGTCGGTGATCAACTGGGCGATCGAAGTGTGCAACTTAAAAGCACTTGCTTACAGACCGCTCCATACTCTTTCAGGCGGCGAGAAACAGCGTGCTTGGCTTGCGATGGCACTTGCTCAAAAGACGCCTGTTTTATTGCTGGATGAGCCGACCACTTATTTAGACATCTCGCATCAGCTTGAACTGCTTGATTTGCTTAGAAATTTGAATAAGGAATACGGAATTACGATTGTACTCGTGTTGCATGATTTAAACCAAGCCGCGCTTTATAGCGACCGGATTATTGCTTGTTCGGATGGGAAAATCGTTTCAGCAGGAACACCGCATGAAGTTTTGACTGAACCTTTTCTTGAAAAGGTCTTTCAAATTCGCGCCGCGGTGACCGAACTTGAGGGGAAAGTTTCGATTCGTCCAATTTTATCAACTCGTTTCTTATAAAAAACTTTAAATTAGAATTTGATGAAAATACTTCCTATCTAGTGCGAACTTGATTATAATGTAGAAAGATGTTTTTACGCAGCATGAGGATTTATGATAAGATAGAAGTTGAGTTTTGAATTTGCTGTTTTTGGAAGCAAGGGGAATTTTGTTTTAGCTTGCAGCCTAATCAGTTAGGAGCGTAAGGAATGAACCAACAAAATAAGATGGCGGGGCGGATTGACTACGGGATTGTACTCACGCTAATGCTACTTTGTATCATCAGTTTAATTTCAATTTACAGTGCACAGCTCACCAATGAGCAATACAATGCGAACTTTGTTGTCAAACAAGGCGTGTGGTATGTTGTCAGCACCTTTGCCATTATTGTGATGATGCAACTCGATTATGAAAAATTAACCAAATGGGCTTACTATTTTTATGGCTTTGGCTTACTTACTTTAATTTTCGTTTTGATGTTTGGTAGGGAAGTAAAAGGCGCGAAAAGCTGGATTATCATTCCATTCTTAGGAAGCATTCAGCCGTCAGAAATTGTAAAAGTCATTATGATTATCGTGCTTGCGCGAGTGATTATGAGCCACAACAAGAAACACCAGATTCACACTGTCAAATATGATTTTCTTTTGCTGATCAAGATGGCACTTATCATGCTGCCACCGATGGCGCTCATCATGCTTCAGCCTGACCTTGGAACGGCGCTTGTCTTCATTGCGATTGCTTCCGGGATGATACTCGTATCTGGGATAACCTGGAAGATCATCGTGCCAATTTTCGGCTCGATTTTCACAGTTGGTGCAGCCGCAATTTGGATGGTTATCAATCACCAAAGCTGGCTAATCAAGCTAGGTTTCAAGCCGTATCAATTTGAGCGGATCACAACTTGGATCAATCCAGAAACGGATCCACAAGGCGGAGGATACCAAGTCTTGCGAGCGATGACGGCGATCGGTTCGGGACAAATATCGGGAAATGGTGCTGGATACAATGCGATTTCCATCCCAGAAAACCACAATGACTTTATCTTCACCGTCATTGGCGGGGATTATGGCTTTATCGGAGCAAGTATCTTGCTAGCGTTATATTTCTTATTAATTTACCAAATCATCCGTGTGGCGCTAGATATCAATGTTCCATTTTATTCGTATATTTGTACAGGCGTTGTGATGATGCTTATGTTCCACGTTTTAGAAAATGTGGGCATGAACATTGGCTTACTTCCGATTACAGGGATTCCACTTCCATTTGTAAGTTACGGGGGAAGTGCCTTGCTTGGAAATATGATGGCACTCGGATTGGTTCTTTCGATTCGATTTAATTACCAGAAATCAATGTTCACAACCCGTGAGCGTAAAGCGGAATAAATGAAAAACCTCTTCTTGATTGATGGAAGGGGTTTTTATTTGTACAAAATGCTAGTTTTTACCAGAAAGAACAAATGTTTATTAGGTGGGAGATTAAATATAAAAACCTGAAATTTTATCACATAAGCGACCTTTCGTCCAGTATTTTTTGGAAAACACTTAAATTCTGTAAACTAAAATTCAAAAAGTTTTCACATCTTTTTTGCTGGGCACATGCTATAATTGGATTTCAAAGGGATTGATAAAAGCAGTATAGTTGGGAGCTATACTGCTTTTTTTACAGGGAAACTCTTTGAGCGTTTTAAGATGGAGAAGCGAGTTTGGATTAGCTTCAAGAAAATAAATTACTCAAAAAGGAGACAAGGATGAAGAAAAATCTTAAAAAAGGGTTGCTAAGTTTGATGGCAGCAAGTTTGGTTTTTTCGTTGATTCCACCTTATGAAGGGAAAGCTGAATCAGATCCTGCACCACAAAAAGAAAAAGCAGAACCGAAAAAGGGAACTGAAAAGCCGACAGAAGTGGTGAACGAAAGAACAGAGAATGAAAAGGTTTTTGACAATCACGATGGGAGTTTTACCAAGCAGATTTTTTCGGAACCCATTCACATGGAGGAAGATGGTAAGCTCAAATAAATGGATCCGGTGTTAGAACAAGAAGATCAATCGGACGTCATTCAGCCTAAGCAAACGAAATTAGAGATAGAATTTTTAGAAAAAATGGACAACGGGGCTTACCAGAAATTAACGGAGCCTGGTGCGGAAGCTGTTTTTGCTTTAAAGGGAGCTAAACAAGGAGAAAAAGAAATTGACGTTCAAGACCAAACGGCAAATTTTAAAGAAAATGAAGTGACTTATCAAGAGGTTTTGCCGAAAACAGATTTACGTCATCTTACTTTTAATCGTTCGGTGAAAGAAGATTTAGTTTTGCAAGAACAGACAGAAGCCGATACGTATGTTTATCAAATTGAAACGAAACTTGCGGTTACGAAAGAAGAAAATGGCGATGTGGTTTTCCGTGATGCGGCAGGAAAAATAAAATATACACTACCAAAGCCTATTTTGGCTGATTCCAATATGGACGAAAAAACTGGAGAAGCGGCAACGACTGATCAGTCATATTTTGAATTGAAAAAGTTGACCAAAACCGTTTATCAACTTGAGTTAAAAGTGGATATGGACTGGCTTCGCGATGAGAAACGCGTTTATCCGGTTTATGTGGATCCGTCGATTCGTTTGGATGAAATTTATAATGCTAATGTCAATTCGGCGAGACCAACGGAAAATAATATTGGAAGTAAATTATGGGATCTCGGCCAGAATGCATACACGTTAAAACTGGGAAAATGGGATAATAGCACGGGGAATAATGGGGCATTCCTCAAGATGGATACGTCCACTTTGCAAAAGGCGACGATTTCGAAAGCTACACTTAAGATGTACAATATTTGGCACATGTCGCCGACGCTTAAGAATGATATCTGGGTATATGAAACGTCTGCCAACTGGTCACCGTGGCAAGTAAACTGGAATAATCAGCCAAAAGCGCTGCGAATTGGACAAGTTAGTGTTGGCCGCGGGCAATGGGCAGCTGCAGATGTGACAGGGACGGTTCAAGCTTGGGCAAGTGGAACGCGCTCAAACTATGGATTTAGACTTGGAACGAATATTGATCAGAATTACTGGAAAAAAATTGTGGCTTCGGAGAATAATACGAATTATCCGTATCTCGAAGTGACTTATTCGTATAATAAACCTGCAAAGCCGACTGTACAGGCTTTCTCGAATGGGGAAGGAACTGGAACGGGGTATTTCGATGTTTCTTGGCCAGCAGTAGCTGGAGCGACAGGCTATGAAGTGATTTTCAACAACGGAAAGGAGGACTTTTTCTTTTCGGCTGGAAAGAACACAAGCTGGACTTCGAAAGGAAAGAAAATTTTCCCAACGCAAGCGGAAATTAATGCAGGCGCTTTTGAATACCATCAAGATGGTAAAGGGCAAGAATTTGTGACAGATCCACGCCCTTTTTATGAAAATGGATTCGAATATTATGGGTCTTCTTGGTTCCGTAATCAAACGCGTTATACGATTCGTGTGCGGGCCATTTATCCGGGCGGCGAAAGCCCTTATTCGGATGTGACGAGTAATTATTTGCCGCTTGAAAAACAAAAGATTCCAAATGCAAAAGCTTATTCGAATTTAGCGAGTAAGAATTCGGGTTATGTGGAACTAAACTGGGATAAAGATCCGCTCGCAGATGGTTATAAAGTTTTGATGTTTAATGGAAAAGTCAATCAAACTTTTGATGTCGGGAATGTCACGAAATGGACAACGCAAGGGAAAGGAATTTGGCCAACAAAAGCTGAAATTGAAGCAGGTGAATGGACGCTTCATACAGATGGGAAGGGAACTGAACTCGCAAGAGATCCATCTCCTGTTTATAAAAATTCTGGCGGCGTGTATCAAGATCGGAAAAATTACTGGTTCCGGATTGTTTCTTATCAAAAAGCAGGAAATCACAAGGAAAGTATCAAATCGGAACCAGCTACTCCGCAAATTCCTGAAGTTTTAAATAAACAACTTGGAATGTCGGATTATTGGATGAGCATTCCGGTTCGTGGCGGGGAAGTCAACGCGACGAATGGAAACTTCTTATTCCATGAAACGGATTTTAATATTGAAGGTCGTGGTCCAAGTATTAATATTGACCGGACGTTCAACAGTCAAGATGAGCAAATTGGCTTGTTTGGGTATGGCTGGACAAGTACGCTTGAGGAGAAACTGATTGAAGAGCCAAATGGTGATGTTCTTTGGGTGGAATCCGATAAAAAGTCGCACCGCTTTAAGAAGAAGGATAACAAGTATGTGGCGCCGGCTGGGATTTATTCGGAGCTTTCAAAGACGGCGGAAGGCTATCTTAAGATTGAAGAGGATAAATCAGAAACACGGTTCTTGGCTGATGGAAGGCTAGCTTCTGAGAAGGATACGAGCGGAAATGTGCTTAGCTATCTCTATTCGAGCGGTTTGCTTACGGGTGTGAAGGATGCTTCTGGGCGGACGGTGAATTTTACGTATCAGGACGGTTTGATTTCGAAATTGACTGGGCCAGAAGGACGGATGATCACTTACACTTATAACGACAAGCAAGAGCTTATGAGTTCTTCGACGGCGCGTGGGAAGTTATATCGTTATGGCTATACGGACGGTAATTTGACGGCGATTTATGATCCGAAGCACACGGAAGAAAAGCCGTATCAGACGACGTTTGACTATGAAGATAAAAAACTTGTTGGGATTACTGATCCGGTTGGAAAGAAAACGGGGATTGTGTATGACGAGGAAGCGCAAACGGCAACTTTAACGAATGAGAAGAAGAAAAAGACAGTTTATGAGTACAATGATGCTGGAAACCCGCGGAAGGAAATTGTCGATGCGGATGGTTTGAAACTTACGACAAGTTATACGTATGAATCGAATAATTTGATCAAGGAAGTGAGTCCGAAAGGGCAAGCGGAGACGTATAAGTATGATGCGGATGGGAACATTATTGAAACAACGGATCCTTATGGGACGGAGAAATTTACGTACAATAAGAACAATGATGTAACTTCTGAAACGGATACGGAAGGGCGGAAGACGACGGTTGCCTATGACGGGGCTGACGCAGTTTCGGAAACGCTACAAACGGAAGCAAATCGTTCATCTGCGACGCAATATGATGCTTATGGAAATGCAGTTCGGGGTAGTGGCGAACTTGCCGCAGCTCATAATCTTGTGAAAAACAGTGGTTTTGAAGAAGGAATTACGAACTGGGCGAAAACGGAATTTAATGGCAAGGGAACGATCAGTCATGATGCGTCACAAAGTGCTCCTGGTGCGCTTGGCGGAAGCGGGGCGCTCAAGATTGTCAGTGAAGCATTAAATACGGATCGGGGTTATACGTCTGGGGTTCAGTGGGTAGATGTAGAGCCGGAAACGACGTATACGTTTAGTGCTTGGACGAAAGCCGAGAATATGACGAAATCAGATGGTATGCTGATTGCTCGTAAAAAAGATGCAAGTGGAAAAGATATTACGGATGCTGGCGTTTGGGCATCCAATAGACCAACTTCAATCAAAAGTAATAGCGGTTGGGTGAAACGTCAATTCACGTTTAAAACGTCGAAGGCAACGCGACAAGTGGTTCTTTATCTTCAAAATGAACAAACTGCTGCTGGAAAAGGTCGTGGAACTGTTTGGTATGATAAAGTTCAATTTGAAAAGGGAAGTTCTTCTTCGAGTTTTAACCCAGCTTTAAATGGAAGCTTTGAAGATCATACCAATCAAACAGCGGCTGGTTGGACGCGAACTGGAAATGCTTCGCAAGTTGCGCTAAGCGTTGTCGATACAGAATCTTCAAGTGGCGATAGTGCGGTTCAAATGGAGCGAAAAGCGACAACAGATGCCCCGGCTTATCTTGGGCAGCTTGTGAAACTGAATCAAAAAGCAGCGAAACCGGTTACGATTACTGGGATGTCCAAATCAGAAAATGTGAAAGCAAATGGCTCAACAAGCAACATGGTGAAAGATTATTCGGTTTGGGGCGACGTGATGTACCAAGATGGTACGAAAGAATACGTGCAGGCGCCTCTTCCACTTGGAACGAATGATTGGAACCGTGGTGCGGTAGTTGTAAGGCCGACGAAGCCAATCAAGGAAATCAAGCTCAATGTAATGTTCCGCGGGGCTTTAACAGGGAAAGCTTGGTTTGATGATTTCCGGATCGTTGAAGGCGAGGTTCTAACGCGTGATGAGTATGACGCGGATGGGAATTATGTGACGGCGAGCTTCGATGAGGAAGGTCGGAAAATCAGCTTTACGTATGACGCTTATGGAAATAAACGAACGGAAGTGGATGAAAAAGGCCACACAAAACGGTTCGAGTATGATGCGGACAATGCGTTAACGAAAACAACGCTGGCGAATGGCACCGCGGTTTCCTATAAATATGACGACAACGGAAACACGACGGAGAAGTTTGTTACGGCAGGCGGAGTGACGCAAGAAAACAAGTTTGTGTATGATGTAGATAATAAGAACACGGAATTTGTTGACGCGCTTGGCCGGAAGATTGTTTATGAATATGATGCGGCTGGAAATGAAACAAAAGCAACGATGCCGAATGGCCGTGTGACAGAAAGTACGTATGATTCGGCGGACCGTGTGAATGGTGTGAAATGGAATGGGGAAAATGCGTTCCGCTTCCAATATGATCCAAATGGCAATCAGACGAAGGTAACGGATGATGTCAATGGACTTGTGACGGACAAAGTATATGATGATGCGGACCGGATCACGGATGTGAAGGAGCGCGGCGGTTCTGTCAGCTATGCGTATAAGGATAAACCAACAGCAAGCAACAAAGGCAAGACAGACAAAGTGGATTCAGTTTCGATCAGTCATGGTGCGTTCACAGCAAAAACAACGTATGCGTACAATGATTTAGACCAAAATACGCGAGTGAATGATGGTAGCAAGAATGCTTATTTCGAGTTTGACGAATTTGGGAACATCGGCGTGTATACAGCTGGGAATGAAACGGCTGCAAATTATAGTTATGATAGCACGCAGAAAGTGACCAATGTTTCGATCGGGACTAAGGAAGGCGAAGCAATTCTCGATGAAAGTTATACGTATGACGCGGCGAGCAATCGTACGAGTATTGATAACAAGAAGTCTGGAAAGACGCTTTATGAATATGATGCGGTGAATCAACTCGCAAAGGAAACTTTGCCTGACGGAACGGTGAAAAGCTACGCGTATGATGGCTTTGGAAACCGCACGCAAGTTTCGGTCAGCGGAAGCGAGACAAAGACGATTGCAGCATCGTATAATAAAGGTAACCAGTTAGTTTCTTGGAATGGAGAAACACTGGCGTATGACGAAAATGGCAACCGTGTGAGTGACGGCAAATTTGCATATGCGTGGGATACAGGCGATCGCTTGGCGTCTGTGACGAAAAAGGGTGAAAGTAAGCCATTTGCGACGTATACGTATGATGACGATAACAGACGTTTATCGAAAACGGTTAACGGTGTTGTCACGAACTACCACTATGATGGCGATAGTATTGATGTCTTGTATGAGACGGATGCAAGCGGGAAAGTGACGCGGCAGTATGTGTATTCGGATAATAACGTTCGTCTTGCGATGAAGATGAATGGGAAGACGCTGACGTATCATTATAATGCGCATGGGGACGTTGTGGCGCTTACGGATGAAGCTGGGAAAGTTGTGGCAGAGTATGCGTATGATGCTTGGGGGAATGTGCTTTCGAGCAAGGCGGAAACGACAGAAGCGAAAGCAAATCCTTATGGCTATGCTGGATATACGTATGATGCGGAGCTAGGTCAGTATTATTTGATGGCTCGTTATTATGAGCCTGAACAAGGCGTGTTTACGGCTTATGATCCGGATCCGGGTGATGAAGATGACCCGCAGACAATGAACGGGTATAATTATGCGAATAATAATCCAGTGATGTTTGTGGATCCTGATGGACATTGGATTTGGTTAGCAATTAATGCTGGGTTTGCTGCATATGATGCCTATAAAGCTTATAAATCAGGTAAAGGTTGGAAGAGTGTAGCTAAAGCTGGAGTTTTTGGATTTGTTGGTGGAAAGAAAATTAAAATCGCTCAAAAATTAGGGAAATGGGGAAAAAGAGCTTACCAATCTGCAAAATCTAGAAAAGTAAGAAAAATTGCGAAAAAGATGAAGTTTAATCGTGGAGCATCCAAACACATGCAGAATAAAAAACGTTATGTGCCACGACATATATTAGCAGCAACTATCACATATGGTAAGAAAACAAAAGATAAAAAAAGGAAACCATTTTATAAGACTTATACGACAACAATGTGGAAAAATGGAAAGAAGTACAAAATGAGAGTGGTCTATAATAAATGGACAAGGAAGGTGCAACATTTCCACTATTATAAATAAAGGGGAGATAACTTTGGAATTAGTTATTGAGATTAGGAGCGTACTCATGCGATATGAAACATATTATCGAATTTTTATTAATGGAGAGTTAATGGATGCATCTAATACCAAAAAAGCACTAGAAGAAGCAGGTACTTCATATTTGCGTAGAAAATGTATATTACCTCTTAAGTTTATTGAAGACGATGAATTTTTTTTCCAATTTGAAGATGCAGCGGAAGTTGAAGATCAAGATGACTTTGATATCATGTCAGAGCCTTTCTATTCTTTGAAAAAAGATGTGCTTATCAGAGCGATCAATAGAGGACAAGTCAAAATATTGGAATTAGACGATTCGGAAGGTATTGTATAGCCATCAACCTAATAGAAGAAATATTAAGTGAAGTAAAAGAGTTGCTTAGCAACTCTCAGACTGTAAACAAAGTTTTTCACTACTTTGTCTACAGTCTGAGCTGACTAGTCAGCTTTCTGTGAGCTTGAAATAGCAACTAAATATCTGTAGAAAAAATAATAGTTATGAAAAGGAGAAATAAAAATGAGTACAAAATTTATTTATAAAGCTTTAATGGGATGTCAAAACGAAAAACACTTAACAGCTCTATATTTAGGAGATGATTTTGAAAGCTATAATGCCGGTTATATTGAGGCGGTGACGGAAAATGATGTTCTTTTCCGTGCGAGACGGCAAGATGGGGTTTTAGAAGGATGGATTGCTGTTCCTATTGAAGCGATTAATAAAATTGAAATGGGGACGAATGACTTAAAGGCAGTTGAAGTTTATGGTCAGTCGTTGAATGAGATTTATGAGGAAACTTTTTTTAAGGGTGATACGCCAAAACGTAAACATTCGATTATGGAGATTGTTTCTGATTATTTGCTTCATTCTGGAGAAGTCACTACGATTGAATTGCTTTGCGGGGAAGAATACTTGAATGGAATCATTGTGGAAGATGATCTATTTGGACTTAAATTAGAAGTTTATACGGATGAAGGTTCGTCTGATGGCGTAGCATGGATTAAAAAAGAGGATATCACCGGGATTCGCTTTGGCGGGAAATCTGAAAAGATTATTAAAAAATTCATGGCTTCGGAAGGAAAATGATAAATGTTCTATTTCAATCGTGAGAATACGGAAAACTGTTTTGTTGGAGCATAGAAATGACTTTTAAGGAAATTATTTTTTATATCGTCGGGCTCATTATTTTCTATTTTTTATTTTGCGTTCTGTTGGCCTTCATTTGGGCGACTTATCAAACACTGGTGCATAAAGAACGTTTTTTTGAAAAATTTGGGGAGACTTTTTTGCATCTTTTTGTGGAGATTTTATGGCCGCCAAATTGGTTTTGACAATAGACGAGACTGGAAAAAAGCATTGAAAGAACAAAGAGAAGGTTATTACATCTAAAGGAGAAGAGTATGTTTGATAAAAATTATATTCATCTGGTTTTTCGGCGGGCTTTGAAGCAAGATGAGTATTTTCGTATTTATTTGTTTTACGGAAAAGAGCCCAAAATTTAATTTGAAAGGCAAGAACGGACATCACTTTTAAAGAAAATCTTTACACCGCCTGCTATTGTAAATTTCTCACTCGAAGAAGAAGCAAAAGCACTAGTTTTGACTTTTGATGGCGAAATCGCTGCTGTGTTTGAAGGATGAAGAAGATTTTTGAGTACTGAGTCTTTACCGATGTATAAAAATAGAACACGCAGAGTTTGCGTGTTCTAAAAAATGAAATTAAGTAGAGTTGCTTATTGAAAGCGTTCAGAATAACATACCTCTAAAACATTATTTCAATGTTTTGACCGCTCCACTTTATTTTGGAACCAGTCAGAATAACATACCACTAAAACAGCGTGAAAAGTAGAACCACGCCTACTAAAGTTTTGGAACCAGTCAGAATAACATACCTCTAAAACCACAAGAGAAAGCAAATTAATCGAATTAAAGTTTTGGAACCAGTCAGAATAACATACCTCTAAAACCTCGGAAAGTTTTTCCGACATTTCGTAATCGCAGTACTCGTCCCTAGCAGAACTTCTATTCTGATGGTTCTTTTCTATCTTTTTTTGGTCGTTCCATTAAGATATGTAAATAAAGTTATGATTCTAAAGACTTCTATTATACCAAATTCTGATTGCTAAAAAATAAGCTTTTCTAAAATAGCATGAAACTGTGAAATATTAAATTGAAAGGAAGTAACTAGGCGGAGCTTACTATGAAAGATAAGCCTGCCTTAGTTTTCCATAAATTTGGGTATGAAAAAAGCGCCGAGAACAGCGCTACTTTAAAAGTTGGTTACGGACAAAGCCTTATTTTAACTCGCTATGTTATTCTGAATAATTCCAACATCACTATTATATCAAATTAAAATTATTTTGCAATAGGGTTATTGATTAAATATCTAAATGGTATATAATTAAATCGGAATTAACGAACTACTTTTAGTGAATAGGGGACATGGGGAATCGACTAGTCTCACGTTACCTAAGAACAAATTTATTTTAAAAGAAAAGAGGCATCGAGATGAAGGATTATTCAATTAGTTTGGACATTGGGACAAACAGTGTTGGTTGGGCGGTTCTAACGGACGATCACAACCTTGTACGGCGTAGAATGAAAGTGACCGGCTTGACGGGGAAGACGAGTGTAAAGAAAAATTTTTGGGGCGTTCGTTTGTTTGATGCTGGACAAGTTGCGATGGATACACGGTTAAAACGGACAACTCGTCGTAGATTACGTCGTCGCAAAAATCGTTTGAATTATTTGCAAGAAATTTTTGGCCCGGAAATGAACAAAGTAGATGAAAACTTTTTCGCACGACTTGATGAGAGTTATTTAGTTGCGGATGATAAAAAGAATGAAAGGCACCCCATTTTTGGGACAATTGAAGAAGAAGTAGAGTATCATAAAAACTTTAAAACCATTTATCATCTTCGGAAGTCACTCGCGGATTCGACAGATAAAGCGGATTTGCGATTGGTTTATTTGGCTTTGGCTCACATCGTCAAATTCCGAGGGCATTTTTTGATTGAAGGGGATTTGAATCTCGAAAATAGTTCAATTAAAGAAACATTTCGCGCTTTTATGGAAGCTTATAATGAAACTGATTATGCTGGTGCAGAAATGTCAGATGATGTGAAAGTGGAAGAAATCTTGAAGGATAAACTTTCGAGATCGCGAAAAGCTGATGAATTGCTGAAACTTTTTCCTGGTGAAAAATCAAATGGGCTATTGAATCAGTTTTTTAAATTGATGGTCGGTAATCAAGGGAATTTTAAATCGATTTTTAAGTTGGCTGAGGATGCTAAAATTCAATTTTCGAAAGAAACTTATGATGAAGACTTGGAAGAGTTGCTTGGGCGTATTGGGGATGACTATGCCGAACTTTTTGCTGCGGCTAAGAATGTCTATGATGCGATGGAACTGGCGAACATTTTGACGGTTAATGACCGCGCAACAAGAGCTAAATTGTCAAGTGCGATGATGAAACGTTTTAAGGAGCACAAAACGGATTTAGCAGCGTTGAAAGAGCTTATCAAAACGCATTTGCCTGATGAATATGAAACATTCTTTGTGGATGCGAAACAAGATGGCTATGCGGGATACATTGATGGCGGGACTACTCAGGCGGAATTTTACGCCTTTTTAAAGAAAAAACTAAGTGGACTTGCGGGTGCTCAGTTGTTTCTTGAAAAGATCGAGCAAGAAGATTTTTTGAGAAAACAACGGACTTTCGATAATGGGGTGATTCCGCATCAGATTCATTTGAAGGAGTTACAGGCGATCATCAAGCAACAAGCGACTTATTATCCTTTCTTGGCGGAGAATCAGGAGAAGATTGAATCGCTTGTTACGTTTAGAATTCCTTACTATGTCGGTCCTTTGGCGAAAGATAACAGCAGATTTGCTTGGCTAGAACGTACGACGGATGAGGCAATTCGTCCGTGGAATTTACAAGAAAACATTGATGTGGCGAATTCAGCAGTGAAATTCATCGAGAAAATGACGAATTTTGATACATATTTGCCGGAAGAAAAAGTACTACCTAAACATAGTCTGATCTATGAAAAATACATGGTTTACAATGAATTAACAAAGGTTTCCTATACGGATGATCGAGGGATCGTACAAAATTTTAATGGGCAAGAAAAACTGGATATCTTTAATCAATTGTTTAAAGCTCAGCGTAAGGTGACTCGGAAAATGCTAGAAAATTATTTGAGCAATGTCTTTGGCCTAGAAAGTCCTGAAGTGAACGGGATTGAAAACTCCTTCAATGCTTCGCTTAAGTCATATCATGATTTTATCAAAATGGGGATTTCTGAAGAGCTTTTGAATGATCCAGAAAATGAGGAAATGTTCGAAGAAATCGTTAAAATTTTGACGGTTTTTGAGGACCGTAAGATGATTCACGCGCAACTAAGTAAATATTCGGATCTTCTTTCAAAAGACATTTTGAAAAAATTGGAACGCCGTCATTATACGGGCTGGGGACGCTTTTCTAGAAAATTATTGGTTGGTATTCGTGACAAGCAGTCGCAAAAAACAATTTTGGATTATTTAATGAGTGACGATGGGGTTAAGAAAAATATTAACCGAAACTTGATGCAACTCATTTCGGATAAGAATTTGAGCTTTAAGGAAATTATTGAAAAAGCAAGTGTAGACATGTCTGCAGGGATTGATGAAATTGTGCGAGAATTGCCTGGCAGTCCTGCTATTAAAAAAGGAATTTTACAAAGTTTGAAAGTCGTTCAAGAGTTAGTAGGGATTATGGGGTATCCACCTAAGAAAATTGTGATCGAAATGGCTCGCGAAACTCAGACGACTGCAAAAGGAAGGAATAATTCCAAGCCTCGGTTGAAAAGACTTGAAGAATCGATTCGCGAACTTAAAAGCGATATTTTAAAAGAACATCCAGCGACAAATGCTGACTTGCAGGATGATCGTTTGTATTTGTATTACTTACAAAATGGGAGAGATATGTATACGGGTAAGCCGCTAGATATACACAATCTCTCACAATACGACATTGACCATATTATTCCACAGAGCTTTATAACTGATAATTCATTAGATAATCGTGTGCTAGTAACTTCTGCCGGAAACCGTGGGAAATCAGATGATGTTCCTAATATTGATGTAGTCAGGAAAATGAAATCAATTTGGGATTCACTTCATCGTGCAAAATTAATCAGTGATAAGAAATTAAATAACTTAACAAAAGCAGAGCGTGGTGGATTAACAGAAAAAGATAAACTAGGATTCATCAAACGTCAACTTGTTGAAACGAGACAAATCACTAAAAATGTTGCGGGCATTCTTCATCAACAGTTTAATGGAGAAAAAGACTCAGAGGGGAAAACCATTTTTAAAACTCAAATTGTCACACTGAAATCAGCTTTAACTAGTCGCTTTAGGCAAATGACTAAGCTATATAAGGTCAGAGAAATCAATGATTACCATCACGCACATGATGCCTATCTAAATGGTGTTGTGGCAAACGCTTTATTAAAAGTCTATCCAAAGCTTGCCCCAGAGTTTGTCTATGGAGATTATCGTAAATTTGACTTTTTCAAAGATAACAAAGCAACAGAGAAAACGCAATTTTACTCGAATATTATGCGCTTTTTTGATACGGATAGAAGAGCCGATGAAAATGGTGAAATTGTTTGGCATAAAGAACGAGATATCAAGACAATCAAAAAAGTTTTAGGCTATCACCAAATGAATATTGTTAAAAAAGTTGAAGTGCAAACGGGTAGCTTTTCTAAAGAATCGATTTTGCCGAAAGGACCTTCGAAAAAGTTGATTCCGCGTAAAAATGAGTGGGATACAACTAAATATGGTGGTTTTGACAGTCCGATTGTAGCTTATTCGATCTTGTTTACTCATGAAAAAGGAAAGAGTCGTAAAGTCACGCAGGAAATTTTAGGAATTACAATTATGGAACGAACAGCATTTGAAAAAGACGCCGTGCGCTTTTTGGAAAGTAGAGGTTACATCAATCCAACTGTCCAACTGAAGTTACCTAAATATGCGCTTTATGAATTTGAAGATGGTCGTCGTCGTTTACTGGCTAGTGCGGGCGAAGCACAAAAAGGAAATCAAATGATTCTTCCTAATCACTTAGTTGAATTGTTATATCACGCAAAAATTAGTATGGGTAATTCGGCTGAAAAAGATGACAGCTTAGAATATGTTGAAAAGCATAGAGAGAGTTTTTCAGAGGTTTTGGCAGCGGTCAGTGTATTTACCAAGAAATACACATTAGCTCATAAGCGGTTAGAGCAGGTTGAAGCGTTATACGAAAAAAATCAAGATGCTCCTGCCCAAGAAATGGCGGTTTCGTTTGTTAATTTGATGCAGCTTAATAAAATGGGGGCCCCAGCTAGCTTTGAGTTTTTTGGCGAAAAAATTGATCGTCACCGGTACACAAGTACAGCTGAACTACTAAAAGCAACCATTGTTTATCAGTCGATAACAGGACTTTATGAAGCAAGAAAGCGAGTGGATGAATAAATGGGTTGGCGCACGATCATCGTGAATCAGCATTCGAAGCTAGGGACGAGTGGTGCGATTACGAAATGTTGGGAAAACTTTCCGAGGTTTTAGAGCTATGTTATTCTGAATGGTTCCAAAACAATCTCAGACTCTACAATATCAAGACCGAAGTTTTAGAGCCATGATTCCGAACAAATTCAAGCCGCTTGCTGCATTTGCCTATTCGCACTTGAAGTAAGCGGTTTTCTAATAAAATAAGAATTTTGTTCCATAAATGTGTCGGTTTTTTAAACATTGAGTTAGAAAAAACATTTTTTGTATGCGCTTACTACGTTGGTGTTGTTTTCATATTGAAGTCGTGATAAGATGATTACTGTAATATGAAGTTACTGTTTTTTTAGTTGTGCTTTCCTTTAAAATATTCTATGATAGAAAGTGAATAGAGTATGAAGGGAGCAACTGATGTGATTGATTTTTACTGCTATCCAAAATGTTCAACTTGCCGGAAAGCGAAGGCTTGGCTCGATGAAAATCAAGTGAAGTATAACCAAATTGACTTGGTTGAAACGCCGCCAACTGCGGAAACGCTCAAAGCGCTTTGGCAGAAAAGTGGGTTGCCGCTACGCCGTTTCTTTAACACAAGTGGGATTAAATACCGCGAGCTTGGTCTTAAAGACAAACTTGAGGATATGCCGGAGGATGAAGCATTCAAGCTGCTTGCTTCTGATGGGAAACTCATTAAGCGCCCGCTTACAACGGACGGGAATAAGGTAACACTCGGCTTTAAAGAGCAAGAATTTGAAGCTGATTGGAAATAATAAAGCGTAATAGCAAAGAGAAAAAAGGAGGAATTTTTAAAATGGCTGTGAATATACCAGAAACTTTAAAGTATTCAAGTGATGATGAATGGGTGAAAAAAGACGGCGATACATATCTGATTGGAATCACGGATTTCGCACAAGATCAGTTAGGGGACATTGTATTCGTTGAACTCCCTGAAGTTGGCGATGAATTTGAAAAAGATGGTGGATATGGAAGTGTTGAATCAGTTAAAACGGTTTCTGATCTTCTAGCACCGATTGCTTGTAAAGTCGTTGAAATCAATCCGGCTCTTGAAGATGCTCCGGAAACGTTAAATAGCGATCCATACGGCGAAGGCTGGATTTTGAAAGTGGAAGCAACAAATGAAGCAGATTTGGATGAACTACTTTCAAGCGAAGATTACCAAAAACGCGTTGACGAAGCGTAAGGAATAGACAGCGAAAACCGGTTCCCTTGTGGAGCCGGTTTTTCTTCATGGAAAGGAGGAAATGCTTGTGCTCACTTTTGGGAAGCAAGAACTTGAGGCGGTGCTTAAGGAAAAACGGGATCAGCTCTTCTTTTTTTACACGCCGATGTGTGGCGGGTGTCAGGTTGCTCGTGAAATGATTGAACTCGTGTTGAAAGGGGAGGCGGGACTACAAATTGCCGAAATCGACCTTAACTACATCCCAGATTATGCTAGTCAATTTGAAATTGAATCCGTTCCTGCGCTTGTCGCGATTCAAAATGGCAAGCTCGTCGCTAAGCGCTACGAAATCAATAATGTCATGGATGTCTTTGAATTTACTTCCAAATTTGCCTAAAGGAAAAACTTTTTCCTTCTCGATATAGAGCTGAACACTACTAAAAAGATTGCTGTAGACCCAAAGCGGCAGGCTGTGATAAGATAACTACGGCAAAAAGTTCTGGGGGTTTAAAATGGAAGCAAGTCATGTAGAAAAACATAAAAATTTAACGATTCTTTCGGTGATCAGTAACTTTGTGATTGTCGTTTTGAAATTGATCATCGGGTTTTTGACAGGATCGGTTGCTGTCATTTCAGAGGGAATTCATTCTTCAATGGATTTATTCGCCTCAGTCATCACTTTTTTTTCACTCCGAATTTCTGGACGTCCGGCCGATGAGGATCATCCTTATGGGCATGGTAAAGCGGAAAATATTGCAGGAACAATCGAAACGCTGTTGATTTTTGTAGCGGGAATTTGGATTATCACAGAGTCGATCGACAAGTTTTTCAATCCACATGAAATTAGACTGCCAATGCTTGGAATCGGAGTTATGGTACTTGGCGCACTCATCAATTTCGTCGTTTCTCGCATCATTAAACGAGCGGCAGATAAAGCCAATTCGGTTGCGATGAAATCGAATGCGCTTCATTTGTATACGGATGTGTTCACCTCGCTTGGCATTGCATTCAGTTTGCTCTTGGTTCATTTGACGGGCTGGCTGTTTCTTGATCCGATCATCGCAATTTTGACGGCGATTTATATTATGTATGAGGCTTTTAAATTGCTGAAAGAATCTTTTCCGCCGCTTATGGATCAACGTTTGTCGCGCAAAGAAGAAGCAGAAATTAAGCGGATCATTATGGCGCATCAAGCTGAGTTTATTGAATTCCATGATTTTCGCTCGCGTCGTGCTGGGGCAGAAGAATATATTGATTTTCATTTGGTCGTGCCTTCAGAGATGACAATCGAGACAGCGCACGCGCTCTGCAACGAAATTGAAAAAGAAATATATGACTTTTATTCGAAGGCACAGGTCTTGATTCACCTTGAGCCGGAAGAAGAACGTATTTATAGCTAAATGAAAAGTTTAATTTTTACTAAAGAAATCTGATTCGGATTTCTTTTTTTCTTGTAGTGGTGATACAATGGGACTAACAAATTAGAGGAGCGATTTTAATATGACAGCCATCTTAATTGCTGATGATGATAAAGAAATTGTGGATTTGGTGCAGCTCTATCTTCAAAATGAAGGCTATGAGATTTACCAGGCTTATGACGGGGAAAGAGTTTTAGAACTTGTGAATGAGCGGGAATTCTCGCTTGTGATTTTAGATATTATGATGCCAAAACTGGATGGGCTTGAGGTTTGTCGCAGAATGCGTAGCGAGGGGATTTTAACGCCGATTTTGATGCTCAGCGCGAAAGCGGAAGATAACGACAAAATTATGGGCTTACTTACGGGCGCAGATGATTATATGATCAAACCGTTCAATCCGCTAGAACTCTCGGTGCGGGTTAAAGCGATTTTGCGGCGCATCAAGCAAATGCAACAAGGAACGAGTTCGGAAAGCCATCATCTTGTGATTGGACCGATTGAAATTAATCGCGATCAACACATTGTGACGGTTTCTGGAAACGAACTGCATTTGACGACTTCGGAATTTGATATTCTTTATTTGCTGGCTAGTGAACCTGGCCGAGTTTTCAGTTCGGAATATATTTTCGAGAAAATTTGGCAAGAGCAAGCTTTTGGAGCGAGTAAAACGGTGATGGTCCACATTAGCAACTTGCGAGACAAAATGCGGGTGGCGATGGGTGGCGAAAATGTCATCAAAACGATTTGGGGAGTAGGATATAAAATTGAAATTTAAACGTTGGTTAAAACATGTGATGCACGTGATGCGACCGTGGCAAATTATTTTATTTGCGATTTTATCTTGGTTTGTTGCTTCCTTTGCTCTACAAACGATTTATTTATGGCTGCTTTCGATTCGTGATGATTCGGTGGTTTTGCGTGGGTTGAATGATTCGTTTATCGACTTGTTTGGGCGCGGAAAGTATAACAATATCGTCGAATCTCCAATTATGATTCTTGCGAAATATGTGTTGCTGGTTTTGATGGCATGGCTTGTGTTTTACCTTTTCTACCGGTTTATGCGCGGGCGGGCGCTGAAAAATCAGCTTCGGACGATCAATTATGCGCTTGGCACGGACCGAGCTGTTGATACGTCGAGCCTTGTTCCGGAAATTAGCGAACTTGAGACGAACATTGAGAAAATGCGGGCGCGCCAGAAGAACTTGATGGAGCAGGAACAGGAAGCGCAGCAAACGAAAAATGATTTGATCACAAATGTTTCGCATGATTTGCGAACACCACTCACCTCGATTCTTGGCTATTTGAGCTATATTCATGATGACCGGTACCGCGACGAAGTGGAGCTCAAATATTATACGGATTTGGTGTATGATAAGGCGCGGCATTTGCATAAATTGATTGATGACTTGTTTTCGTATACGCGGCTTGAAAGTCCAGATTATTTGCTTGCGAAAGATCGGATTGATATGGTGGAACTGTTGCGGCAACTTGTGGCGGAGTTTGATGGCTTGGCGCGAGAAAAAGGTACGGAAATTGTGGAGCTTTATCAAGCGGAAAACTTGCTTGTGAACGGGGATGGCAATCAAATTATGCGGCTATTTGAAAACTTGTTTTCAAATGCGCTTCGCTATGGTAGTGATAGCGGAAAAATCGAAGTTGTGGCGTATCAGGAAGAAGACTGGGCCGTCGTTAATGTAACTAATTTTGGGGAAGAGATTCCGGCGCTTGACTTGCCACATTTATTTGAGCGTTTTTACAAAGTGGATAAAAACCGAACGACGACGGGAACGGGGCTTGGGCTTGCGATTTCGAAGTCGATCGTGGAACGGCACGGTGGGCTTGTGACGGCGACAAGCAAGAACCGGAAGACTACTTTCACGGTGAAATTACCGCTACTCAATCTTTAAACTTTCTTATCTTTTTCTTTCTTTGCGATTAAGTTTGGCAAGGTAAACTAGGAAGCATGAGGAGGAAAAGTGATGACCATGAAAAACCTGACGATTCTTGTAGTGGCGATTTTGACGGTCTTGGCAGTTTTTTATTTTGTGAGCCAAACGATTGTTCTGCATATGTACGGCGAAACGGTTGAACAGGCGTTTTTTATGGCAAGTGTGGCACCAGCGATTTGGCTTTGAGTGAAGAAAACCATATAATTTATTGTTGACAAATGGTTCTTCAAAATGTAAGATTAAAAAAACAGAGGATATAATAATCCAAATAAATAGTTCTAAATTCTTATCCAGAGCGGTGGAGGGAAATGCCCTGTGAAACCCAGCAACCTAAGTGTTTTTTACTTAAGGTGCTAATTCATGCAGAACGAAAGGTTCTGAAAGATGAGAAGAAAGCGAAGTTGAATTTATTCATGCCTTTCTGCTCATGCAGGAAGGCATTTTTAGTTTATGAGGAAAAGGTGAGGCAAAATGATAACACTCCAGAACGTAGTAAAAGATTATGTAGCGCGTAAAAATCGCGTGCGTGCAGTGGATGATGTCAGCCTAGAAATTGCTGATGGTGAAATTTTCGGCGTCGTGGGTTATTCCGGAGCTGGGAAAAGTAGTTTGATCCGTTTGTTCAACGGACTCGAATTACCAACTGCAGGCGATGTAACGGTAGATAATAAAAAAATCAGTCAAATTAAGGGGCGCGAACTTCGAAAAGCACGCCAAAAAATCGGGATGATTTTCCAGCATTTCAACTTGCTTTGGTCGCGGACGGTATTTGAAAATATTGCTTTCCCACTTGAAATTGCTGGCGTGAAACGAGCTGAGCGAAAAGAGCGTGTGCAAGAACTGATTCAACTTGTGGGGCTTTCCGGGAAGGAAGATGCTTATCCTTCTGAACTAAGCGGTGGTCAAAAACAACGTGTTGGAATCGCGCGAGCGCTTGCGAATGACCCAGATGTTTTGCTTTGCGATGAAGCAACGAGCGCACTTGATCCGCAAACGACAGATGAAGTTTTGGATCTTTTGCTTGATATCAACAAACGGCTGAACTTGACTATTATTGTGATTACCCATGAAATGCATGTCATCCGCAAGATTTGTAACCGAGTGGCTGTTATGGAAGCGGGAAAAGTGGTGGAGCTTGGAGACGTGCTTGAGGTCTTTAAACATCCGAAACAAAATGTGACGAAGCGTTTTATCGAACAAGTGACTGAATCGGATGAAACAGAAGAACTGATCCACCTACTACTCACCAATTATTCTGAAGGCAGGATCGTGAAGTTGCTGTTTATGAGCGAGAATGCAACCCAGCCGGTTATCTCACAAGTGGCTCAAAAATACGAGGTGGATTTAAACGTGCTTCACGGCAGTCTCACACAAACGCAAAATGGGGCTTATGGCACGCTTTATGTGCAAATCCAAGGAACAGACGAAGAAATTGAAAAGACGATTGAGTCGCTACGCGCGGCGAAAGTAGAAACGGAAGTGATTGAAGGATGAACGCATTTTTGAGCGATATTGACTGGACAGCCATGTGGGGTTACACGAAAGACACCTTGTACATGACAATTATTTCGCTGATTGCCGTGTTTATCCTCGGCATCTTGCTTGGTCTCTTACTGTTTTTAACGAACCGCAAACAAAACTTTTTTGCAAGAATATTATATTGGGTGACGGCCGTCCTCGTGAACGTTTTCCGGTCGATTCCCTTTATCATTTTAATCGTCTTACTTCTTCCGGTTACAAGCGCTGTGATTGGGACGATTATTGGCCCAAAGGCAGCCTTACCCGCGCTGATTATTTCAGCGGCTCCATTTTATGCACGCATGGTTGAAATTGCTTTCCGTGAAGTGGATAAAGGTGTTCTTGAAGCTGCAAAAGCAATGGGAGGCGGCTTATCGACAACGATTTTCAAAGTCCTCATCCCAGAAGCGCTACCCGCACTGATTTCGGGAATTACCGTTACGGCGATTTCGCTTGTTGGATTTACCGCAATGGCAGGAATCATTGGTGCTGGTGGACTCGGGAATGCCGCGTACTTAGAAGGCTTCCAGCGTAACCAGCCAGAAATTACGATTATTGCGACGATCATTATTTTAATCATTGTTTTCATTTTTCAATTCATCGGCGATTTACTTACGAAAATCGTGGATAAACGATAAAAAAGGAGCGTGTCAAAATGAAAAAGGTTTTAAGTGCATTATTTGTTTTTAGTTTAGTATTAGTTTTAGCTGCTTGCGGTGGAAATGCCGACAAGAAAAGTTCAGGAGACAGTAAAGAATTAGTTGTTGGAGCTTCAAATACACCTCATGCGGAAATTTTAGAGAAAGCCAAACCGATTTTGAAAAAAGAAGGCATTGACCTTAAAATTGTAACGTATCAAGATTATGTACTTCCAAACAAAGCGTTAGATGAAGGCGAGATTGATGCAAACTATTTCCAACACAAACCTTACCTTGAACTAGAAGAAAAAGAAAAGGGCTACAAATTCGCGGATGTGGGAGCGATTCATATTGAGCCAATGGGAATTTATTCGAAGAAAGTGAAAAGCTTGAAGGAACTAAAAGATGGCGCACAAATTTTGCTATCAAACAGTAAATCGGACTGGCCACGTGTGATCGGCATTTTTGTTGATGAAGGATTGCTCACTCTAAAAGACGGTGTGAAACCTGAAGATGCAACTTTTGATGATATTAAAGACAATCCGAAGAACTTGAAATTCAAATATGACTTAGATCCAGCTTACTTGATGACGGCATATAACCATGAAGAAGGCGATGCGGTTGCGATCAACTCCAACTTTGTTGTGGATCAAAACTTGAATCCAACGAAAGATTCTATTGCGATTGAAAGCAAAGATTCTCCGTATGCGAACATTGTCGTAACAAAAGAATCAAACAAGAACAATAAAAACATCAAGAAACTTGTTGAAGTGTTGCATTCGAAAGAAATCCAAAATTGGATTACGGATAAATGGAAAGGTGCAGTCGTACCTGTCGATAAATAAGCTAGTTTATTAGTTAAAGAAAAAGCGAAAAGTAGAGGAATACCTTTACTTTTCGCTTTTTCTTGTAGTAAAAAACCGCCCGACGTGGGCGGTTTTCATTGGCGCGTTTTCTCTAAATACTTCTTTAATCCGTCAGAAATGGCTTTATCGAGCTCTTTTTTGTTCACGATCTTGTTTTTCTCAGGCATCGCTTGCACTTCTTCAAAAGGAAGTGCTTCGATGCTTGTTAAAAGATCTAGTTGCGTCGCTTTTTCAGCAGATGTGTGCAAAACTCGGATTTTTAAATTCTTAAATTTACTTTCGGAATTTTGCTCAAGTGTTAACTGTACGGATAGATTTTCTCCCTTAGTTGCTACCAGTTTTTTCATTTCGGCTTTCATATTTTTCTTTAAGTCGCTCCAGATGCGTTTTGCTTCGGTTTTAGATATTTCTTTTCCAGTTGATAGTACATGAATAGCGGCATCATCTTTATCCCATACTTGTAAGACTTCGTCCATCAATTTGCTCAAGTCGCGCTTGTTCAATTGAAGTGAAATTTTGCGTCCTTTTTCTTGCCTAAAATCATCTTCGTCCATCTGGTTGAGGAAATCGTATAAAACTTGCAGTGTTTCTTTTTCGAGCCGGCGGATTTCGTTTGCCTGTTTTTCAGCGGCAACTTGGTTGATCGTAAAGCCAAGCAGGTTTTGTGCCGTATCATAGAAATCCAGATATTTGGCTTTTAACGCCGTATTATTTTCTAAAACAAAATCGAGAATTTCTTGACCGCTTTTGCCAAAAGCTTGCTTGCTTTCATCGTTAAGTTGATAGAGCGTGTTAACAGGAATATAAACGCGACCGGTTTTATTGTTTTGCAAAGCTTCAAAATGAAGCGGAATTTCGTTTTTACGGATATTGACATCAGCAAAAGTTGTTTTTTGTTTTTCGTCCATTGAAACTTTGGCGGATAGTGAATCTCCTTTTTCAAGGTTTTTAAAAAGAGCAATTTGCTCAAAATTAGCCAGTTCATTGATTTCAGTTTGAATATTTAAAGTATATTGTTCGTTTAAACTAAATTGTCGTAATGTGGATGTAAAATTCGATTTAGGCGAGCTACACCCAGATAACGTTGTGAAAAGCAATAAAAGAGCAAGTCCTAAGCTTATTGCTTTTTTCATATAAATCTCCTCCATAGCGGATTGTTTCGTAAAGTATTCGATTGTTACAATACAATTAGATTGTTTCAATTGTGTTACGCCACAATAAACAATAGCATAGCGAGCGCCAGATTACAATGCTTTTTGCGGAAAAGGTGTATTTAATGGTAGTAATGTTTATTTTTAACATTCTTCGAAACAGTTGAGTTGATGCTTCGTAACTTTGCTTTTTTGAGGAAAGTATATATGACAAAAGCAACCACACAATGGTGATTGCCTTTTGTCAGAAAGAAGCGATTTGGCGTACGCGTTCTTGATAGGCATTCTGAAGGCTTGGCGGCATTTTTCGGATCATTAATTCTTCACCAAGAAAAAGTAGCCAATGAACCAGTTCGCAAAGCTCTGCCTCGTTCTTTGTATCAATTTGTGTTTTCAAAATTGCGCTCGTTTGATAAGGATTCGTGTACGCAAGAGAGAACTTAAGCGGGTGGTATTTTTTGAATTGGCTAATGGCCTTTGCGCCGAGTTCCAAGTGCAAGTTTTCTTCTTTAGCTTCTTTAGCAAGTTGTTTAAGAATTTGTTTTTTTGAAGGAAGTCGTTTATTTTTGGCACTTTGAACCGCCTGGATCGACTCAATTTCATCTACAGCATCTAATTTTTTAACTTTTTGTTGAAAATCATAATATTCTAGCCACCAAATCGATTTTTCATTATAAAGCCGCAGTGGACAAATGAGATATTTAGTTCCGTTTATGTAAATTTCAAGATGCTCTTCATAAAGAGAGAACTCAATTAATTGTTCAAGCATTGGCTGAGGCAAGTCGCTTAAATCAAGTAAATCCGGGTTGTTGGGATTTGTGCCCTCAAAAAATAACAATTGATTTAAGACGACGAGGTCATCTTGTTGATTTGCAGAAATCAAACCTAGCAGTTTCTCGGCTAAAGATTGACGACTTCTCAAAAACGGAAGTTGCTGGTTTCGAGTCGCCATGAAGGCAACGACTAAGGCTTTGATTTCATTATCTGTAAAGCGAATGGGTGGGAGGATCGCGTTGTTCATGACAGAGTAACCCCCACTTCTCCCGACTTCTGCTATAAGCGGTAAACCAATTTGCTCAATTTCTCGTAAATCACGGATCACTGTCGACCGAGAAATTTGAAATTCATTCATAATTTCAGCAATCGTAAAATGCGCACGGTTGTTGATATAACGCATGATTGTATTGATTCGTTCGACTTTTTGCATAAGAACCTCCTAAACAGTGTCATCTTTTGAAACCTTTTCTTTGTATTATAAAGCTATCAAATAGGAAAGCCAACTGTTTGGTGAGAAATGGAGAAGGAAGGGATAGTAGTGGCAAATTATAAGCTAGAAACAAAAGACGAGTTTGTAGTACTTGGAATTGGAACGGAACTTACTAGTGATTATCGTGATTTTGAAGGGATCAATCGCGAAAAGCAAGCATTCTGGACAAGCATTAAACAAGATGGCACGTTAGAGAAGTTGAAGCAACTAGCAACAAATGAGTATTTATTCGCTGTAAATGAAGCGGTGAATAATAAGATGATGTATTATGCTGGCGTTTTAACTGATGAAGAATTGCCAGAAGCAACTCGAATGATTCAATTTCCAACTGGTGAATATATTGTGGTAAGTGGAGAAGCAGGGTCAACTGAGGAGTTGAGTAACACGCTTGCAGGGATTGCTTTTGGCCAAGTTTTACCGGAAGTAGAAGACGTTGCTTATGTTGGCGGACCAAATGCAATCGTTCAGATGGGAGAACGAGAAGGTCGTGTTTACGGAGAAATTTGGATTCCAGTTGTACAAAAATAACAAATGGGTATTTTGCTTATTCATAACTGAAACAGAAGTCCCTTCAAGCCTTATCTAGCTTGAAGGGACTTCTGTTTAGCTTAGTGTTTATTTTTGTGATACTGATAAATAAAGCGAACGTTTTGTTCTTTCTTAGTGAAACTCCCTTTTACATTTTTTGGATAGCTAATCAATTTGTATCCTTTAATGTTTTTAGCTTTTACATGATAGCGCTCGCCAACATTTCCAGTTAAAATTTCCGTTTTTGCAAGCGACTTTCCATTTTTATCTTGATAAGTAACCGTGACATTTCCAGCACGTTCTGGATTTTTCGCGTATACATAAGTGATCGTTTGCGCTTTATGCTTAAATTTACCAGAAGTCTGTCCGATTACTTTCTTCAAGCTATAACCGCTGATATCTTTTCGTTCCGTTTGATAGCGGTCGCCGATATTTCCTTTTAACTGAACGTCAGCAAGAAGTTTCTGGCCACGTGTATCTTCGTAACGAACTGTGACCGTTGCTTGATTAACGCTCGCATCCTTACCTAGATTTTCAAATAGACGAATCGCAGTGAAAATTTTCTCGTTGTTTGCCTTGCGATTTTGCTCCATTTTCGCCAAATAGGCTTTTAGTTCCGCGCGTGCTTTCGCCGTTCCTTGTTGCTCATTCGCGTTTAAAGCTTCATTGATCTTATCTTTAATGAAGCGAACATCACTATCCGTGTACTGGATGCTTGCTTCGGCTTGATTTGCAAATGAAGTAATCACTCTTTCAAGTTCGCCGAAAGAAGGTTTGTTAGTTCTGTCACGCCACTCCGTAGAACCCCACATGGAATTAGCGAATAAGTTGATTCGCGGATAAAGGGTTTTAGTCAAAATGTATTCTGGAGCAAAGCCATTTGCATCGTCCCAAATCGGGAAGAATTGTCCTTTACTTTGCAGTAACTCTTGGTCAGTCAAGTTTTCCGCTGGATTGAATCCGCGCGAATAAGTGCTTGAGAACCATTCATTATAAAGTTTTTCTGGTAATGGTCGATCTAATTTATCATTTTCAGGCCATAAATCATGATATAAATCAGATGCGGATCCGACAACTTTATAACCTTGGTTGACTTTTTCTTTAGCAGTCGTTGAGCCGTAAATAGTACCCGCCCAAATATCGACTGTAATACGCTTATCAAGCGGAATAACCGCGTTGCTATCGCCAATTAAGTTGTCATTCCAAACGAAGACAGTTTTTCCTTCCGCTAAGAACGGTTCTGCCATTTCATTTAAGAAGAGCCGCAACGCGTCATATTGGTCGGCTTCGGGATTGCCCGATTCCTTTTGTGCCCATTTTGCAAGTTTTCCTTCAGGGTCTTCAAAGTTTTTCGTTTGGAAGTATTCGTCTCCACCGATATGCACGATGTTTGAATCGAATAAATCAAAAGCTTCTTTATAAAGACTCGCCATGTATTCTCTCACTTCTGGTTTCGAAAAATCTAGCGCGCGTGAATCTTCACCTGGATTAAGCAACCAATCGGAATCAAAATAAATTCCATCTTGCTCGGAATGCCCAGGAAGATCAACTTCTGGAATGACCTCGATATTCCGCGCACGTGCGTAGCGAACAAGATCGTGAATTTCTGATGCTGTCCAGTAACCGCCATACGTATCAACAAATTGTGGAGCGACTTTCGATTCGTAACGAATGCCTTCATTATCTTTCAAGCGAAGTTGCAGTTTATTCATTTTCAGTTCGGCCATTTCGTCGACCGTTTTCTTGAGCCAGTCCATCGAATAGTAGCGTCGCCCGGAATCGACCTGCAAACCGCGGATTTCTTGGTCGGTGTAATCCTCTACAGTTCCCGCAGGCAGCCAGTCCCGTTGCCGCAAAGCTTGGAGAAGGGTCATCGTGCCGTTTTGTATACCCGTCAATTGGCTCGAGTGAATTTCCACTTTTTCTTGCGAGATATTGATCTCGTACGCTTCTTTTCGAGAAACAGGGGTATCGGTTTTAAGTGCGTAGTTGATTTTCGCTTCCGTTATGTAAATGCCCGGACGCTTTTTGTTTTTCCCTTTATCTAGCTTGACCGAGTAGGACTTGATTAGCCCTTCTTGTTTTAGCTTTTGAGCGAGTGTTTTCGCCTGTGAGATCGTATTCTTAGTGGCATAGAAGTCTGTATGATTTTTGTTTAACTTAAAGTTTGGCGCCTCACTTTTCACAAAATTTTTAATCAGTGGCATCGTTAAAGGGAATTCGTTTGCTGTTGCCGGATTATAGTCAATCGTTTGGTTGACCGTGGACGCTTCTTTAGCAACTTCTTCAATAGAAAAATCATCCACATAAAAGACACTCGCAAAGTTGAAATCTGAACTCCAATTTGTTAAAGCAAACAAATAAAGTTCAGTTGTGCGTGGTCCCGTTGTAATTGTGAACGTATCTTGTTCCCAAGCGGTCGATTTCGTTTTGTGATTATGGTAAACCGAATTTAGCTGACCGCTTTTCCAGTTTTTACTTCCTTCCGTGTCAAGCACGCCAAGTCGCATATCTGCGCCGCTTTCATTGAAGTAATACATCGAAATCTTGTACTGCGTATTCGGCTTCACGTTTTTTACGACTTGGTTCACAGATCCTTTGCTACCATTAAATTGCCATAATGGGTATTTCGGATCGGTTTTATCCGGTGCTTCGTTTCCAATTTTTAAAGCAAAGTTCCCGGAATGGACTTTCCCATTTAGTGAAGTCACGCGTTCTGCTTTGTAAGTTTGAGTTGCAGTTTTTTCAAGCGGCTTCTCAAACCCTCCATTACTGATACTAGCTTTTTCTTCTGCGTGTGCGTGATTAGCTCCTAAAAATAAACAAGCGGCAAATAGTGTGACAATCAAAGCTTTCTTTTTCATGTTTTCCCTTTCCCTCCTCTTATTTAAAAGCTGTTTGCTAATTCTTGCTGTCAGTAAAACGCTTACAAAAGAAATATAGCAAAAGTTTAACTTTTATGCAATAAGTTTATACTTTTTTATTTCAAGTGGATAAAAAAGCGCAATCATTTTCAAAACGGAATGTGAAAGATTCTCAAATGAGATTTAACGATGATAATCATTTGAAGGGTAGCTATTTCGACTTTTTAATAGTAAAATGAAGGAGGTAAAACGTGCGCCGCATTTTTATTGGTTGCGATTAGATTAGAATTATACTAAACTGAGATTATGCGAAAAAGCATGAACAAACGATAGGGAGGGTATTTTTTAATGTCGACACTAAAGATCCAAGATTTACATGTTCAAATAGAAGGAAAAGAAATCTTGAAGGGTGTGAACCTTGAAATTTCCACAGGAGAAATCCATGCGATCATGGGGCCAAATGGAACTGGGAAATCTACTTTGTCTGCGGCAATCATGGGGCATCCGAAATATGAAGTAACACAAGGAACGATTACACTGGACGGCGAAGATGTACTGGAGATGGAAGTAGATGAACGCGCTCGTGCAGGGCTTTTCCTTGCGATGCAATACCCAAGTGAAATCAGCGGTGTAACGAATGCTGAGTTTATTCGTGCTGCTATCAATAGCCGTCGTGAAGAAGGAAAAGAAATTCCGCTTATGCAATTTATCCGCAAGCTAGATGACAAAATGGAATTGCTTGATATGGATGAAGAAATGGCAGAGCGCTATTTAAATGAAGGTTTTTCTGGCGGGGAGAAAAAACGCAACGAAATTTTGCAACTTCTTATGATTGAACCAGAAATTGCTATTTTGGATGAAATCGATTCAGGGCTTGATATTGATGCGCTTAAAGTGGTATCAAAAGGGGTCAATGCGATGCGAGGCGAAGGCTTTGGCTGCTTGATTATTACCCACTATCAACGTTTGCTTAATTATATTGAACCTGACTTTGTACACGTAATGATGCAAGGGAAAGTCGTGAAAGAAGGCGGCCCTGAACTTGCGAAACGTCTTGAAGCAGAAGGTTATGACTGGATCAAGCAAGAGCTTGGCATTGAGTTTGAAGAGGAAGAAGAAACACTCGAACAAAACTAAGGAAAGTGAGGTTAAAATCATGACGGAAAATACAGTTTTAAAGGATGATTTTATCCGCACTTTTTCTGAAGGCGCTGGCGAACCCAAAGCTTTTACAGATCTTCGCTTGGCGAACTGGAAATCGGCGGGTGAGCTTAGCTTACCTTTTGTGGATAAAACAAAGATTGACCGCTGGAATTTTACGAAGTTTGATACGTACCAAGCTTTTGAAAGCGGCGTAACGGATGAGGTTCTCGCGGATAAAGTCGCGGATCTTGTGGATCTAGATAATAAAGAGGCTAACTTTTATGTGCAAGTGGATACGCATCCGGCAAAGCTTCAGCTTAGTGCTGAACTGAGAGCGCAAGGCGTGATTTTTTCGGACATTTTTACTGCGCTAAAAGAACACGAGGAGCTTGTCATGAAGTATTTCATGACGCAAGCTGTTCAAACTGATGAACACAAACTCACCGCTTTTCACGCAGCATTAGTTAATGGCGGAGCGTTTCTTTATGTGCCGAAAAATGTTGAAATCAAGGAGCCGATTCAAGCGGTATTCGTGCAAAAAAATGCTTCTCTTCCGCTTGTGAACCACGTATTGCTCGTTGCAGACGATAACAGTTCTGTGACTTACGTGGAAAACTATGTGACGCTTGATGAAGATTCGAAAGGCGTTGTGAATGTGGTCGAAGAGGTGATCGCAAATCGTGGTGCAAAAATCACTTTTGGAGCGGTCGATAATTTATCGAATCACGTGACGACTTATATGAATCGACGCGGTCATATTGGCGCGGATAGCCGGATTGAATGGGCGCTTGGGCTAATGAATGATGGCGATACGATCAATGAAAATGTGACGAACTTGATGGGAGACGGCTCTTCGGGTGATGTGAAGACGGTAACGGTTGGACGCGGGAAGCAAACGCAAAATGTGACAACGCGTGTAACGCATTACGGAAAAGCTTCAACGGGAACGATTCTCTCGCACGGAGTTATGAAAGATAAAGCGACAACAATCTTTAACGGGATCGGACACATTAAGCACGGAGCATCGAAATCGGATGCGCAACAAGAATCACGTGTGCTAATGCTTAGTCCTTCTGCTCGCGGGGATGCTAATCCGATTCTTTTGATTGATGAAAATGATGTTGTGGCTGGACATGCGGCTTCTGTTGGACGTGTTGATCCGGTTCAATTGTTCTATTTGATGAGTCGCGGGATTTCGCGCAGCGAAGCAGAACGACTTGTGATTCACGGATTCCTTGATCCGGTTGTGAAACAATTGCCGATTGAAGGCGTGAAAGTGATGCTTAAAGAGGTTATCGAAGGGAAAGTGCGCTAAGATGAAAAATTTCGCTCAAATTCGTTCGGATTTTACAATTTTAAATCAAGAAGTGAATGAAAAGCCGCTTGTTTACTTGGATAATGCGGCAACTTCGCAAAAGCCTAAACAAGTGATTGAAGCGCTCAGTCGTTATTATACGGAAGATAATGCCAATGTTCACCGCGGCGTGCATACGCTTGCTGGGCGGGCAACGGACGCGTTTGAAGCAGCTCGTTCGAAAGTAGCGAAGTTCATTTCCGCCAAAAGTAGTTCGGAAGTGATTTTCACGCGTGGTACGACTACGGCACTGAATCTGGTTGCGGATAGTTACGGGGAAGCGCATGTTGCTGAAGGTGATGAAATCGTCATTTCTTATTTGGAGCATCATTCGAATTTGATTCCTTGGCAGCAGCTTGCAAAGCGTAAAGGGGCAACGCTTCGATACGTGGAGCTTGAAGCGGATGGTTCGATTACTCTAGAAGCGGTACGAAGCGTTCTTTCTGAGAAAACGAAGATTGCTGCTTTGGCACATGTTTCGAATGTGATGGGTGTGATTGCACCGCTTAAGGAAATTGCGGAACTTGTGCATAGTGTTGGCGCGGTGCTTGTTGCGGATGGTGCTCAGGCGGTGCCGCATATGCCGGTTGATGTGACGGATTTGGATGTTGATTTTTATGCGTTTTCGGGTCACAAAATGCTTGCGCCCACTGGGACGGGTGTTTTGTATGGTAAACGTGAATGGCTGGAACGGATGGAACCGACGGAATTTGGCGGCGAAATGATTGATTTTGTGGAGCTTTTCGATTCGACTTGGAAAGAAATACCGTGGAAGTTTGAGGCGGGGACACCCACTATTGGTGGTGAAATTGCACTCGGCGCGGCGGTCGATTATTTGGCGGAAATTGGGATGGACAACATTCATGCGTATGAAGAAGAACTGACGGCTTACGCGCTTTCTGAGATGCAAAAAATCGAGGGACTAACGATTTACGGACCTCTTGATGCAAGAAAACGCTGTGGTCTCGTTACCTTTAATTTGGATGGCATTCACCCGCACGATGTGGCGACGGTGCTTGATGAGGAAGGGGTAGCTGTTCGGGCTGGACATCACTGCGCGCAACCGCTTATGAAGTGGCTTGGCGTTCAGTCAACCGCACGAGCAAGCTTTTATCTTTATAATACGAAGGAAGAAATTGATGTGTTCATCCGCGGACTTCAACTGACAAAGGAGTATTTTGGCTTATGAGTTCGAGAAAATTAGACCAATTATATAGACAAGTCATTATGGATCACTATAAGAATCCAAGAAATAAAGGCGAACTGCCGGATTCGAATGTGACGGTTGATATGAATAACCCAACTTGTGGGGATGAAATTCATTTGCACCTTAAAATCGAAGGCGATAAAATTGTCGAAGCGAAATTTACCGGAAGCGGCTGTTCGATTTCGATGGCAAGCGCTTCGATGATGACGGAAAGCGTGATTGGACATACGGAAAAGGAAGCCCTTTTGATGTCACAACGCTTTTCTGAGATGGTGCAAGGGCACGAACACGAACCTGTGGATGAAAACGGGGATGTAGAGGCGCTTTCAGGGGTGGCAAAATTCCCAGCACGAATTAAATGCGCGACGCTTTCTTGGAAGGCGATGGAAAAAGCGATTTACGAAAAAGAAGGTCGTTAAAGGAGGAAAAGGCATGACTGAAATTCCAGAAATTGGCGAATACCAATATGGTTTCCATGATAAAGATACTTCAGTTTTCCGTACGGAACGCGGACTAACGGAGAAAGTAGTAAGAGAAATTTCGAGTATTAAAGAAGAGCCAGAATGGATGCTTAACTTTCGCTTGAAGTCACTTGAGCAATTTTACAAAATGCCAATGCCGACTTGGGGCGGGGATTTATCTGAACTTGAGTTTGACGACATTACCTACTACGTCAAACCGTCTGAACAGACGGTTCGCTCTTGGGATGAGGTTCCGGAAGAGATCAAGCGAACTTTTGATAAACTTGGAATCCCAGAAGCCGAACAGAAGTATCTTGCAGGAGCATCGGCTCAATATGAATCCGAAGTCGTTTATCACAACATGAAGCAAGATCTTGAAGACTTAGGCATTGTCTTTAAAGACACGGACACGGCGCTTAAGGAAAATGAAGACATCTTTAAGGAACACTTCTCGAAAGTAATCCCGCCGTCGGACAACAAATTTGCAGCGCTCAACTCGGCGGTTTGGTCGGGCGGCTCGTTCATTTATGTACCAAAAGGAGTTAAAGTAGACACACCGCTTCAAGCTTACTTCCGGATCAACTCAGAAAACATGGGGCAATTCGAGCGGACGCTAATTATTGTTGATGAAGGCGCAAGTGTCAACTACGTGGAAGGCTGTACGGCACCGGTTTATACGACGAACTCGCTTCACTCTGCGGTTGTTGAAATTGTCGTGAAACCAAATGCGTATTGTCGGTATACGACGATCCAAAACTGGGCAAACAACGTATACAACCTCGTTACGAAACGTACTTTTGTGGAAGAAAATGGAACGATGGAATGGATCGATGGCAACATTGGTTCGAAATTGACGATGAAATACCCATCTTGTTACCTTCGCGGTGAGGGAGCTCGTGGAACGACGCTTTCGATCGCAATTGCAGGAAAAGGCCAACGTCAAGATGCGGGTGCGAAGATGATGCACATGGCACCGAACACATCGAGCACAATTGTTTCGAAATCAATTTCAAAACAAGGCGGAAACGTAACATATCGCGGGATTGTTCACTTTGGACGGAACGCAGATGGGGCGCGCTCGAATATTGAGTGTGACACGCTGATTATGGACCAATCTTCTACATCGGATACGATTCCATATAACGAAATTTTAAACAACAATATTTCACTGGAACACGAAGCAAAAGTTTCGAAGGTTTCCGAAGAGCAGCTTTTCTATTTGATGAGCCGCGGTGTGTCGGAAGAAGAAGCGACGGAAATGATCGTCATGGGCTTCATCGAACCGTTCACAAAGGAACTCCCAATGGAATATGCGGTTGAAATGAACCGGTTGATCAAATTCGAAATGGAAGGTTCGATTGGTTAATCTTTGAATAGAAGCTCTAAGCATTGATGCATCAGTGCTTAGAGCTTTTTATTTTATTAACATCAATGAGATTATTTATTGGAAAGTATTCTATGATATCACTGAATCAATAGGATGTTATGAATTAGAAATACGGATTGAAACGATAATTCTGCCAAATCGTGTTCGTAAAATCATTTGAATTTCATTATTTTGAAATTAAAGATAGGCAGTAGTTACAAATAAAAGTAGAGAAAGTTTAAAATTCATGTGAAAAATTTCACTTCAATACTTTGGTTTGAGATGATATAATTTATTTAGTTTCAGACACGTAAATTAATTTTACAAGATGAATTTTTTGGTATTGGTCTTTATGGAATAGAAACTTCTAAGTGATAAGCAAAAAGG
>NZ_JAATJW010000021.1 GCF_011800755.1 Listeria valentina
TTTTATGTATGTTCTATCACAAGTATATCTAAAAAAAGACTGTAAACAAAGTTTTTCACTACTTTGTCTACAGTCTGAACCATTTCGATTTCGAAATGGTTTTAAGTTTAACGCCGCAAGTAAACATCGCTGATTAAATGGTTGCTTCCCTTATGGAGGAGCAAGTCAGCTCGATATTTTGTATGCTCAATATTTTCCTTTAAGTTGGGACCATTGATCGTATCCCAAACTTCGCGTGCATAGGCATCTGCTTTTTGATCGCTATAAGCACTATATTTGTGGAAATAAGAACTTTCATCTTGAAAAGCCGTTTCGCGAAGCATAAAGAAGCGTTCTAAATACCAACGTTTACTATCTTCTTCCGCAGCATCTAGATAAATCGAGAAGTCAAAAAAATCACTTGGGAAAAAGATTTGATCGGAATCCGCTTGTAACACGTTGATCCCTTCAACAATGACAATATCTGGACTTGCTAACTTGCGCGTTTCTTTGAGCACATCGTAAGTAAGATGCGAATAAAGTGGTACCTCAACGTTCTTTTTATTGTTTTTCAAATCAATCAGAAAATCCATAAATTTTTTCTTATCGTAACTTTCTGGAAAGCCCTTTTTATTCATGATGCCTCGCCTCTCAAGCTCCACATTAGGATATAAGAAGCCATCTGTTGTGACGAGTTCCACTTCACGTGTCTTTGAAAACCAGCGATCGAGCATTAATTTTAAAACACGTGCAGTCGTACTTTTCCCAACCGCAACACTTCCAGCAAGAGCGATGATAAAAGGTGGTCGATCTTCTTTTTTCTTCAGATATTCCATTTTTTCACCGTGGATAAAAATAGCCTCATGATATTGAATCGCAATTAATTTTATGAGTGGCAAATAAATCTCAGCAATATCAGAAAGAGAAATCCGGTCGTTTAAACCGCGAATTCGTTCGAGTTCTTCTTGCGTCAATATTTGGTCTTTGCTAATTTCAAGTTCCCGCCAATTTGCGCGTGGAAAGTGATAATACTGCTTATATTGGTTCATGGTCTTAAGCCGTCCTTTTTCCTTTTAGGTAGCGTGTGAATTCGTTTACTGAATAAGCATACCTTAAGCCGCCTCAATCTGCAAGAACGAACTTAATATTTTCGGTAGACATAAACATCTTTTGGCTTATCAATTTGTTGATACTTGGAAACTTCGAGTGACGGGATTTTCATCTTGAATGGTGCATAGTATTCTTCTGTGATCGTGCCTGATACAGAAAGCCAAGTATCATTTTTATAATTTGTTTTCTCAGGCATATTGACGAGCATCCCGAACACACCAGAATCTGCCACACAGTGGATAATACCAAATCTAAATAAAAACAAATGGGCATCTTTTAAAACGGGATCATTATATACAAAACCAGTAAAACTCATCTCGCGTCCTGTAAATTCACCTGGATAATTATATAAAATTTCCATGGTCATCAAATAATTACTATCATCCACTACAATAGGATTTTGTTTTAACAGTCCTTTTTTCTCTCGCTCCATCATCTTTTCATAATCTGATTTTCCGAAATAGCCGCTTGTATCAGGACGTAAAAATTGATTTTGTGCATAAGGATCGTCCCCGGCCGCATTGTTTTTAGGAAAATGAAAACCTTTTGCACTCACAATTGTCGAATCAAGTGTTGCAATCGGAAACATGAAACCCGCGATAAGTGGGTAAGTCAGTAAACCATAAACAAAAATCTTCTTCAAAATCGTGTTTTCCCCACTATGTGAGTGTCCAAAATGATCATGCTCTTCTACTTTATCTTCATCTCGGAAAACAATGATGAGCTGAATAAGAGCTAAGAGAAAAGCAGCTATCATCGCTGAGAAAGACAAATAAGAATATTTCATATTAATATATTTGCTAATTTCTCCAGAAATATGGAGATACATTAAGTAAAAGCCGAATCCAAATAAAATAAAAGCGCGTAGCATGATTTTCCCTCCCGTCTAAATAAGAATCGAATAAAGAAAGACAACAATGGTAACGCTGATAACGATAAAGAATACAAACTTAGCTTTAAAAGAAGCTAGCATCATCATCAGATTTTTAATATCAAGCATTGGGCCAAATACTAGAAAGGCCACAATCGACTGTGTCGAAAATAAGCTACGGAACGAAGCGCCGATAAACGCATCCGCTTCTGAGCAAAGAGAGAGAATAAAGGCCAGAACCATCATGAGTAAAATCGATAAAATCGGTCCATGACCAATTGACATCAAAGTGGAGGTTTTAATATACGTTTGCATAGCAGAAGCAATCAGTGCTCCAAAAACTAAGTACTTTCCTACCGAAAAAAACTCGTCCACAGCGTGTTTAGCCGTATGCCAAATTTTATCCATAAACGAAAGCTCAGCATGACTATGTTCGCTCAGATGAGCATCGTGATGTTCGTTATGGTGCGAGTGCTCATGAACGGGTAACGTTTCTGCACTTCCAATCCCACTCGAAGCGTATCCAGCTTGTTCAAAACTCACTTTTTCAGGTACGCCTTGTTGAATGGAAGCCGTACCTTGAGAAGCCTGTAAAGCAAGCCCGCCTTGTGTGTCAACTTTTTCTTCCCCGGTAGCAGGCGCAAGCAATTTTTCCTTCAAGCCTTCTCCTTTGTAGAAAAAAGCAATCAAATTTCCTACGACAAGTGCAACGACTAAACTACCAACTACCCGCAAAATTGGAATTTCCCAATTGCTTCCAAAAGCCACGTAAGTTGAAAATAAAACAACTGGATTTATAATAGGTGCCGTTAACATGAAGGCAATTCCCGCATGAAGCGGCACACCCTTTTTCAGTAAATTGCGCACAATCGGCACGATCCCGCATTCACACGACGGGAAAAGCACACCGATGAAAGAGCCAACAACAACCGCCCAAAACCGATTTTTCGGAATCACGCGTGCAATAAATTTCTCAGAGACATACATTTGAATGAAGCTCGCAATAAACACACCAATCAAGACAAAAGGAAGTGCTTCAATCAAAATCGAGATAAAAATCGTATTCATTTGCAAAAAAGAGTCTGGTAAATGATTGAACAAAAAAAGAACCTTCTTTCCTTCCAAATCTTCGTTTATTCTATCTCTCTTGCCGCAAGAAATCAAGTTTCATCTCCATCTGAAAAAGCGCCATCCCGCGGATGGCGCTTTTTCACGAAGCCAAATTTCGCTACAATCCGCTAAATTCAGCCTTAACTATTTGATAATTCTACCGTTAATTTTCTTTTAACTGCCGAAGCTTGCGACTGTTTTCAAGATATGCTTCGTCAAGACTAGCCTTCTCCGCTTGACTAAGCTTCGGATCCGCAAGCTTAGAAGCAATCTCAGAAAGCCTAAGCTCGATGAGTAAGCTATCCTCTTCCACAATTTGTTCCGCGGATTCCTTTTCCTGCACCACTTGCTGCATTGATTTTCGCTCAAGCTTCATTTTCCCATTTTCAATTTGAAGCACCTCAAGCGCAATATTTCGTACAAAAGCCGTATCATGGGAAACGAATAGCACAGCACCATCAAAAGAAGAAATCAATCCTTCAAGCGCCTCTAAAGCCGCGATATCCAAATAATTAGTTGGTTCATCCAGAACTAAAAAGTTGGCATCACTAAGAAGAACCATGGCCAGATAGAGCTTCACTTGCTCACCGCCAGATAAAACAGAAACACACTTTTTCAAATCACTTTGCTCAAAATGTAAACTGCCAAGGACATCCATCGCCATTTGCGTATCATGAGCATTCACTCGGTTCACATTTTCAAGCATCGTTTCATCCGCATTTAACCCCTTTAATTCCTGATCGAAATAGGCGATCCTTGTGCTGCCCAAAATCCGGATCGGCGCCTCATCTTTTAAAAGCCGCTTTAGAAAAGTCGTTTTCCCCGAAGCATTTTGCCCAATTAAAGCCATTTTATCTCCGATTTTCACTGAAAATGGCTCGATTTCAAATAATTTCTTTTCAGGAACGCTGATTTCTCCTTTTTGAACTTGCACGAGAGTGGTTCCGGGTTTTAATTTGCGTGACTCAGGGAGCGTAATTTTAACAGGCTTAAATAAGAATGGCTTCTCCACATCCGGCAAACGCTCAAGCCTTTTTTGCGTCGCTTTAATCGTTTTATGTTGGCTTTTCTGTTGAGTGCCTTTATACATGTTTCCGTAAGCAATTTCTTTTCTACTCATTCCTTTTTTAAGCAGTTTCGCCTGACTGGTTTCCATACTCGCAGCAATTTGCTTCCGGTGATTCATCGCTGTTTGAAGCTTCCGCTTCTCTGCAATATTGTCATCGTAGGCTTTTTGCTCCTGCTCGCGTTGCTTCTTTTTTTGCGTTGCATAATCCGAATAATTTCCTTTGTAAACGGTGATCGTCTCACGTTCTAATTCCCAAATCTCATCGACAACTGCATCCAAAAAATCACGATCATGTGAAATAATGAGTAACGTTCCAGAAAACCGTTTAAAGTTGCGAATAACATGTTGCGTGCTTGCGACATCTAAATTAGAAGTTGGCTCATCAGCGAAAAGAATAGTCGGCCGTTCCTGCAGCGCACGCTGGACTTCCTTGCGCGTTTTCTCGCCTCCACTTAATTTTTCTGCTTCGGCTGGGATTTGTTCAATGACGCCGACCGTTCCACTCCGGGTAACACTCCCAGTCGTTGCTTCGCGCTTTCCTGAAAGAACTTCAAGTAAAGTCGTTTTTCCCGTTCCATTTTGACCGATGATCCCAATTCGTGCATTTGGTTTAACACGTAATTCCGGGATACTAAATAAGTTTCGCGCTCCGATTTCCATTATTAAATCATAAATTTCGATACTAAACATAAAAAAACCTCCTTATCCATTTTCGGATAGGAGTACACAAAAAAGCATCCATTCTGCTAGGTGTTAACAAGCAAAATAAACATACTGATCCTGTCCGAAAAAAATGGTTTTGCACACTTGCATTCATTTTTTCTTTATCAAACAGGATTAGAATTTCATTGGCCTAAAAAAACACCTCTTTCATTTGTTAGCAACAGTATAACAAAAACACACTCTTTTTGGCAAGTTTCACACAATCGATTCTTTTTCTCAGCACTTCTCTAAGAAAAGCATTTTTACTTGAATTCAGACGATTACTGGCGAAAAAACGAGATTTTAAGCATCTAAAATCGCTGAAAAACGTTGACGCATCAACTCTTCAAACATGTTATACTAAAGAAGTCGTCTATCCCTTTTGCAAAACCCTGCAGATGGGAGGTGCTGCGATTGATTCTTCTTTTTTCCAGTGTTATTGCCCCTCTCCTTGTTGGCATTTGCTTATCGCTTTTCAAGTACTGGCTAGAAACAAGGGGAAATAACAAACGGAAGTAGACGACAAGTTCTAGCCACATAAAAAATCCCGAGATCTTTAGCCCGACTCGGGATTTTTTATGTGCTACAATCGATTCTTTTTTCCTGCGTTCATTATAGCAAAGAAAAGCTGGAAAGTAAATAGACAGGTTAACTAGACTTATTTTTATTGCCGATATTTTAGCGCCACAAATTTCACGTTCAAATATTCTTCTACTCCGAAATGACCATTTTCTCGTCCAAATCCTGAATGTTTCACTCCACCGAAAGGTGTTTCAGGATGCGAGATTACGGTATCGTTCACTCCAACCATCCCATATTCTAGTGCATTACTAATTTCCTCAACTCGCTCTAGGTTTTCTGTATAGAAGTAAGAAGCAAGCCCAAATTCGCTATCATTTGCTAATTTTATGACCTCATCATCAGAGACAAAGGAAATAATCGGGATAACCGGACCAAATGTTTCTTCATGAAAAATCAGCATTTGCTCGGTAACGCCAGTTAAAACTGTCGGTGCATAAAAGTTCCCTTTCTCATAGTCTTCACCAAGAAGTCGTTCCCCGCCAATCAGGATTTTTGCACCTCTTTCGGTTGCATCTTTTAATTGGTGATCTATTTTATGGATGGCATCTTCTCGAATTAAGGGACCTACGTTCACCCCTTCTTGAAGGCCATTTCCAACTTTCAAATTTTGGACACGATCAAGAACAAGTTTGGTAAACTCTTGCTCCACTTCTTTGGCTACAAAAATCCGATTTGGAGCAATACAAACTTGCCCGTTATTCCGAAACTTCGAGCCTATAAGCCCATCTGCTGCACTTTCAAGATTAGCATCGGAAAACACGATGAAGGGCGCATGCCCGCCAAGCTCCAGTGAAATTTTCTTCAAGGTTTCTCCCGATTCTTGGTACAATTTTTGACCAACTGCGGTTGAACCGGTAAACGTCAATTTGCGCACTACATCGCTCGCTGTCAGTTCTCCACCGATTTCAGAAGAATTTCCGAGTAATAGATTCACAACGCCTCTTGGAAAACCAGCTTCTTCGAAAATTTCAAAAAGTGCCAGTGCCGAAAGTGGCGTATCACTAGAAGGCTTCAAAATAACCGTATTCCCTGCTGCAAGAGCTGGCGCAAGTTTCCGAGTGGCCATTCCCATTGGAAAATTCCACGGTGTGATGGCAGCCGTCACGCCAATCGGTTCTTTCTTTACAATATACACCCGTTTATTCGGAGCTGGAATCGTTTCACCATAAATTCGCCGAGCTTCTTCTGCA
The DNA here is from genome assembly GCF_011800755.1 of Listeria valentina. Taxonomy (GTDB): domain Bacteria; phylum Bacillota; class Bacilli; order Lactobacillales; family Listeriaceae; genus Listeria; species Listeria valentina. The sequence goes on from NZ_JAATJW010000021.1 coordinate 6,614, forward strand.
TTAAAACGGAAATTTTCTGCGCCTGATAAAATTTCCGCTTTGGCTTCTGCAACTGGTTTTCCTTGCTCAATGGTCATAATTTTCGCGAGTTTCTCTACTTTTTCTTCTAACAATTGAGCCACACGATGCAACAAATCAACACGATCTTTCAGTTCCATCTTGCTCCACTCTGGAAAAGCCCTATTTGCCGCTTTAATCGTCCGCTTTGTATCTTCTATTTCAGCTTGTGCTACCTGAGCAACGATTTCTCCTGTTGCAGGATTTTCAACTGCTTTCGTCTTTTGTAACGCCCCATCCTGCCAGTCTCCATCAATGAAAAGCTGCGTTTTTACTGTCGGTAGTTCAAGTTTCGTACTCAAAGTTATCACTCCTAAAAAGTTTTGATACCTTTCTCTTCCACGAAATACGCGTTTTTAATCATGCTAAACGTTTCACCAAATAAAAACGCGTCACCCCTTGCTGCATAAAGTCCGGTAGTTCGCCAAAAACTTTAAACCCATTTTTTTCGTAAAAACGAGGCGCCTGATAACTCATTGTTTCCAGATGGATTTGCGTACACTGATTTTGTTTGGCATATTCTTCCGCTTGTTTTAATAACAGGGTGCCTACGCCGTTCCCTTTTTCAGCTGGATTTACCGCAAGTAGCGAAACATGCATCGTGTTCCATAAAATTTCGCCCGTAACACCGCCTATGTATTCTCCATTTTCATAAGCTGCAAAAGAAAAAAAGATTTTTGATACGGTAAAATGCCTACCTCTAAACTGTCCGTATTCGTCTCAAGCAAGTCAATCAGCCGTTCCTGATTGACCTCCAAATCTATTTCACGAATATCCATCTGGACTTCCCCCTTTATAAAAAAAGATGAACCAGGTCTTTCCTCGTCCACCTTTTCCATTTATTCACCAGAAGTTACTGGTTCTTGTACTTTTTCATTCTTTGCTTCAGATGCCTGCGTCCTTCGTTTATAAGCTAAGAAGTAAAATAAACTAACAAAAATGGCGCCACCAACCGTATTTCCAAGATAGACCGGAATCACGTTCATCCAAAAGTCCATCCAACTATAGCTTCCTGCAAAAATCGCAGCCGGAATGATAAACATGTTGGCGACAACGTGTTGAAAGCCAATTGCAACGAAAGCCATGACCGGGAACCAAATCCCCCAAATTTTTCCAGCAAAATCTTTAGCCGCATACGAAAGCCAGACAGCAATCCCAACAAACCAATTACAGCCAATGCCAGAAACGAAAGCCACCCAAAATGGATCTTTGATTTTCGCACCGGCTGTCGCAACAGTTTTCGCTAAAAAGTCGCCTTCAGTTAAACCCACAAAATGGCCAAAAAAGTAAGCAACAAATAATGCACCGACTAGATTCATGACCGTAACAATCGCAAAATTGCGTAGCAGTTTTACAAAGGTGATTTTCCGATCGAACCAAGCAAGCGAAACAGCCATCATATTGCCGGTAATCAGTTCGCCACCACCGAGTAAAATACAAATCAATCCTACTGGAAATACAGAAGCGCCAATAAATGTTGCGAAACTCCCCCATTCATGTGGTACGGTTCCAACTACACGAATATAGAGTAAATAGCCGAGTGAAATGAATGCACCGCCCAAAAAACCTAACACGGTGAGCGCAAGCGCATTTGAATTTGCTTTTTGAATTCCTTTTTCAATCGTTACGTCTGTGACTTCTTGAGGCGTATAATAAGCCATTCCTTTCCCTTCTTCCTAATTGTTAACTTCATCACAAAAATGCGCTTTCATTATAGCATAACGAGCATCTATTCACAATATAAATTCACATTTTAACGTCTCTTATGATTATGAATTGTGACGAGCCGTAGCATCCCAGCAAGAAATAGGAAAAAGATGATCACAAAGACCAGATAATTAATCCAAAATCCTTCAGCAGGAATAAAATGAACAGCTTGAAGTCCTTTTTGAATCCCCATGACGATGAGCGTAGAGATCGCGAGCATCCCAAATAGTTGTAAATAGCGTTTCAATGTAAATCCTCCTCTTTCTACTCGTTCTACAAGTTTTTCCCCTAACGCTTTAGCTTCTTCTCGCTTCTTTCGAGGAAGCTCATCCATTTGAAAAGTCCCCGTCAAAACGAGTTCGTAAGCTCGGTGCATGCCAGCTTGCGACATCACCGTATCAATTTGATTAAAGGTTGCATCCGTGATTCCTGCAAGTGTGTTCTCAAAAGCACTCTTATAACACGACGTGATCGATACGTAGCTCTTCCCTTTGAATAGGTGCGGAATATTTTCTCCTTTACTTGTAAGGTGCACGAAATAATCACGTAAATGATCGAAAAATTGTTTCATGCTGCCACTTACATTGCCAAAATAAGTAGGCGTCGCAAAAATCATACAGTCTGCTTGTTTTAACTCTTTTCCGATCTTCCTGACTTCATCTTGCTTAGTCGGGTCAAAGCTCTCTTCAAGAACGATGAGACTGGTTTCAGCACCTGCTTGTTCTGCTCCTCGTAAAACCTCATCTAGCAACTTTGCGGTGAGTCCTTTTCGGTTTTGCGTTCCAAGAATTCCGATAATCTTCATTTTGTTCCCTTCCTTTTGTTGATTCTACTTGTATTTTACTTGTTCGTATCCTTTTTCACAAACAAAATCCTCATGAAAAGAAAAATTGTTTGACTCCAGCTAGAGCTAACACGATAAGCAATATTATCCAGATAATTGGTCTTGCCAAATTGACGGTCCACCCAATCCCAAATCTTTTTTCAATAAATAAAGCCGGATCTAAACGGTTAAAGTAAAATATCCCTAGTTTCCAGTAGCGATCATCTTTTTGGACCATTTTTCGTTCGCGCCGAATCCCCATCACTTTGAGCCTGCTTCCACCCTGCCCCACAAAAAAAGTCAGCCAGAGAAGCGCGAGCAAAAGAAGTATCCAGAGTAAAATAGACCCCACTCGAACTGTAGCTCGGCTCCAATTCAGCAAAAAGGCGCATTGCAAGAAGCCAAAAAACAAGACCATTAAAAGACCCATTCCAAACATGAGCCGGCTATATAGCGCATTCGCACGTTTCATGCGTTTTAGTGAAATATCGGGATCATCTAAGTCGATAATGCGTTTACTTTTTTGAATCGTCAGGTGGATCCCAAGAAAAGTAAGAATCGCAAAAAACTGGGAAACAGGCCAGATTAGCGCATGAACTGGTGTTTTCGATTTTTCAGTCTCAAACACCCCATTTAGCTTCCAATAAGCAGGGAATTTGGCAGGTGCCTGGTCGTAAAGCAAAAACGTTAAAAAAAGAGTTAGCAAAAAAAGGAGGAAAGGAATGAAATAATACCAGCTTGAGAGAATAAATTTCTCTTTGTCATCAGAAGCTTCGACCATAACGGTAGCTTGCTCCTCTAAGTTTCCATTTACGATTTGCTTCTTTTTCCAAGATTTCGTTCGAAAATGATAAATTAAGTAAATGCCAAAACTAAGAGCGAGATAAAAAATTAATATACCTAAAAACCAAGAAACGAGCGTGGCAAATAAAAAGAAATCGGCGGCAAGTGAGCCAGTCAAAATCACGTATTGTCGCTTCCATTTGAGTAACTGATTGGAGCCACTTAATTTAGTTCCGACGTTGATACCAAAGCATTCTGAACTTCTTGTCACAAAAGGCACAGCGCTTAAAATAATGGCTAGTAACCCCAGATTTAAGCTAAAAGTAACAAAACTCATTGGGCTTCATTCTCCCGCTCACTTGTTTGGAATTCTTCGTAAAGATCGTGGCATGCCTTCCTAAAAGCTTGTTCGGAAACAGAACGAGCGATCGCCTCAGCGACAATCGGCCGTAATTTTTGGTTTAAGGTTTGCAAATAAGTTGCATCCGCTATTTCAACACCCTGCAAAGGGATGGAGACCCCTTGTTTACGATGAATTTCAATAAATCCTTCTCGTTCAAGCCATTGATAGGCCTTGTTAACAGTATGAAAATTAATGCCAATATCCGCCGCAAGCTTGCGCACGGAGGGAAGTTTTTCACCTGGCGAATAGCCGCCTTTTGCAATTCCTTCAATAATTTGGTTGCAAATCTGCATGTAAATTGGCTCTTCACTTTCTAAATGAATTTGAAGCAACACCGCGCAACACCTTCTTTCTTGTTATAACAACGATATAACAGTTCGAAAAAGAAGTCAATTTGAAATAGCCAAGCCCCTTAAATCATGCTAAACTAGAATAAAAATAGGAAGGGAGAATGGAATGAAAAATTCACGTTTTCGCGAGAGTAAATTATTTTTTTGGACCATCGAAATTTTGGCTATTGTAGCGATCGTCTTTTTACTCTTACAAATGAAATACATATTCTCACCCATTGGGGTGATTATCTCGACGCTATTCTTGCCAATTCTAGTTTCCGGGTTCTTGTTTTACATGTTTAATCCGCTTGTTGAATTTCTTGAAAAACGAAAAGTCCCGCGTGTTCTTGGCATCATTTTAATTTTTATTGTGTTTATCGTTTTATTCACACTTGCAGTTATTCAAATTGGTCCTGTACTTGCGAACCAAATCGCTTCACTTGCTAAGGCCTTACCTGGCTACTGGACAGATTTTGAAAAATGGTTCAATGCACTTATCAAAGATTCACCATTCAAAAATTTGGACATCCAAGGTGAACTAAGCAAAGCCAATATTTCCATTCCTAAAATCATGAATATCGTCTTAGACGGTGTTTCAACGGGAATTGGAGCTGTCGCAAGCTTCATTACAAGCTTTGTGATGGTACTTGTTACGGTACCGTTTATCTTACTTTACATGTTTAAAGACGGACATCGCTTTATGGATTCACTTGAAAAGTTTTTCCCGAAATTTATTCGTCCAGATGCTAAAAAAATCATTCAAGAAATGAACAAAACGCTTTCGACTTATATCAGTTCGCAAGCTCTTGATTGCTTAGTCGTTGGTATTTTGACCTTTATCGGTTATTTAATCATCGGGCAACCTTATGGCCTGTTGTTCGCATTTATCGCAGGGGCAACGAATATCATCCCTTACCTCGGGCCAGTTATTGGAGCAGCACCAGCTGTATTAGTCGCACTTTTCACTTCGCCGCTTCAAGCTTTGCTCGTGATTATTGTAGTCGTGATCGTACAACAACTAGATGGAAATGTGCTACAGCCGCTTATCATGGGTCGCTCGCTTAAAATTCACCCACTAACCATTATCGTGATTTTACTCGTGGCAGGAAATCTAGCGGGTTTACTGGGAATGGTACTCGGCGTACCGCTTTACGCGGTCGTAAAAACCATCATTGTCAATGTTGTCAAGCTCATTCAACTTCGGCGTGAAGGGAAAAAACATTTAGGCGATGATGATAGCGGTGACGATTCAAGTCCACCAACTGACGCTACGCCAGAAACTGAATCAAGCAAATAAAAAGTAGGGCAGCTGCCCTACTTTTTATTCTGCCGCAAAATGCGAAATATCATTTAAACGTTCTACTTTAAATAAGCCTTTTTCATAAACCAATACTGTTACACTTGCATTGTCGAGAACAAAGCTTTCTGTGATGGAAGGCTCAAGCTCATGAACAATATTTCGGATCGTATTGCCATGCGCAACAATCAAAATATTGCCACCTGTATCGCGATGCCGATTGATAACATGTAAAAAGCCTTGTTCCACTCGCGTCCAAAAAGTCATAAAATCTTCTGCGTCTCCTGTTGGATCGGCTTTCTTGGTTGCGTTCATCATCCCCCGTACATCTTCATGTGCCATAAAATCTTCTTGGGAGGCGTAGCCATTCGCCCGAGCAATTTCGTTCCAAGCGACATCACTTTTTTCCCCCTCAAAAGAACCGAAAAAGGTTTCACGAAATTCTTTGCGTGGTTCAAGTTGTAGCCCGAAAGCGTGTTTGTTTTCATGGAGCAAAATCTCCGCCGTAGAAATCGTTCGGTGTAAATCACTGCTATAGGCAGCAACGAATTCCGTATCCGAAAGACCTCGCCCGCTTTCTCGTACCTTTTCAGCACCTTCTGGGGTTAGTGGTGTATCTGCCCAACCTTGCATCCTCAAATTTTTATTTAAATACGTTTGACCATGTCTCACAAAATAAAGAGCTAATTTCTCTGGCATGATATCCCTCCTTCAATTTTCTTTTTAGTATCAATTTAACGCATCGTGACAAATTCTTCTGCGCTTGTCGGATGGATTGCAACCGTATTATCAAAGTCAGCTTTTGTTGCCCCCATCTTGATCGCAACGGCAAAGCCTTGTAAGAGTTCATCCATGCCTGTTCCAATTCCGTGCAAGCCAACGATGCGTTCATTTTTCCCTTCACAAATCAACTTCATTCGCGATGGTTCGCGGTGTTCTGTAATTACCGTATACATCGAAGTAAACGAAGATTGATAAACTTTGATGTCTTTTTCTCCGTATTTCCGAATCGCTTCTGGCTCAGTAAGTCCAATCGTACCAATAGGTGGATGGCTGAATACGACCGTTGGAATTAAGTTATAGTCGAGATGCTCATCAAGTTTGCCGTTAAAGAGTCGTTCAGAAAGCCTTCTTCCAGCTGCAATCGCAACCGGGGTTAATTCCACATGGCCGGTTACGTCACCAATCGCATAGATACCTGGAACATTTGTGTTTTGATATTTATCCACTTTGATGAATCCAGATTCAGTAAGTTCAACTCCAGCATTTTCAATCGCCATCGTATCTGTCACAGGTTTCCGTCCGATCGCCCAAATGACTTTATCGACTGTTTGTGTCCGTCCGTCTTCCAGTTTAAGCGTCAAACTGCCATCTTCATTTTTTATAATTTCTTTTGGAATGGCATATGTATGAAGTGTTGGTCCATTTTTTTCCATAAGTTCAACGAGTGTTTCTGAAATCATTGGATCAAACGAACGAAGCGGTGCATGTTTTCGAACGAAAAGATGTGTTTCCGTTCCAAATGCATTTAAAATTCCAGCCAGTTCCACTGCAATATAGCCAGCTCCAATAACAGCCACACGTTTTGGCAATTCTTTCATTGCAAAAAAGCCGTTCGAAGCGATGCCGTATTCGGCTCCTTTGATAGCTGGAATAGCAGGTTTTCCGCCTGTTGCAATCAAAATGTGATCTGCCGTGTAGCGCTCACCATTTACTTCAATGGTTTTAGCATCTATAAAGCGCGCATAGCCACGAAGAACGTCTACATGATTGCTATCTAGGCCTTGTTGATAAAGCCCATGCAAGCGATCAATATATTTCTCACGATTTGAAACAAGGGTTCCAAAATCGAATGAGACTTCCCCAGTTAAGCCGTAAGCAGGTCCCAACTTTTCCATGCCTTCTTTAATATCTGCCCCATACCACATCACTTTTTTAGGGACACAGCCCACGTTCACACAAGTCCCCCCAAGATGAACGGGTTCAACAAGCGCGACTTTTTTGCCGTGCATCCCAGCTCGGTTGGAAGAAGCAATGCCTCCGCTTCCTCCGCCAATTGCAATATAATCGTAATGCTTACTCATTGTAAAATCCTCCATTCAAAGCCTCTCATGTTTTAAGTGTACTAGAAATTCAAATAAACGAGAAGGAAAAAGCCTCCAAGCATGGGCTTGGAGGCTTTTTCCTTTATTTCGCGCGACGTTTGCGCAAATCATAATTCTCATAAATTAAAATGGCTAGAATTGAGAAGGTAACGGGCCCTGCGATCATCCAAATGGTATCACTCCAATTTCCAGTTGTGATAACCGGTTGGATAATGGTGAACACATTCGCAAAGCCAACAACGACTGCGATCACAGCCGTGATTAGGTACGCGCTCCACTTGGTTTTATAAGCCACGAAAGGTCGTTCAAGGCCTTCACGGTTTTTAAAGAATGGAAAAGCGAACGACAAGAATAAATATGGAAGCGTCATGGAGACATTCGCCATCAGCGTAAGTTTATTGTAGAAGGCTGAGGCATTGCTTCCGCCAAACGAAGCGATCAAGATGATTACGACAACGATGAGACACTGAATCCACATCGCAAACTCCGGCATTCCTGCCTTGTTGATCTTCGTCATTCGTTTTGGCCAAAGTTCTTTTGGTGTTCCTTGAATAATGGATTTTAGCGGCGAATAGATCAGCGTGAAAAATGCGCCTGTATAAGCAAGGAACATGGAAAGTCCGGTGATGCGCGCAAAAACAGAAGCTACCGTTTGTGCCGTTTCAGCTGAAGCATGAAAGGCATTCCCGAGTTCAAGCCCTAAGTTGTACATCAACACATACGTGATGTTTCCAAGGTTCGTCGTTTCTCCGGCAAGGACTTTCATCCAGTTTGTACTTACGCCCCACATTAAAATCCCGATCGCATAACCAACAGAAATAACGACGGCAGCAATCATGATTCCTTTTGGAAAGGTTTTTTTCGGATTTTTTGTTTGGTCAACAAGCCCTGCCACAGCTTCTGTTCCGCCATATGCAAAAATCGCAAACACACAGAAACTCAAAATGGAAATTGGACTCAAGTAGTTTGGATTTGGCGAAACAAGAAAATCTTTTACGCCGTCAATGTTTTGCTGGAAAGCTCCACCATTTAAAACAAGAATGATTGCACTGACAAGAATTAAAACGACATTGAGCCCCATAACGGCAAAGCCGCCAATCGTTGTAACTTTAGTGATTTGGCGAAGACCTTTTGATGCGAAGAAAGTCACAACAATCATCCAAAGGACACCCAAAATGCCAATGGTTTGTGTTGGAGTAAGCGACAGGATCGTCCATTCCTGCGTTTTATCTGTCCCAAATAGGAAAGTCGAAAACGGAATCCATACTTTTGATGCAATTCCGACCATCCAAATAATATACGAAGTGAACCACATGAAAGTGACGATAAACGCATAGCGAGGTCCGACACTGTCATTCATCCACGAATAGATTCCCCCTTGTTCTTTACGATAAGCGGAACCATATTCGGCCATCATAAGCGCAAATGGTATAAAAAACAGCACAGCGGCTGCGATATACCATGGGATTGCACTATAGCCCATCAAATAAAAGCCAACCGGTCCATTAGCAAAGCCGAACACGGAAGTGAAAATCATTAAGATTAAGCTGAATAACCCCATTTTTTTAACTTCATTTGTCATAAATTCATTCCTCATTTCAAGAGCAGTCACTGCCTCTTATTTTAACTTGTGAAATACTTTGGACGATTTTCCCCCACGTCATTATAACATCAAAAATCCAAAATCCTTTTTAAAAGAACAATCTTAATAGCACGCAAACTCAGATATGTGAGATTTGTCTAAAAACAGTAGTTTTTTTAACAAAAAGGCAATAGAAAAACCCCCAAACTGAATTTGGAGGTTGCTTTTATTAATCTTCTGGCAAATATTTTTCACCACGCATGATGGCAAGAACCCGCGGGTTGGGCAAATAACGTTTGATTTCCCTTAACTTTTGCAGGGTATCTTTGTCATGATAGTGCTCCGCAATACCCATCGCAACGGCGCTGCTGCGGCTAATTCCAGCATTGCAGTGAACCACGATTTGGCCATGATCAGGATTGCGATCAATAAAGTCGTAGATGATTTCCGCATGTCTTTCATTGAACAGCTTCATTTCTTCTTTTTCTTTTTGACTGAGTCCCCAGTAGTCATCGGCTTCGTTAATATCATTAAAATGAATTTCAAGAATATCTTGATACCATTCAGGATGTCTTAGTTTCGTAAAATCTTTTCCTTGATCTGCAATTCGGATGAGTAATGCGCGCTCCGTTTTTGGCTCAAAGGAAACCGCGATCACTTCTGGCAAAGCAATAACTGGCAGTTCAAATGGATCAAAATCAATTGCTCGTTTTTCTTTATTAATATAATTCGCCATACGTGCAAAATCCCCTTCTTGAACTCTCTCCTTCATTTTAACACATCCGATTGGATTGTCTAATTGGAAGAAAGACTTTGCGCGTATTCCTTTTCATATCGGCTAACCGCGAGCAGGATGCCAATTGCGATGAAGTTTCCGAGTACGGAAGAGCCGCCGTAGCTGATGAAGGGAAGCGGAATTCCAGTAAGGGGCATCAGTCCGATCGTCATCGCGATATTTTCGAAGATGTTGAAGGCAAAGTAAACGGCAAAACCGGTGTAGATGTATACTGAAAAGCGCGTTTTGGCGTCTAGTGCGAGTCGGATTAAGACTTGGATAAACAGCAAGAATAAAAATAGCAAAAGGCTCGCGCCGATAAATCCAAATTGATTGGCAATCGTGCTGAAAATCATATCGGTGTGACTTTCTGGGATGTAAATTTGACCAGATCGGCCGCTCATTCCGCCTGAACCTACTGCGACTAAGGAAAGGTTGACTTGATAGGAAGCACTCGGATCACTTGATGGGTCGATCCAGCTTAGGATGCGTGCAAATTGATAGGGTTCAAGTCCGACTACTCGGAGCCATTCTAGATGATAAAAAACGACATAGAAAATGGCACTAAAAACGGTAAAGGCGCTCAGAAGCAAAGTGAAAATCCATTTTCTGGAGGCATTCGCGATGAGCAAAATGGCGAAAAACGTCACAAAATACACGATCGTACTTCCTAGGTCAGGTTCGCGAAAAATCAAAAATAAAATGGGGACAGCCGTAATTGTAAGTGCAAGAATCTGCTTGGCTGGTTTTTTCTCGTATCGTACGGCTACGGCGGCGAGCGCCAAAATAAAGAAGCTTTTGAGAATTTCAGTGGGCTGGAAGGAAAAACCGAGCAATTTGTACCAGCGGCGGGCTCCGTTTGTTTCGGTTGTAAACTGTAAGCCAAGCAAAAGGAGAATAAAAATTGGATAAATGAGCCATAGCCATTTTTGGATGGACTTGAGCTCCCATTTAGATAGAACAAAACAAACAGCGCTTGATATGGCAAGAAACAAGATTTGTTGGAAGAGAAAATTGGTGCTATATTGCCCTGTTTGTTCGGCAAAATAAATGGCCATGCAACTTGCGATGCTTAAAAAAAATAAAAGTTGAAGTAATATTTTCTGATTCGTCGTCACTCATTCACGCTTCCTTTCGTGGTTTTTCATGTTGTTATGCGTATTTCTTCTTTACTCTAGCACAGCTTATTAGCCCATCTCAATACTCTTTAGAAATATTTAGATTTTTCTTAACCATCTTTAGCTTTTGCTTCCAGTCAATACAAAAACGAGAGCCCGAATTCGGACTCTCGTTTTCCCTTTTATAAATCTTACGAACGAGCAAAGAAAGTGCTGTGTACTTGTTTCATAGTTGCAATCCGATCTTCAGCCATATGATCAGCTGCTTCTGCTGGAATAATTCCTTCGCGCGCTGAAATTTCATACACTTTGCCGATTTGCCCATAAATTTCATCAATTTTTTGTTTGGCACGTTCTGCGTTATAAGTATTTAACTCATCCGCTACATTGATGACTCCCCCTGCATTGACGATATAATCAGGTGCATATAAGATCCCACGTTCATGAAGCATTTCCCCGTGACGTTTAATGTCTAATAACTGGTTATTGGCACTTCCGCAAACGGCTTTTACCTTGAGCTGTGGAATTGTATCATCATTTAAAATGCCGCCAAGGGCACACGGAGCAAAAATATCGGCATCTACTTGATAAATCTCATCCGGCTTTACAGCAGTTGCCCGAAATTTCTCTACCGCCCGGTCCACCGCTTCTTGGTTAATATCTGTAACGGTAAGTTCTGCACCTTCTTCAAATAACATTTCGCATAAGGCAAACGCTACGTTTCCAACGCCTTGAACGGCCACTTTTTTCCCTGCCAAGGAATCGCTTCCAAAAACTTCTTTGGCAGTCCGCTTCATCGACGCATAGATGCCACGTGCTGTGAGCGGACTTGGATTCCCTGATGAGCCAAAGCTTTCTGAAACGCCTGTAACGTGTCTTGTTTCTTCGTGCATATAATCCATATCTTGAACGGTCGTGCCGACATCTTCTGCAATAATATAACGTCCATTTAAGCTTTCCACATATCTTCCAAGGGCGCGGAATAGGGCTTCGCTTTTATCTTTTTTCGGATCCCCGATGATGACTGTTTTTCCTCCCCCTAAGTTGAGTCCCGCAGCTGAGTTTTTATAAGTCATACCGCGCGCTAACCGTAAAACATCTTCCAGGGCTTCTTCTTCTGTTGCATATGGCCACATTCGGCATCCCCCAAGCGCAGGACCAAGCGTCGTATCATGAATCGCAATGATCGCTTTTAGTCCAGAAGCCTCATCATGGCAAAAAACTACTTGCTCATAATCATATTTCTCCATTTTCTCAAACAACATCTAAAACTACCCCCTTCATATTGAAAAACATATAATCATCATCCTCTACCTTCATTATACGTATTTTGAAAACGCTGTAAAAGTTTTTATATTATTTAAGTCGAATTTCATACTTTTCGGCTAAACGAAAAACTTTCGAACTAATTTCATTGTATACGCTTTCATCCGAAAAAGGACTTTTGATTTAGATGTTATGGCATAATTCTAATGAATATTTAAAAATTTCTGGAGGATAAAAAAGAAGGTGAGTAGTATAAAATCTACCCACCTTCTTTAAGAATTAATTCGAAACAAACTTTACGTGTTCCGTAATTTGAATCTCTGGATTTAAACTTTGAACAACGGGGCAACCTTTTTTGACGAGCTTCAAGCTTTTCTCAGCTTGTTCTTGATGCTCAGCTGCTACTGCTAGCTCGAAGTGAATATCGATTGACTGAATCACATGTACGGCTGCATCCAAATTTTGCGTATAGTCCACTTCTATTTCCAAATGCTCGTAGGAAATTCGCTTTTTCTTCAAAATCTTAGCGTAGACGTAACCACTACAAGCAGCCGCTGCCGCAACAGTCATTTGAATAGGTGAAAAGCCAGTTTCTTTTTTGAGTTTCCAGTTTCCATCTTCATGAAAAAGCTCAATCGTGTCTCCATGCTTCGCTAAATGCATCCGTTAGTCATTCCTTTCGAAATCGTTATTCAGTTACTACTGCATAAATCCCGTCTTGTTCTGAGTATTCTAGCGTTAAGCCCATATTTGGATCCATATGTGCAAAATGTTCTGCCCAGTAACGAATCGCTTGAATGAGCGAAAAATGATCGAGTGACTGAATAACTTGGTCATTTTGGATAACATCTGCTCCAAAGCCAATTTTGTCATCATATGTTAAAACAACTTGAACATCATCAAGTGATAAGCCTTTTTCATTTGTAAAGAACGCAATCACCGCATTGGAAATATTTCCTTCATCGAGGATTTGTTCACGTTCACGTGTTGTCGTTTCTGTCCCAGCTTGGATAGTTTCGTGTCGTGCTCTATTAAACGAATCACGGCCTGTACTTTGTGCAGCTGGTTCTGTTCCGTGATTTTTTCTTCTTTGGAAAAAGAACATGATCAAACGAATCACTAGGAAGATCGCCAGTAAATTAATGATCAAGCCAAAAATGTTACCAAAAACTCCCATATTGCCAAGAAGCCCGCCAAAAAGTAATCCAGCAAGTCCACCAAGCATTAAACCGCCCATTAAACCACGACCGTTAAAGAAACTATTTTTTCCTTTACCCATCATGTTGTTATTCATTTGCGAACGGTTAACATTGGAACGATTGATACCATTGTTATTGGATTTGAATGAACGCATAGGTGCGCGATAACCTCTCGCATCTGCTTCTTTCACTTGTTCATATTTAGTCGGCAATACCATGTTTGAAACGGTTCCCCCAAGCGGACTAAATACTAATCCAGCAGCAAGTAAGATTGAAATAAATTTTTTCACAGTTTTCCTCCTTTAACTTGATACAAAAAGACCTCACGAAAGAAACGTAAGGTCTTGCAAACAATTTTCAAATTGCTAACTGCGCCGGAGAATGATCTCGTATTGACGACACAGCTATTTCTGCTACTCCCCTTAAGCGGGTCAGTTTGTATGAATTTACAATATAACTATACTATAAATGGCCCTCACCATGCAAGCGTTACTTCTTGCGTAAAGCCACCGGTTTATCCAAAACTTCTTTCATCACCATCGCTCGCTTCAAATCAAGGCCATTTAGAGCATTCTCAGCTCGTTTCTTTGGCTTTGGTTCACTAACAGCAACTGGAGTCTTAGACACTTTCTGGCGCCGCTCTGCCTCTTCACGATAAACATCTCGTGCTTTCGGCGTGTCGGCTCGCACAACTTTTTTGGCGGTTTGTTTAGGTTTTGTTTCTCCCACTTTGAATGTTCCAGAAGAAACAGGTTGTTTCCACTTCTCGACACGAGTTTGGAGAGACTCCACCGGTTTTTTCTTGGGCGCTTGTTTGTTGTTCGTACCGGTTTTTTTCTTTTCTTGTCTAGAGAAAAGAGACAGAATAGCGCCACCCACAATAATCAAAACGGGAATAAACCCCGATATATTATCAAAAAAGTCTTCTAAATTAAATGGCATGTGAGACACCTTCTTTCTTACTCATGAAATTCTGGCTTATTGTCTCCAGCAATAGAATCACGCATATGTGTATCTGATTGCACGTTTTCCATCTTATAATAATCCATCACGCCGAGCGTACCGTTTTCAAAAGCCGTTGCAATCGCACGAGGTACTTCTGCTTCTGCTGCAACAACTGCGGCACGGTTTTCTTGTTCAAGCGCAATCGCTTCCGCTTTACGTTTCGAAGCTGCTGCTTGAGCCACTTCCATATCCGCATTCGCTTTTTCGATGTCTAGTTTCGCTTTGATATTATCACCAATGCGCATCTCTGCAATATCAATCGAAAGAATGGTATAAGCCGTTCCATCTCCAAGACCTTGTTCTTGGACTTTTTTAGAAATGCTGTTTGGGTTTTCGAGAACATCCGTGTGTTCACGTGTTTCCCCAACTGTCGAAACAACGGCTTCCCCAACACGGGCGATAACTGTGTCTTCTCCGGCACCACCGACGATGCGTTCGATATTAGATTGAACCGTAATTTGCGTAATAACTTTTACTTCTACCCCATTTTGAGCCACCCCAGTAAATTCTGGTGTCCGAATGACTTTTGGCGTAACCGAAGTTTGCACAGCTTCTAACACGTCACGTCCTGCAAGGTCGATCGCAGCAGCACGACTAAAATCAAGTTCAATATTTGCTCGGTGCGCTGCAATTAGCGCGTCAACCGTATTATCAACATCCCCACCAGCTAGATAGTGGCTTTCAAGTTGATTCACTTCTAGTTCAAGTCCAGCTTTAACCGCTTTAATGAGTGGTTTTACAACGCGTGAAGGAACCACGCGACGTAGCCGCATCCCAATTAACGTCCCGATTCCAACAGGTACTCGAGCGGAAATAGCACTAATCCACAGTCCGATTGGGACAAGTGAAAAGAATACAATAAGAAAGAGTATAACAACTACCGCAATAACAATAAACGATCCTGAAAACATTTACTTCGCCTCCATTTTTAATTCTTTTACTAACAAATAACCAAAATCAATTCCAATAACCGTTACTGGCGTGCGTACGTCCAAGTATCCGTTTTCAAGTCGCGCTTCATAAACTTCTCCTTCTATTTCAACACGTCCGATAGGTTTCATGGTAGTCACAGCAACACCGTTTTTACCGTACACTTTGTCTCGCAGCGCTTTCATTCTTTCAATTTCGCGATCTTCTAAAACGCCACGGTGCACAAGCCCCCAAGAATCCCCGTAAACGATTTCATCCTCTGAAAATTGATCTGTCATGTTTGCCACCTACTTTCAAAAACGAGCCAACCCCTTATAATAACAATAACTTAAATGAACGGCTTTTACAATTCTTTTATGTGTTTTTAGTGAAAAAACTGAAAATTTATTTTCACCAAATTTATTCCCATCCAAGTTGAACTTAGCCAACAAAAAACCCGCTTGCACAGACGTGCAAGCGGGCAGCTAGTTGGCTTAAAGTTGTATGTAATTATTTCACAGCATCTTTAAGCGCTTTACCAGGTTTGAATGCTGGCACTTTGCTAGCTGGGATATCGATTTCTTCTTTCGTACGTGGGTTGCGACCTTTACGAGCAGCACGTTCACGAACTTCAAAGTTACCGAAACCAATTAGTTGAACTTTTTCGCCTTTAGAAAGTTTTTCTTGAACAGTTTCAAAAACAGCTTCTACAGCTTTAGCAGCATCTTTCTTAGAAAGTTCCGCTTTTTCAGCTACGCTATTTACTAAATCAGTTTTGTTTGCCATTGTTTATTTCACCTCCCTCAAAGGATAATCCAAAATAATCAGGTCTTAATTATTATTTGGTTTTTCTATTTTCCCAAACTATCTTTATCTGTAAGAGATTTTCTGCTCCATTAAGACCGAAACGGCTCTAAAACACGCTTTTGCAGTATTTCTGATAAAAGATTATCACATAATCATTGATACTGCAAGGTTTAACCCCAAATTGACACCAAATCTTCACATTAACTCGTTTAAAAATAAACACCTAAACGTGATAGTACCAACCTGTTACCCAATATACTAACTGGGAAGTCCTCGAATAGCAAGCAAAACCACCTTTTCGCGAAAAAATGGTTCTTTTTTCATAAAAAATACGCAAAAAATAAGCTCATTACCTGAAAACTATAGGTTTCTGCGCCTACTTTATTCTAACAACTGAGCTTGTAAATTTTGCTTCATTTCAGGTGTAATCCCTACTTCATTTTCCAAAAACAGATCGACAGAACCAGAAGTTCGTTTCATCTCATCAAAAGCAATTGTCAAATAACTTGGCCGCGCCTCTGCCATCGGTCTGAAAGTTTCAAGCGTCACTTGTTTCTCTTGTCCCGAAAATGAATTTGCAAGCGCCCCCACTTCTTCAAGAATTTGCTCCGTAAAGTGATTGGTGATCGCATAATCCTGAAAAATCGTTTCTTCCGGAATATCTAGCAAATGGAGCAAAAGCGCAGCGAGAATTCCCGTCCGATCTTTTCCAGCTGTACAGTGGAATAAAAAAGGAGTTCCTTGTGGCTTGAGTAACGCATTAAAAATAGTGAAATAATCACTTGTAGAGTGAACAAAAACCTTATAACTATCTCCCATAAGCGGCTCATAAACCGTTTCATCAGCAGGAAGCTCCAGTTTGGTTTCTTCACTTAGTTCGTTTTTGGCTGCGCCAATAGGAATATTTTCATTTAAAATGCCCGAAATAGCAGGTGTTGGTGCAGCTTTCACTTCTGCTGCACTGCGCAAATCGCAAATCCAGTGGATTCCAAGCTCTTTCAACTGATTTTCACCCGCTTTTGTAAGTTTAGCAAGGCTACCAGAACGATAGAGTTTTCCCCACTTCACACTTTTCCCAGTACGGTTTACATATCCGCCTAAATCACGAAAATTAAATACATCTGGCACGTCTAGCACTCGCTCAGCTGCTATTTTCATTTCTCCATTCGGCTTTTCAAGTATAAAATAAGTTCGCTTCTCGGGCTCAATCATCGCTTGAAAGGAGTTTTCTCCATTTTGAATGACTGCTAGCTCGTTTGCCGTTTCATCTTTCCCAGGGTGAAAGCTCTCATAAAGCACTGTTCCAGTAGGCGCTTCGTCCACTTCCCAAGAAATCAGATAGTGATTATCCTCTCGTATTACATTCATGTTTAACAGCCTCCTTCATTCTTTTTCATTTTAGCATAATCCTATAAATTTTTTCATAAACGAATTAAAATTGAACGGTAAAAATACACCTTTCTCAGCCTCTTTGACACAACTTTGACAAATCTTCATCCATAAAAAAACCTTTCACGGCTTACGAGCCGTGAAAGGTTTTAAGTCAAAAAGTCTCTTTTTCTTCTTTTTTCTTCCGTCCCATTAGTGAATCCACAGCTTCTGCAGGATCCTTATCCGAAAATAGGACTTCATAGATAGCTTTTGAAATCGGCATATCGATCTTAAGCTCCTTAGCCCAGCCAAACACAGCTTTAGCCGTCCGAACGCCTTCAACAACCATTCCCATGTCAGCAAGTACCTTATCCAGTTTCTCGCCTTGTCCAAGCTTATTTCCAGCTCTCCAGTTGCGTGAGTGGACACTTGTACAAGTGACGATGAGATCTCCAATTCCTGTAAGCCCATAAAACGTTTGCGGATCAGCACCAACAGCAACTCCAAGACGCGTGATTTCAGCCATTCCGCGAGTCATGAGTGCTGCTTTCGCATTGTCTCCGTAACCAAGACCATCAGAAATCCCAGCGCCAAGCGCAATAATATTTTTCAAAGCCCCGCCAATTTCTGCCCCAACAACATCTCGATTCGTGTAGATTCGCAAGTTGTTATTGATAAATACATCTTGGACGATGCCCGCAAGCTCATCATTTTCACAGCTTGCACAAAGTGTGGTTGGATGCCTTTCAGCCACTTCTTCCGCGTGACTTGGACCAGAAAGAACGACGATCCCCTTTCGCTTCTCGAGGGAAATTTCTTCAGCAATCACTTCAGACATGCGTAGATTGGTTTCAGGCTCAATTCCTTTACTAACATGCACAATGATTTGTGGCTCAGAAAGAACCGCATCCACTTCACGTGCCACTTCACGCATGGCGCTTGTCGGAACAGCCAATACGACTAAATCCGCATCAGCTAGTGCTTCTGTAAGTGAAAGCGTTGCACTAAGTCCATTTGGCAATTGAATTTCTTTTAAATAGTGTGAATTGTGATGATCTTGGTTGATTTCATTTACAATCTCTTCACGATTTCCCCAAAGCACCGCATCATGCCCGTTATCACTTAAAGCCATTCCAAGCGCTGTTCCCCAGCTTCCAGCTCCCAAAACAGCTACTTTTTGTTTCATCACGAAAATCATCCTCCTAAAAGCTTACTTGCGTTTACGTGGTATTACACGAATTGGAGTTCCTTCAAACGGAAATGCCTCACGAATTCGATTTTCCAAAAAGCGTTCATATGAAAAGTGCATTAGTTCAGGTTCATTCACAAATACAACAAATGCAGGCGGCTTCACCGCTACTTGCGTCGTATAGAAGATTTTTAGTCGCTTACCCTTATCCATTGGAGCTGGATTCATAGCAACCGCATCACTAATAACATCATTCAGCATGCTAGATTGCACTCGAAGCGAGTGGTTTTCGCTTACTTGATTAATCAGTGGGAAAATGTTCGTTAATCGTTGCTTCGTTTTAGCGGACACAAAAACAATCGGTGCATAATCCAAAAACTGGAACTGCTCCCGGATGTCTTCTGTAAAAGCCTTCATTGTTTTCTCGTCTTTTTCAATCGCATCCCATTTGTTTACAACAATAATGATTGCTCGACCGGCATCGTGTGCATAGCCAGCAATTCGTTTATCTTGTTCGCGAATCCCTTCTTCGGCATTTAAGACGACTAAAACAACATCCGAGCGTTCAATTGCTCGCATGGCTCGTAGCACACTGTATTTTTCAGTGGTTTCATAGACTTTGCCTTTTTTTCGCATCCCTGCTGTATCGATCATCACATATTCTTGCCCGTCAAAACTGTAACTCGTATCAATCGCATCCCGCGTTGTTCCCGCAATATCAGACACGATCACGCGATCTTCTCCAAGAAAAGCATTAACAAGCGAGGATTTTCCAACGTTTGGACGACCAATCAAGGAAAACTTGATAACATCATCATCATATTCCGTTTCTTCTTCACTTGGAAAATGCTTCCGTACCTCATCTAGCAAATCCCCAAGGCCAAGCCCATGCGACCCCGAAATCGGGTAAGGCTCTCCAAAACCAAGCGAATAAAAATCATACACTTGATCGCGCATTTCAGGATTATCGACCTTATTTACTGCCAAAACAACAGGTTTTTTCGAGCGATATAAAATTTTTGCCACTTGCTCATCCGCATCCGTGACGCCTTCACGCCCATTTGTGATAAAAATAATGACATCTGCCTCGTCAATCGCAATTTCTGCTTGGGCACGTATTTGTTCTAAAAACGGTTCATTCGAAAGGTCGATCCCTCCCGTATCAATAATATTGAACTCTTTTCCAAGCCATTCAGCCGTATTATAAATTCGGTCTCTTGTCACTCCCGGAACATCTTCAACGATCGAAACACGCTCTCCGACGATCCGGTTAAAAATAGTAGATTTGCCGACATTTGGACGGCCTACAATCGCTACTACCGGTTTAACCATCTATGTTCACCTTCTTTTTCATTCCTAGTTTATTAGACTTTCTTAAGTGTATCAGTAAATCGGCGGCACCGCAACGTAAAACTTATCTTTTAGCGGCGCAACTAAAAAGCTTTACCTCGAGAAAGGCAAAGCTTCGTTTTACATAATTAATGGCGGAGAAAGAGGGATTTGAACCCTCGCGCCGCGCGAACGACCTACACCCTTAGCAGGGGCGCCTCTTCAGCCACTTGAGTATTTCTCCACAAAAGTAAAAACTCCACAGGTAGGACTCGAACCTACGACCGATCGGTTAACAGCCGATTGCTCTACCACTGAGCTACTGTGGAATAAATCTACTCTCATTATAATAATGAATAATTAAAAAAGCAAGAAAAAGTACTGTTCCTTCGAGCTAAAAAGCTCGCAAAGACAACCTTCTTCTTGCCGAATTTTACTTTTCATTGAAACTCCCTTGCATAACCACTTTCCTGCCCAAGTAAGCAAGCTTCCCGCCACATTTCCCACAGCGATAGCGACTTTCATTCATTTTACGTTGCCGCATAAATTTAGTTTCACATTGCACACATGAATATTCATGCAATTTCGTTTCCCGCTCAATGGGCTTGCAAAACCGAGGCGCATCCACTTGACGCAGTAAATTCCGAAAATCTGCATCACGATGCTTATAACCCTGATTTTCCAAATGGAGATGATAATGGCAGAGCTCGTGTTTCATAATTTGGATGAATTCTGTCTCGCCAAACGTGGTGAGGTAGCTTGGATTCATTTCAATGTCGTGCGAACGAAGTAGATAACGCCCACCTGTTGTGCGCAGGCGCGCATTAAATCGTGCTTGATGGCGGAAAGGCTTCCCGAAATTTTCTTGCGAAACGTTTTCCATCAAAGCTTGCAGTTCCGCATTTTCCATTTTATAACGCATCCTTTGGTGCAACCATCGAAAGGGCAATCCGATTTTTCTTCAAATCTACTTCATCCACCCAAACGGTTACGATATCGCCAACGGAAACAACATCCATTGGTCGCTTCACAAACGATTTGCTCAGTTTCGAAATGTGAACGAGCCCATCTTGTTTAACGCCAATATCCACGAAAGCGCCAAAATCGACCACATTCCGAACGGTCCCTTCAAGCTGCATCCCCGGCTTCAAGTCTTCCATCTTGATGACATCTTGTTTGAGCATCGGTTGTGGCAATTCATCACGTAAATCACGTCCTGGCGCAATCAAATCCTGAATAATATCCTGAAGGGTTTCTTTTCCGATTTCAAGCTCTTGCCCCATTTCGAGTACATTTGCTTGCTGCAGTTCAGCTTTTAGCTCAGCCGTCCCAATCGCATCAAGCGTAAACCCGAGTTTCTTGATTAACTGTTCTGCCGCTTTATAGCTCTCTGGGTGAATCGCGGTTTTATCGAGTGGGTTCTTTCCTTCAAGAATTCGCATGAAACCAATACTTTGCTCGTAAGATTTCGCACCAAGGCGTGGCACTTTTTTGAGTTCTGTTCGAGCAGCGAATGGACCATTTTCTTCACGATATTTGCGGATATTGCTGGCTACCGTTTTATTTAAACCAGCTACGTATTGCAAAAGCGCCGCCGAAGCCGTGTTCACATTCACGCCTACTTGGTTAACAGCCGTTTCTACAACAAAGGTTAACGCACCGCTCAGTTTTTTCTGAGAAACATCATGTTGATACTGGCCCACACCAACCGATTTAGGATCAATTTTCACAAGTTCTGCTAGCGGATCTTGGAGACGTCTTCCAATAGAAACCGCACTCCGCTCTTCCACTTGATAATCAGGAAACTCTTCACGAGCAATTTCACTCGCCGAATAAACACTAGCCCCTGCTTCATTAACAATCGTATAAAGCGCGTCACTCCCCGTTTCATGTAGCAAATCCGCAATAAATTGTTCCGTCTCACGCGAAGCCGTACCGTTCCCAATCACGATCACTTCGACACCGTACCGCTTCAAAAGCTCCGTCACTTTAGCTTTCGCCTCCGGTACGCGCCCTTTTCCAGTATGTGGATAAATCACGCCAATTTCTAGAACTTTTCCGGTAGGATCAAGAACCGCGAGTTTGCAGCCGGTCCGAAAAGCCGGGTCGACGCCAAGAATCACCTTCCCTTTAAGCGGCGGTTGAAGTAGCAATTTTCGTAAGTTCAGCGAAAAAATTTCGATAGCATGATCTTCTGCCATTTCTGTCAGCTCCGAACGAATTTCACGTTCCACAGCTGGCGCAATAAAGCGCTTATAAGCATCCCAAATCGCTTCCCGCACAAGCACGACCGATTCATTTTCCTTCTTGGGCAAATTATGTTCTTCCAAGTAAGCATGAATTTTAGTCGCATCAATTTCAATCGAAACGCGAAGTACATCTTCTTTTTCCCCGCGATTAAAAGCGAGCACACGATAAGGCGCTGTTTTTTGAATCATTTCCTGATACTCATAATACATTTCATAAACCGCTTTTTCATCCACAGCATTTTTCTTTTTCTCCGTATGAATCATCCCAAATTTCCGTGTGAAATTCCGAATCCATTCCCGGTATTCCGGCTGATCGCTAATTTCTTCCGCAATAATTTCGTGTGCCCCGAGTAGCGCCGCTTTCGTATCGGCAACTTCTTCAGACAAATAGCCTTTCGCTTCTTCTTCCACACTCGCATCTGAAAAAGTCCATAAAAATTTCGCAAGCGGTTCAAGACCTTGTTCTTTCGCGATCGTCGCTTTAGTTCTTTTCTTTTGCTTATACGGCCGGTATAAATCTTCCAACTTTTGTTGTTGGTCCGCCTTTATAATTTGTTCCCGCAACTCATCGGTCAATTTCCCTTGCTCTTCAATCAACCGCAAAACTTCTTCTTTCCGCGTTTCCAGTTTCAGTACATAATCATACGTTTCTTCAATTTCGCGAATCGCCACTTCATCCAGGCTGCCCGTATTTTCCTTCCGGTAACGCGCAATAAAAGGAACCGTATTTCCATCTTCAAGCAATTTGATCACCGCATCAATTTGCGTTTGTTTATAAGCTAATTTTTTATAAATAAAAGGCATCACACTTTGTTCCATTTGGTTTCTCTCCTCATTTCTATCATTGTACTATTCATGAAGCAAAAAACTGCCACTTATCCGTGGCAGTTTTGAATCAATCTAAAAATTTCCCAACAATAAAGCTAACATCATCTTCGGGAACGCTTGCAATTTGACGTTCAATCCGATGGCCCGTATGTAAAGCATTCAGCGAGCTATCTAGATATGATCGAACCTTCCGAAGCTTAAGTCCATCCGAGTGAATCAGGAATTTACTGCCCGGCAGATAGTGGAACTGCTTGAGTTTAAAAAGTTGCTTTCTCCCCGATAAAAAGCCCATCGTCGAAAGCGGAAAACTCATTTTCCCTGCAGCTTCCATAAAATAAAAGCGAATATTCCCGGTTCCTGTGTATGTAAGCGTCTGTTTATCAAAATTAACCCGAATCATAGCCACTGCTGCCCCTCTAAGCCCGGAAACGGCTTGATTGCACTTCTCCATCAGCAAATCGAGTTCCTCTGCCGGATCGCTTTTCACCGCATCGATCACAGCTTTTGCCGATTGATGTGCTTCAATTCCGCTTCCAAGCCCATCTGCTAAAACGCATAGAAATTCATTATCAGGTAATTCCGTAAAAAAATACATATCCCCTGAGTACTGCTGCAAAGCCTTGGACCGCTGGAACGTAAACAACTCAACATACGTCTTGATAATGCTCGACATAGTTAGTCCACTTCCTCATTTTGCAAGGCTTCGCGCAGCTTTTTGATCGCTTGACGTTGAATTCTAGAAACATGCATCTGCGAAATATCCAGCAGTTCACCCGTTTCTTTTTGGCTACGGTTCTCAATAAACGTATATTGTAGAATTTTTTGTTCGCGACTATCCAAAATAGGCAATACCTTTTCGAGCAACATGCGCTGATTCACTTGCTCAAAGCCACCATCATCATTTCCGACAACATCGAGAAGTGTAATCGTGCTCCCATCCGAATCCGCTTCAATGGAATGATCGACGGAAAGCGCTTGGTAGCTTTTTCCCATTTCCATCGCTTCAAGGACTTCTTCTTCAGAAGCACCAATATAAGCGGCGATATCCGAAATTTGTGGAGAATCTTGCATCTCCCGTGTTAATTCTTCGACTGCATTTTTAATTTTAGGTCCGAGTTCTTTAATCCGTCTCGGTACATGAACGCTCCATGTTTTATCACGTAAAAAGCGTTTAATTTCACCAACAATCGTTGGTACAGCAAAAGCTTCAAAGCTCTTGCCAAATTCGGGATTATATCTTCTGATCGCACCAAGTAATCCGATGTTTCCTACTTGAACGAGATCTTCATGAAAAGATTTCCCTTGTGAATATTTTCTCGCAATGGATTCGACTAAATTTTTATAATGAACGACAAGTTGATATTGGGCTTCTTCATCCCCTGTCTTCTGAAACGCTTCGATCCATTCATAAACTTTTTCCTTATCAGGTTGAGACACTTTCTGCATTCTCCTCCACCTGCTTTTCATTAATATATTTAGTCATTAAAACGGAAACTCCGTCTTCCGAATAAAATTTCACATCATCCATTAAAGTTTCAATCAAGAACAGACCCAGTCCACCGATTCGCATCAAATTCGCATCTTCATCTGCTTCATATGGTCCACTTTCTTTTCTTTTGGCTTCCGGATCAAAACTTTTTCCTTTATCGCTCACAATTACATCCAGTTTATCCGAATAAATATGGAATTCAATTTTTACTTCCCCATCTGGTTTTTCCTTGAATCCATGGCGAATAGAATTCGTAATGGCTTCGCTGATTGCAATTTTCAGGTCTTCAATTACTTCATATGAAAAACCTGCTTGGCTAGCAATTCCAGAGAGGGCCAGCCTTCCAAGACTTACAAATTCAGGCTTGGCCGGCACATTTAGCTCGATTTTATCATATGTTGCCATTCGTTTCACCTTCTATATTTTTAATTTCAATGATTTCTGATAGTCCAGTAATTTCAAACAAGCGATACAACCTTTCAGAAAGTCCAATAAGAATGAGCTCACTGTTTTTCGTTCGCAAGTTTTTAAAGAGACCAACAAAAACGCCTAAACCCGTGCTGTCCATATAACCAACATCGGATAAATCGACTTTGAGCGTGAAGTTCTCTCTATTTTGATAACCGTCAAGTGCTTCTTTCAATTTTGGTGCTGTGTAGGCATCTATTTCTCCTGAGATAAAAGCTTCGACTTGCTCGTCGCCTCTATCTACTATCTCGATATTGATCTTCATTTTTTGTCACCTCATTAAAAATTGGTATACGAGTGGCATTACCCGATCTCGACAACGCTCAAACTTCTTTTTTTCGTTTAATTACAATTAAAGTAAAATCATCATGAAGCTTAAAGTCTTGCAACTTGAGCAGATGTTCATAAATTGCATCAGCCATTTCCTGCGCTTCTAGCTTCATGTATTTTTCAAAAATAGTGAGCAGTTCCGGTCGTTCTAAAAAGCCCTCATACGTTCGCGTCTCTGTGACACCATCTGACATGATAAAGATCACATCCTCGGGTGCGACTGCTCTTTCAAACTTTCGATACTCGACTTCTTTATTAATGCCAAGCGGCAAGCCTCGAGCATATAAATCGGAAAAACGATTCGTCTTCGCTTCATAAAAAACACCTACTTCGTGTCCTGCAGAAGCATATTCAAATCGATGTAGCGCTTTCCGGTAAACCCCATAAAACATCGTGATGAACATATTGTCATTAATGTTTTCTTCTGCCACCTTATTAAGTAGCTTTAGCACATAGCTCGGATCCTCATGTTCCTCCGCAATTCCGGGAAGCGCATATTTGATCATCGAAATGCTAAATGCTGCTGGGATGCCTTTTCCAATGACATCAGAAAGTGCGATGCCGATATTTTCTTTTTTACCATCTAAATCCAAAAACGCATAGTAGTCCCCGCTCATTTGTCTGGCAGCCTTACTTATAACACCAAAATCGAGTTCGGTGCCTGTTGGCAAATCCGCTTGAAGAAGTGTTTTTTGCATCGATTCCGCTTGTTCAATTTCATTTTTTAAAGCACGCTGTTCTGTTCGCAAACTGATATGTTCTAAATAAGCAAGTCCATAGCCAACCATTGTCTCTAGTAAAACATCAAATGACTTTTTAACATAATCAGGCATGTTCTTATCATATTTTTCAAGGGCAGAACGATGAATATTGATAATTTCTTCAGGCGGAATACTCTGATCCATGGCTTCTTTTGTTAATTTTTCACAGTCATATAAAATGGCTTCGTCTTGATGCTCTAAGTAATCCATTAAAATCTCGTCATACTTCGCCTCAAATTGCTCATTCATCACTTAAAGCCTCCCCGTTATTACCGTATCCATTTCATTGCTGTAATAATCGTTCCCTTTTCTTCTCCGCTTGTTTTAGATTCGATATCAAAGCTATCCATCAATCGCTTCACACCTGGAAGGCCTGCTCCAAGTCCACCTGATGTTGTATACCCATCTTGCATAACTTTCCGAATATCTAAAATTCCTGGTCCTTGATCTTTAGCGACTATCTTTAAACCAAGTCTTCCTGCTTCATTAATTTTCAAGATGCAAATCTCTCCCGTTTTTGCATATAAGAAAATATTTCGGGCTAATTCGCTGATCGCCGTTGTAATCCGGGCTTGATCTACCGTACCAAACCCAATTTCTTTGGAAATGTTTCGCCCTAATTGCCTAGCAGAAACTATGTCCCATTCATCTGTTATTCTTACACAGGATTGGAATGTCATTTTCATTCCCCCAATTCCTGTTTTAATTTTTCTAAGCCACTTTCTAAATCCATAGCCGAAAGAACTCCTTCAAAAGTAATTCCGAGCTCAACCAGTGTAATGGCTACAGCAGGTTGTATTCCCGTGACAACTACACGCGACCCCATGAGTTTTGACATACTGACTACATCACCTAGAATCTTTGCAATGAAAGAGTCGATAAAATCAATTGAAGTAATATCAATCACAACACCGCGTGCCGATGTTTCATGAATTTTCGCAAGAAGATCTTCCTGAAATTCAACTGCAGTATGGTCATCAAGCTCACTTTGAATTGAGATAAGTAAGCATTCGCCTAATTTTAAAATTGGAATCCCCATAGTTTCACCCCTCTTTTTGTGCTATTTCTCTATTTGTTAAAGCCAGTGCTCGTTCCATTCCCTTCTGCAAGGTGTTTGTTGTAATCAGCTGCTCTAAGTTAATACCAAGATTAACAATCGTTTGAGCAATTTCTGGTCTGATTCCAACAAGCATAGGTTTTGAGCCAACTAAGCGAACAGCTTCTGCCGCTTGAATAATATGATGAGCGACCATCGTATCTACAATGGGAACACCCGTAATATCAATTAGCACCACTTCTGAACGGTGCTTCACAACACCAACAAGTAAACTCTCCATAATTTGTCTGGCGCGTTCTGTATCTATTGTACCTACAAGTGGCATGACAGAAATATTATCAAAAATCGGCAAAAGTGGTGCCGATAATTCCTGCAAGGCTTGCCTTTGTTGCGATACCGTTTTTTCCCAAGTTTCTGCATAAGCAGTTACAATTTTGTTATAGATCGAAGCAAGCCACTTTTCAAAACGATAGTAAGCATCATCTTCCGGATTATCTTCACGTTTAAAGAAAAGCTCTTTTCCGCGCATTCCCTTATACGTAAGCAAAGCAAAGTTATGAATGCCTGTCGTGATGAAGTGAATCGGCCAACCAAGTAGTACTATTTTTTCAGCGAAGTCTTTCAGTTTTCCGTGAAATTCAGCTTGATTTTCGGTTCCATCTATTTTGCTTACCAATAAATCGATGAATTCTCGTGTTGTTTCTTCATACATTTCGTCAGTTGCAACGCTTGCAATTTTTGGATCTTCCTGCTTTTTCATTTCTCTGATCCAAGCTTCTAAAAGTTCTGCTTGGTTTTCGCGAATAAAATCGGCAAAATCTGAATACATGCTGTTCTGCTACGCCTCTCTTTCTTCCCTCTTTACTGTTTTTTGTTTGAAAAAACCTGACAAAAGAAAACAAGCCTATCTGAACCTAAAGTTCTTGTCTCTTATGCCAGGTAAATCAGACATTCATTATGTGAGCAAATCTAAAATATGTACTTAACCCGAATAAAACCTGTCATTCAAAATTTCCTACGCAGGTTCTGCCCTTCTCCATCATCCTCAATTCGCACTTTTCATCTCTCACGATAAACGAATAGATACTGGTTAAAATTCGATCATCCCTAGACTAATTTCTAAGGCGTGATTTACTTTCTCCATTAATTCATCATCCAGATGTGTGATCTTATCTGTTAATCGCTGCTTGTCGATTGTTCGAATTTGCTCAAGCAGAATCACAGAATTTCGATCAAAGCCATCTTTTTTTGTAGCTTCAATATGCGTTGGCAGTTTTGCTTTTTGAATTTTCGCAGTAATCGCTGCGACAATTACAGTTGGACTGAAACGATTTCCAATGTCGTTTTGAATGATGAGAACAGGCCTCGTTCCCCCCTGCTCGCTCCCGACCACGGGGGAAAGATCTGCGTAGTAAACATCACCACGCTTAACCAACGGCCTAACCTCCTAATATTTCGATATTCTTATGTTCTGCTTCTGACTCTGCATGGGTGCATTCGCAAGCAATTGCAAAATTGATTTTTGCCATTTCAATGTAGCCTTGTTCCATCTCTACACGAACTTCGCGCGCTTTTTTACGCTTCAAAAATTCTTGCGTCGCTTCCATGATTACTTCACTCCGCTCCACTTTTTCTTTTTGCACAAATAAATCAAGTTCCTCAAGCAAATCTTGTGTTAGAGATACAGAAATCTCTGTTTGCTGTTTTTTTTCTAACACCTCTTACACCCCCAAAGTTGCATTGATACCATCTTGCTCCATGTATCTATCGTACCATTCTAAGAGTTATTAGAAAAGCAATTTCTCGTTTTTTTTCAGCCGAAAATCAAATTTTCCAACCATACATTCAGGTAATCCGGCTGACGCAGATGCACTTAGAAGGTCCTTGCCTCTTCATTATAAACGCCTTTTACTGGAAAAGCACGGATAGCGGTTTTAGTCCAAGTATTTTCTTGGGACACGAGCCGAAAGCGCGCAGGTAATTTCATAATTAATGGTCCGAAGATACTCTGCAGCGTCTGTTGCAGTCCGTTTTAAAGAACCGCTTTGTCCAATTAATGTCACAACCGTTCCCACTGGATAATAGCGATCTAATCGAATAATGACTTGATCCATACATACTCGGCCGATAATTTCAGCGGGCGTGCCGTTCACTAATACTTGATAACCGCTAAACAGGCGAAGCCATCCATCTGCATAACCAATTGGAAGCGTTGCAACCCATTCTTCTTGTTTCGCTTCATAAGTTGCCCCGTAACTCACATGATCTCCTGGATGCAATTTTTTCACTTGCGCTATTTTAGTATAAAGCGACAAAGCTTCTTTAAGCTCATAAGGAAGCGAATCTGCAATCTCGACAGACGGCGTAAGACCATACATTGCAATGCCGAACCGAATCATATTGAAATCTGCTTGTGCGTGAAGCAGTGCAGTCGCGGAATTCGCCGCATGCACATATCGGGGTTTCTGATCAAGCTTGAGAAGTACAGAACGAAACTTATGCAGTTGTTTTTCAAAGTAGCTTGTTTCTTTTTGGTCAGCTGTTGCAAAGTGCGTGTAGATTCCTTCGAATTCAAGCCGAGGATCTGCTTCAATCTGTTCGATAGCGAAAAAGACTTCTTTTTCCGTTTGAAAACCAAGCCTTCCCATTCCCGTATCTACTTTCACATGCAATTTAAGTGGCTTGTCCGGAAGAGACAATCCTTCAAAAAACTCTTCATTGTAGATGGTAATGGAAATATCTTGCTCGGCCGCGAAGGCTGCATCTTCTTTAAAAATCGCGCCAAGCACCAAGATTGGACACGTAAAACCAGCTTCCCGCAAATAAAGAGCTTCATCTAAAATAGCCACACAAAAACCCGTGGCTCCTGCTTGTTCCGCGGCTTTTGCGACTTCTAAAATACCATGTCCATAAGCATTTGCTTTTACGACAGCAAAAATTTCCGTTCCAGCGGGCAAAAGTTGTTGTTCATTTCGAATGTTCGCTTGGATGGCCTTTAAATCCACTTCAATCCATGTTGGGCGATGCACACCTGTATACGTTCTCAGTTCACTCATGATTCTAGCTTCTCCTTTCGTTTGCTTCAATAATCACTTGTGCTGCTGCTGACCTCCCTGTATGGGTGATGCTTACAAAAACAAATTCCCCTTGCTTCCTTGGCTGCATGAAACAAGGCTCCCCATTTTCTCCCGTTAAAATTTCAACGTCTGTGAAGCTCAATTCCTTGCCGAATCCAGTTCCACTTGCTTTTGCATATGCCTCTTTCGCGGCAAAACGCCCTGCCAGAAATTCAATTTGCCTAGACCCCCTGTAGCCCTGAAAAAGCGCTTCTTCCTTTGGTGTTAAAATCCGTTCAACGAAGCGTGGGTTCCGTTCCAGAACCGCCTTCACTCGATCTAAATCTATCATATCGAGTCCGATTCCTTTAATCAACTTTATTCACCTCTTCAGCCATTTGTTCTGCCGCATTTCTTGCTTGTCTGATACAATCGGGAATTCCTACGCCATCATAGCTCATTCCAGCAACATGCACGCGGGGATAGTTCATAGCAAGGTTCTTCTTAAATGTCGCAAGTCGCTCTAAATGCCCCACATCATATTGTGGCATCGCGTGCGGCATTCGGCTCACTTCCGCAAACAAAGGGATTTCCGTTAGCCCCATCATTTCTTTATAATCAGCCAAAACTATATCGATTAATTCCTGATCTGACTTCGTTTCGATCCAATTTTCGCCAGCTTTTCCAATGAAGCCACGCAATAACATTTTCCCATCTGGAACCATATGCGGCCATTTTTTGTGTACCCAAGTACATGCGGTCGTCCGGTAATCGTGAGTACGCGAAACTAAGTAGCCCGTTCCTTCTTTTAAAGAAGCCGCATCAGTACTTTCATAAGCAAGTGAAATCGTTGCAAGTGTAGAAAGTGGACGATTTTCAAATGGAGCAGCCGTATCCACGTCCAGAAGCTTAAGCACCACATCGTGTGTTGCCGCAATCAAGACGGCATCCGCTTCCTCCCGCGAACCATCTGCGAACAAAATGCTGTAGCCAGTCCCCTTTCGTTCTAGCTTGAGCGCTTCTTTCCCAGCATGCAAGGAATCACTTGGAAGTGCCCCAACAAGCGCATTCGGCAGTTCGGAAAGTCCGTTTTTTAAAGTCCTAAAAGCTCCCACCGTATTTTTCGTTCCCGTTGTTTGCATATTGACCTGTGCCGGCTCCTGCAAGCCTGTCATTAAACTACCACTTTTTTCAATCGCCTTCTCAAACTGTGGAAAAGTCGCTCGCAAACTCATATTATAGATGTTTCCAGCATAAATCCCCGATAAAAGAGGTTCGATTAAGCCTTTTACAAGCTCTTTCCCAAAGCGCGCTTCAAAGAATTCCCCCAGTGAAGTATCGTTTTGAATCGGCTGATACGGGCGTGTTTTTTCTTGTAGGGCGTATGCTTTTCCAGGTTCCGAAATTAATTTACTCGCAGCAAGCGCCGTTTCATCCGTCGGAATCCCCATAACCGAGCCTTCTGGAATCGGAAATAACCCGCTGCCGTTATAAATAAAGGACCTCCCCGTTGCATTTGCAATGAGTTCGCTACTAAGTCCAAGTTCGTCAACTAACTGAACCCCCGCTTTTTTTCTTGCAAGAAACGAGTCAGGGCCTTTCTCAATTAAAAACCCGTCGCGTTTCACTGTTTCAAATTTCCCGTTAAAATGTGATTCTTTTTCGTATAAATCAAAACTTATATCTTCTTGTCCCATCTTGTGAAGCGTATAAGCCGCCGATAAACCGGAAAGTCCACCGCCGATGATCACTATGCGTTTCATTCTTTTCAGCACCTCTCTGTTAACCATTTTTGCTCTCCTATTTTAGCACAAAAAAAAGAAAGCCTACAAAGAATATGAACCACTCTCTGTCAAGTAGACAGAGGAAATATAAAAAATATTCTCCTAGATTAAATCTAGGAGTTTTTTATATG
>NZ_JAATJW010000022.1 GCF_011800755.1 Listeria valentina
TATATACACTTAGTATTTCACTGCCTTCTGAACTTTCACCATAAAAAAGATAATATAGGGGGTATGCAGAAACAGCTATAAAAATGCATAATGGTAGAGTAATTAAAAGATACGTTACAATAATTGTAGAAAATTGATTATTCATTTTTCTTATTTCATTTTTTGCATAATGAGCTGTAAATAAGGGGACAATACTCATGGAAAATGAGACAGAAAAAGTGTTTGGAATCATTATTAGTTTTTGAGTACTAAAATTCACTATTGATAAAAGGTTTATGGCTTCTTGAGGAGAGACACCTTGATTGATTAAGATTTTTGGGAATGAAAACAAGTCAATTTGCTGATATAGTGAAAAAGCAATGCCAACTAAAACAAATGGAATTGCAGAAATAATTACATCTTTAAATAGCTTCCGAAAAGAAATAATTGGATAACTATCTTTGCAATGATAAATTTCCTTTTTTTTTTG
Source organism: Listeria valentina (assembly GCF_011800755.1). Classification (GTDB taxonomy): domain Bacteria; phylum Bacillota; class Bacilli; order Lactobacillales; family Listeriaceae; genus Listeria; species Listeria valentina. Next base: position 470 of record NZ_JAATJW010000022.1, read on the forward strand.
ACTTATTGAATCTAATTATTAGATATATTAAGCTAAAAAGCGCTCCAATGAAAGCTGAAAATGTTGCTAAGCTGATTGCGATTGTAATATCTGTATTAAAGACATGTAATGCTAAAAAAGTAGAGCATAGCAAAAATACTACTCTGGAAATTTGTTCTATTATTTGTGACATTGAGGATGGGGTCATATCATAGTTCCCTTGAAAGTACCCCCTGAATAAGCTTATAGTGGGAATAATTAATAATGCAAAACTAGTTGAACGAATAACAGTAGAAATTTGAGTTGCAGAAAAAACGCCCTGTGTGCTTTGAAGACTTCCAAATAATGGAGCAAATAAATACATGCAACCAAAGCTTAAAATACCACTTATAATCATAATAAGAAGCCCAGATTTGAATAATTTTTCACTGTTTTTGGGTTGGCTTAAAGAGTTATAAAAAGAGATATGTTTAGATATGGCGAGAGGGATACCAGCGGTTCCAATACTCAAAAATATAGTATAAGGTACATAGCCATATTGATAAAGTGCTGAATTTCGCTCTCCGCCTATAATTGCATAAAAAGGAATAACATAAAGTATACCTATAATTCTAGATATCATAGACCCGGAAGTTAAAATTGCAGTTCCTCTAAAAAGATTGTTCATTTAAAATCATTCCTCAATATCAAAATTTCTGAAATAAGCAGATGCGTCACAAGGTGACGCACCTGCTTATTTTTAAATAGCATAGTTTCCCCAAGCTACTTCCCAAAAGGCTTTATTAAAAGCTTTTCCGAATTTTTTGACTCCAGACCAAAATCCTGGAGCAACAATTGCTTCTAACTTCTCTACTTTAAAATTCATGATGTCATTCACCTCTCTTCATGATGTAATGAAGTTATTATACAACAATCATTTTGAAAATAAAGATTAAATTGAAAAATAAGATAAGAAAGTAAGATTTATTTATATTTGTTAACAAAATCGACAAAAAATACACTTGATTTATTCTGTTTTATGCAGGAGCATCTTCAAGAATCCAGCGAATGGCTCCTTGATATTGTTCTGCTTTTGCTGCTCCTGGAGGGGTTTGTATATAAAATCCCTCATCTTTTGACCAGGAAACATCATATAAACCTTCAATGTCTTTACTTTTTTTGGCAAAGACAATCACGTCATCTTGACTAGTTACATTTTGATCGGATTGTCCTTTTTGGCGAAAGATGAGTTTGCTATCAAGCGGGCGCCCCTTTTGATCAGATAATGGTATGGCTAGCTGCGCTTTTACTTGCCACTTTGCGCCGCCTTTTCGTGTGTCTTTAACAACTAATTTCCAATCCGGATCCGCTTGCCTTGATTCGGTTAGCTGACCAGAAATTTTGAGTGATTGGAAAGCAAAAGTATCCGGAATCGCATGAAAAGCAAGCTCACGTTTAAGAACCGTCACAGTTGCAGTCTGTTCAGCCAGTCCATTCTTGAAGAGAATTTTTTGCGGTCCGAGATTTTGTGTGTTAACACTTCCTGTAACCATGCTAGGGGCAAATGGAATTGGTAAATTATCGTCATCAGTTGCCGAGATGAAATTGGTTCTAGGATCCCAACTTTCACCTATTCCAATAAGTGTGTCCTTGGCCTTGATTGTACGTAATGACTTTGCCCAAACATAGGTGCCAGCCATTGTTGCTCCATCATACTTGCTTGAAAGCTGACTAGAAGTTACGCTTTTTTCTTCGGTATTTTCACGCCGCCATTTTCCAAAATAAGGAAGTTCAGTAGGGGGAACAACAAGGCCAACGCTACTCCAACCTCCAAAAGTTGTTTCAGGTCCTAAACTAAGGCGCGAAAGGTTGTTTGCCCCGTAGAGCATTTGAATAGCGGAAAAGCCTTTTTGCATTTTCCACTTAGATAAGTCTAAATCAGTTAGTGATTTGTTATCATAAAACATAAAGTCAAAGGTTTTCACTTTTTTTAAATTCCAGTCGCCAAATTTTACAGTTTGTAGACTGGAATTGTTATAAAACATGCTTCGCATCCTTGTCACGTTACTTGTGTCCCAAGTAGATAAATCTAAGGTAACTAAAGAGGTATCATTTGAAAACATTCCACCCATACTGGTGACAGCTGAGGTATTGATTAAATCTAAGTTTTTAATTTCGGTTAGCTCAGTAAGTGAGCCGAAAAGCCCACTCACATCTCCTTGAAGAACAACTGGCCCTTCAATAATGATCTTACGAACTGGAGAATACCTGGAGCTCCACGGACTTATTGCCGAAGATGTACCCTCCACTGGATCCACTGCTAGTACCTTATCGGAAATAGTGCCCGCTTCAATATGTAGTGTATAATCAGAATCAAGATACCAATAACAAGTCTCAAGAGTTCCTTGCCGGATAGGATTAGTCGCCGCTGCCCGACTTTGAAATAAGTCATCTGCCGATTTTTTAGGTAAGGTTCCCTTATTTTGAGCGGTCTTCTGATTGACAGAATCAGCTTTATTTTGAGGAGTTTTTTCGTCCTTGCTAGAATCGGAAGGCTTGCTTTGAGCTTCCTTCATGGGTTCCTTACTCGTTGCTGCAGGAACTTGTTGTGATTCCACTTGTTTTTTTGGTGATGCCGAAGAAACGCCAGAAGAAATGTTGATAGAAACATTTCTAGATGTGACTTCTTTATCATCGCGAATGGAAGAAGCTGTCAGTGTGTATGTAGCATCAGTGGCTGATTTCAGGCGTAATGAGATCTTTTTAGATTTTGGATCCGTCCACGCAATGGTTAGTTGATGCTTTACTTTGTCTTGAGTTACACTACCGTTTCCACTATCTACACCTTCATAGTCCAAGCCGGATGGGAGTTTTATAAAAGATTCTGTATCCGCGGGATTCGTGTCACTTAGATTAATTAAGAAAGTTTCATTTTTTTCATAAGTATTTTTGTTTGTTTGAATTGTCAAATCAGATACAGTCAAATTGGCTGCATCAAATTTTGCTACGTTGATAAAGCCAAGGAAAAGGATCATGAAAATAGCAAAAAAGAAGTATTTATTTTTCAAAGTTTGTGTCCCCCTCTTTCTGCTTCGTTGCTTTACCCAAAAAGCACACCTTCATGATAACAATTGGACTCAGAAATAAGCTGGTACTTAGTTACAATATATCGTACAAAAGATGAATGTTTTGTGGCGATTTATTTCTCGGCAAGCTGAATAGAAATAGGATATAAGAATAGAAGGAAAAGTCTAACCGCAAGCTGGGGCTAGTCGCATTGAGAAATAGTTCTGATACTAAGTTTCTTTTAGTCAAAGTGAGTCAAACAAAGTACGGAAAGTGCTTGCGTTTTTGAAGTGTATATATTAATATGTGTATATAAACATATATTAATATATAAAACAAGTTCACTAAAGTTGCGCAAACCCTACTAGTCACGCTATCATATGATTATATGAACATATAATAATGGAGTGTGAACGGCTATGGAAAATCATTCAAAACTAGACGAAGAAACGTTGCTAGATGTTACACAAATTTTTAAGGCGCTATCGGATCCAACACGTGTCCAAATTTTGAACCTCCTGCAAGAGCGGGAGTATTCTGTGAATGAAATTGCGCGTACCCTATCGTTTAATCAAACGACAGTTTCTCATCAGTTGCGTTTTTTAAAGAACTTACGACTGGTAAAATCACGGCGAGAAGGTACGACGATTTACTATTCACAAGATGATCACCACGTGCTCGAACTACTCAAACAAGCGATTCATCACGTTGAACATAGGTAAATCGAGGCGCCTAAGCTAGGAGAGGATTACGATGACAGAGTACAGGCTAACAGGACTTTCATGTGCCCACTGTTCTGAAAAACTGGAGCGAGAAATTCAGAATTTAAACCATGGAAGTGAGGCAAAAATTTTTTATAACACATCCAAATTAATGCTTCCGGATGGAATCCCACTTGCCACGGTTGAAAAAATTCTAAAAACAGAAAATGTAGCGATTGTGAAGCCGAATGAAGGACATTCAGAAGATGCGCATGAGCATGGGAATGATAAGAAACTTTTGATTCAACTGGGTATTTCAACCGTACTTTTCATTGTGGCACTTGTTCTTGGGAATAAAATCCCTTGGATTGCTTCTTTTACCATCTACTTAGCAGCTGCAGGACTTAGTGGCTATCAAACTTTCTTTAAAGGCCTTAAAAACCTTTTCCGATTGAAATTTACGATTGATACACTGATGACAGTTGCTTTGATAGGGGCCTTTGCCATTGGAGATTATAAAGAAGGAACCGTTGTTGCGATTTTGTTTGGCTTAAATGAATACTTAGAAGGCTTCGGAATGCGTCAAGCGAGAAAATCCATGTCGGAACTTTTAAAAGTAGCACCTAAAACGGCCAATGTACTCGTGGATGGCAAAGTGAGCCAAATCCCGATTTCGAAATTGCGATTGCGGGATGTGGTCTTGATTCGTGCAGGCGAAAAAGTGCCCTCAGATGCAACGATCATTGAAGGCGCTAGTTCCTTTAACGAAGCAGCGATTACCGGGGAATCCATGCCGGTTGAAAAGCAAATTGGAGATGCACTATTTGGCGGTTCCATTAACAATGAAGGAACGATTAAAGCTGAGATTTCGGCCTTGTATGAAGATTCTTCTCTTGCCAAAATTCTTCATTTGGTTGAAGAAGCACAAGAAACGAAGACGCCAACCGAGCTTTTCATCGATAAATTTGCACGCTACTATACGCCAGCAATTATGCTTTTCGCCGTGCTGATCGCGTTTGTTCCGCCACTTCTTTTCGGAGCAGACTTTTCAAAATGGCTTTATGAAGGGCTTGCAGTTCTAATTATCGGCTGTCCGTGCGCGCTTATTCTCTCTTCGCCAGTTGCGATTGTGTCTGGGATCACTCGCAGCGCCAAAAATGGCGTGTTGATCAAAGGTGGCGTTTTCCTCGAACAACTCGGGAAAATTAAGCAAATTGCCTTTGATAAAACAGGAACACTTACGAGCGGGAAACCCGTTGTGGCGGAATTGATCGCGTACGATGATCACTTCATGGATATCGCCTCGCGGATGGAAAACGATTCACTTCACCCGATTGCCTCAGCGATTATTCAAAAAGCGAAAAAGGATGGTGTGAAAATCGGCAAGATGGACTCGATGGAAACCATCGCTGGAAAAGGCCTTACTGGCCGCTTAGAAGGCAACGCCTACTTTATGGGAAATGAAAGCCAGATTCCGGATGGGGCTTGGAGTGACAAGGCGCGTTCGGATGTGCAGACCTTGAAGCAAGCTGGCTACACGGTCGTTGTGGCAGCATCTGAATGGCAAATTCTCGGCATGTTCGGTATCCGCGATGCGCTTCGGCCAGAAAGCCGCGAACTCATTTCGGATTTGCATCAAATTGGCGTAACAAATACCATCATGCTGACCGGGGATCATGCGAAGACAGCCGAGAAAGTGGCATCGGAAATCGGGATGGACACTTATTATGCGGACTTATTGCCCGAGGAAAAACTGGATCGCATCCGGAAAATTCAATCCGAAACTGGGAAAGTGATGATGGTCGGGGATGGCATCAATGATTCGCCTGCGCTTGCTACAGCGGATCTTGGGATTGCCATGGGGAAAGGCACCGATAGCGCCATTGAAGTGGCCGATGTCGTCTTGATGCAGGATCACTTGCTGAAACTCCCGATGACCATTCGGATCGCCAAAAAAGTTCGCAAAATTATTGGCTTTAACATTGCGTTTGCATTAGGGCTGAAAATTTTGGCACTTCTTTTGACGCTGCCGGGCTTGCTGACACTTTGGATGGCAATCATGGCAGATATGGGAGCGACGATCATTGTGACGCTTCTCAGTTTGACAATTTTAATTCGGTCGAAAGAAGAAAAAATCAAATAACTAGAAAGGGCGCCTGTTCGTTTCCTGCAAGGGGGAAAGGCGTCTTTTTGTCGAAAACTTTGGCTTTCTGTGGTAAAGTAAAGAACAAATAAGACTTTGGAGGGAAAGGTTTGAAACTCACGTCAACGCAAAAAACAGCCATCATCGCGGGCTTTATTCTGATGCTTTTGGTCGCTATTCTTGGACTTTTATTTAATCAGTCGCTTGTTCTTGTTTCGCTACTTGGCATTGTGCAATTTATCTTGATTCAAGTGATTTGTTTTATTTGGATTTATGCACCGATTCAAGCGGAACGACCTCGAAAACAAAAATTGTTTATTTGGGGGATCTTGCTTACGGCTGCAGTTCTTTTGATTATTGCTTTTATTGTGCCAGATAAATTTCGCTCTTATTCGGGCTTTATGATTGCACTCATCGGATATGCAGCTGCAGTTGTGATGCGTGAAGTGGAAAATACGAATCCTGCGAACAAAAAGCAACAAAGCAGCAAAAAATAATCGAGAAGGAGTGTTAAGATGGGAATTCATCAATATTTTCAAAGTTTATCGGATCTTGAAAACATTTATCGTTGTCCGGGAAAGTTTAAATATCAGGAGCATTCCGTCGCTGAACATTCTTTCAAAGTCACAAGTATTGCTCAATTTTTTGGGAACGTAGAAGAAAAAGCAGGAAATCAGGTCGATTGGCGGGCGCTTTATGAAAAAGCGCTAAACCACGATTATTCTGAACTTTTTATTGGCGACATTAAAACGCCTGTAAAATATGCGACGGCAGAGCTCCGGGAAATGCTTTCCGAAGTGGAAGAAAGCATGACGCAAAATTTTATTGAGCGGGAAATCCCAAGTGAATTTCAAACGATTTATCGTCATTTATTAAAAGAAGGCAAGGACGAAACGCTTGAAGGAAAAATTCTAGCAATTGCAGACAAAGTGGATTTATTATATGAATCATTCGGCGAAATCCAAAAAGGGAATCCGGAAAATGTTTTTGTTGAAATTTACAGTGAGGCGCTTGCAACGATTTATAAATATCAGGAGATGGCAAGTGTAAAATACTTTCTGGCAGAAATTCTGCCAGATATGCTACATGAAAAGGGAATCCGCAAAACCGAGCTTCCTGAATTAACGAATGCTATCACTGCTCAGGCTTTAAAGGACGATTTTAAGTAAAGGAGAGGGGAAACATGGTAGATCAAATGCTTTCGGCTATTTTCTTTCCTGGACTTTTGGTCATCATGTTTGCGCGCATTACTTATAATCGCTATATTGCGCTTCTTTTGATGGTGATCTTGATCGCGGCAAGTGTGAAGCTAGGTTACACGAGAACTTACCTGCTAATGATTTTAGACGCGTTATCGATGACGGCGGGTTTTGCTGTTGCAACGATCATGCTTAAGCGGCTAAAGGCAAGAGGAAAGCACATGGATAGGTGAAAAATAACAAAAGTGATAAAATGAAAAAGAAAGAGAAAACGTGATCCGATGAGATGACGTTTTTTCGTTCTCTACAAAAAACCGAAAATATGTTCGCTTTTTGCTAGGCGAATAGAATACTTTATGGTAAAATGAAAGAATCTTATGTATGAGCGAAAGAATTTAAGCGAGCAGGAATGGAGGAAGAGGCATTGACTGATAAATTTGAACTCGTTTCAGAATATAAACCGTCTGGCGATCAGCCAAGAGCGATTGAAAAACTAGTTGCAGGTCTTAATAAAGGCGTGAAACATCAAACTTTACTTGGAGCAACGGGAACTGGGAAGACGTTTACGGTATCCAATGTCATTCAGAATATTAATAAGCCAACACTTGTTATGGCTCATAATAAAACATTAGCGGGACAACTTTATAGTGAATTTAAAGAGTTTTTTCCGAATAATGCTGTTGAATATTTTGTAAGCTATTATGATTATTATCAACCTGAAGCCTATGTTCCGCAAAGTGACACTTATATAGAAAAAGATGCGAGTATTAACGATGAAATCGACAAATTGCGACACTCAGCAACAGCTGCATTATTTGAGCGTCGTGATGTAATCATCATCGCGAGTGTTTCTTGTATATATGGTTTAGGGGCACCAGAAGAATATGGTAAATTACTTGTTTCGCTAAGAACTGGAATGGAACTTGGGCGAGATGAGTTACTTCGTCGTTTAGTTGCGATTCAGTATGACCGAAATGATATTGATTTCCAGCGTGGTCGGTTTCGTGTGCGCGGCGATGTTGTTGAAATCTTCCCAGCTTCACGTGATGAACATTGTATTCGTGTTGAGTTTTTCGGAGATGAAATCGAACGAATTCGCGAAGTCGACGCTTTAACGGGTGAAATTATTGGCGACCGGGAACATGTTTCAATTTTCCCGGCTTCTCACTTTGTGACGAGTCCAGATATTATGAAGATTGCCATTCAAAATATTAAACTGGAGTTAGCGGAGCGCTTAAAAGAACTGCGCAGTCAAGATAAACTATTAGAAGCGCAACGCCTTGAGCAACGGACTAACTATGACATTGAAATGATGGAAGAAATGGGCTACTGCTCAGGAATTGAAAACTATTCAAGGCATTTAGCTTTGCGGGAACCGGGTTCAACGCCTTACACGTTGCTTGATTATTTTCCAGATGACTTCCAAATCGTGATTGATGAGTCACACGTTACAATGCCTCAAATTCGAGGCATGTATAACGGGGACCAAGCGCGAAAACAAATGCTTGTGGATCATGGTTTCAGACTGCCATCAGCACTGGATAACCGTCCGCTTCGATTAGAAGAATTTGAAAAGCATGTCAATCAAATTGTTTATATTTCCGCAACACCAGGCCCTTATGAACTCGAACACAATCCAGATGTAGTCGAACAAATCATTCGTCCAACGGGACTGCTTGATCCAATTATTGAAGTTCGTCCGATTGAAGGACAAATTGATGATTTGATTGATGAAATCAATGATCGAACTGGAAAAGACGAACGGGTCTTAGTTACCACTTTGACGAAAAAAATGGCAGAAGATCTAACGGATTACTTGAAAGAAGCGGGCATCAAAGTCCAGTATTTACACTCTGAGATCAAAACTCTCGAACGGATCGAAATCATCCGGGATTTAAGATTAGGCGTATTTGACGTACTCGTTGGGATCAACTTGCTACGTGAAGGAATTGACTTGCCGGAGGTTTCGCTTGTTGCGATCTTAGATGCAGACAAAGAAGGCTTTCTTCGTTCCGAACGGTCGCTTATCCAAACGATGGGACGTGCGGCACGGAATGAACATGGGAAAGTTATTATGTATGCGGATAACATGACAGATTCCATGACGAAATCCATTGATGAAACGGAACGTCGTCGTAAAATTCAAGAGGAATATAATGAAAAACATGGAATTGTACCGAAAACGATTCGAAAAGAAATTCGTGGTGTGATTTCTGCGACAACAGCTTCCGAAGAGGAAGACGAAAAACTTCAAGACTTGAGCAAGCTAACGAAACAAGAACGCGGACAATTAATTGAAGATATGGAACATGAAATGAAGGCTGCTGCGAAGGCGCTTGACTTCGAACGAGCGGCTGAACTTCGTGATGCACTTTTAGAACTTAAAGCGGAAGGATGAGCAGATTTGAAAAAAGATAAGATCGTAATTCAAGGAGCGAGAGCGCACAATTTGAAAAACGTTGATGTGGAAATCCCGCGTGATAAGTTAGTCGTCATGACTGGCTTATCGGGTTCTGGGAAGTCTTCGCTTGCTTTTGATACGATTTATGCGGAAGGGCAAAGGCGCTACGTTGAATCATTGTCCGCATATGCGAGACAGTTCCTTGGGCAAATGGATAAACCAGATGTAGATTTGATTGAAGGTTTGAGTCCAGCGATTTCGATTGACCAAAAAACGACAAGTCGGAATCCACGTTCGACAGTTGGAACCGTAACCGAAATCCATGATTATTTGCGCTTGCTTTACGCTCGTGTAGGGCACCCAATTTGTCCAAACCACGGAATTGAAATTACTTCGCAGACGATTGATCAGATGGTAGACCGTGTGTTTGAATATCCTGAAAAAACGCGAATCCAAATTATGGCTCCGATCGTTTCGGGAAAAAAAGGAACGCATAAGAAAACGTTTGAAGAAATTAAAAAGCAAGGTTACGTACGAATTCGCGTAGATGGCGAAGTGTATGATGTAAATGATGAAATCGAACTGGAAAAAAACAAGAAGCATTCGATTGAAATCATCATTGACCGGATTGTGATTAAAGAAGGCGTGCATTCCCGTTTATATGATTCCTTAGAGTCAGCACTTAAACTCGCAGATGGTTATGCTGTTGTGGATGTGATCGGTGAAAAGGAATTGCTGTTTAGTGAACATTACGCGTGCCCGTACTGCGGTTTTACGGTTGGTGAATTAGAGCCACGTATGTTTTCGTTCAACAGTCCATTTGGTGCTTGCCCAACTTGTGATGGTCTTGGAACAAAACTTGAAGTGGATGTGGAGACGGTTATCCCGGATCCATCACTTTCGTTAAACGAAGGGGCTATTGTACCTTGGAAGCCTATCAGCTCACAATATTATCCGCAGATGCTTGCTTCTGCCTGTGAAGAGTTTGGGATCGATATGGATACGCCGTTTGAAAAACTCTCGAAAGAACATCAAAATATTATTTTAAATGGTTCTGGTGAAAAAGAATTTTTCTTTAAATATAAGAATGATTTTGGAATGACACGGGAAACTTGGATACCGTTTGAAGGAATTTTGCCGAATATTGAACGGCGCTATCGGGAAACGAACTCGGATTTCACGCGTGACCAAATGGGACAATATATGACTAATTTGCCATGCCCAACTTGTCATGGCTATCGCTTGAAGGAAGAGGCTCTCGCTGTCAAAGTGGACGGAAAGCATCTTGGAGAAGTAAGCGATTATTCAATTATGGAAGGCTATGATTTCTTTGAAGGCCTCGATTTGTCGGAAAAAGAATCACAAATTGCTGCACCGATTTTGAAAGAAGTTCGAAACCGATTAGGCTTTCTTAAAAATGTTGGATTGAATTATTTAACGCTGAGTCGAGCAGCTGGAACGCTTTCTGGTGGTGAAGCACAACGAATTCGATTAGCTACACAAATTGGGTCGAAGCTTACTGGGGTGCTTTATATTTTAGATGAGCCTTCAATTGGGTTGCATCAGCGGGATAATGATCGACTCGTGAATACACTTCAAGGTATGCGAGATATTGGAAATACGCTCATCGTTGTGGAACATGATGAGGATACGATGATGGCGGCGGATTACTTGATTGATATTGGGCCAGGAGCCGGGGAACACGGCGGAGAAATTGTGGCTGCTGGAAGTCCGGAAGAAGTTGCGAATGATGCAAATTCAATCACAGGAGCTTATCTTTCTGGCAAGAAATTTATTCCTGTTCCAACGAAGCGTCGTAAAGGAAATGGCAATAAACTTGAGATCATCGGCGCCAAGGCGAACAACTTGAAAAATGTGTCGGCGGATATTCCGCTCGGAACTTTTACTTGTGTGACTGGGGTTTCTGGATCTGGAAAAAGTTCGCTCGTGAATGAAGTCCTTCGAAAGACGCTTTCGCGAAAACTAAATCGTGCGAATGCTAAGCCGGGAGCGCATAAGGAAATCAAAGGAATCGAACATCTTGAAAAGATCATTGATATTGACCAGTCGCCAATCGGGCGAACGCCAAGATCAAATCCGGCAACATATACGGGAGCGTTTGATGATATTCGTGATTTGTTTGCTTCGACAAATGAAGCGAAAGTTCGTGGATACCAAAAAGGACGGTTTAGCTTTAATGTCAAAGGTGGGCGTTGTGAAGCTTGCAAAGGAGATGGCATTATCAAAATTGAAATGCACTTCTTGCCGGATGTGTATGTTCCTTGTGAGGTTTGTGGCGGGAAACGTTATAATAGTGAAACGCTTGATATTCACTACAAAGGAAAGAACATTGCAGAAGTGCTAGATATGACGGTGGAAGAAGGACTTGAATTTTTCCAAAATCAACCAAAAATTGCGCGGAAATTGCAAACGATTGTGGATGTGGGACTTGGTTATATTCGTTTAGGTCAACCTGCAACGACACTATCTGGCGGGGAAGCGCAACGCGTGAAACTCGCTTCGGAACTGCATAAACGCAGCAACGGCAAGTCGTTTTATATCTTGGATGAGCCTACAACAGGGCTACATGTTGATGATATCGGACGTTTGCTTGGGGTCTTGCAACGACTCGTCGAAAATGGCGATACGGTTCTTGTGATTGAGCACAATTTGGATGTGATCAAGCAAGCTGATTATTTGATTGATCTCGGGCCAGAAGGTGGCGATGGAGGCGGTCAAATTGTCGCGAAGGGAACGCCTGAAAAGGTAGCGGCATCGAAGAAATCGTATACGGGGCACTATTTGAAGCCGATTTTGGAACGCGATAAGAATCGCATGAAGGAAAAGGTAGCCGAAAAGCAAAAATAAGTTGATAAGCTTGGTCTGGATGAAAGTTGCCAGATCAGGCTTTTTCTTTTCCCCAAAAGTCTAAAGAAAGAATCGTTCTTAGGTTGTATGACAGAATTTATGTGATGCGTCATAATAGAACTATGATAAATGAGACACTAAATCTACTGGAATGTTTGAATAAATGATGAATTTTTGGAGGGAAGAAACATGGAGAATGAACGTAAACGTATTTTGGAACTCGTAAAACAAGGCGTTATCTCAACTGAAGAAGCTTTGATGTTACTTGAAAATATTTCGAAAAAAGAAGGAAAAAGTGCGGCTTCGGAAAATATGCGCCAAGCTGATCGCTCGGAAGCTCGTCAGGAAGAGGAGGAACAAGAGGAAGCGGGTTATGATTATTCGCAAGGTTGGAACACAAAAGATAATCCGTATCGTGGCGGAGAAGCCAAAAAAACGCGTCCTCGTCCTCAAGATGGATCGAACAAGGAAGAAAAAGCTAAATTAGAACGTGAAAAGCAAGCGAAACGCGAAGAAACATTGAAAAATGTGATGAGTGATTTATCGCAAGCGGGCGAAAAAATTGGTTCTTTCTTGGGAAGTGCTATCAATCAAGTGAAGGATATGCCGTTTCCGTTTTTAACCTCAACGAAGCTAGAACGCGAATTTGTTTATCATGACACGACGCTTTCAATTTTAGAGTTTGACGTTGCGCTTGGGAACATTGAATTCAAGCCATCGGAAAATAATGATATCCGTGTGAAGGCTGCGATTAAACTCTTCAAGGAATACCCAGAAGAGGAAGCAATGAAAATTTTCTTTGATCGAACGACGCTTCGGGTAGATGAAGAAACGCTTCGCTTCGAGTCTAAATCAAAACAAATTGTGACCAACTTGACGGTTTACTTGCCACGCCGGGAATATGACTATGTTTCGATCAAAATTTTGAACGGAAATTTCCATATTGATGAGCTAGTTGGACGTGACTTGTTTGCGAAAACAACGAATGGCAATATCAGTGTTGGAACGCTTCAAGCTACACTTGCTGAAATTGAATCGATCAATGGGAATGTTCGGATTCAAAATGGGAAAGTGCGAGATGTTTCGCTTAAAACTCTAAATGGAAATGTGGCTGTGAAAGGTGAATTTTATTCAAGTAACTTGACCACTAAAAATGGTAATGTACGTTATCAACTAGAAAATTCCAATGCAGTTTATCTCAAGGCAAAAGCTGGGGCTGGAAACATTGAGGTTATCGTGCCGAAGGAATCAGGCTTGGATGGGCGAATTCATACCAATCTAGGTAAACTATTGCTCGATGTGAAGGATGCGAATGTTCTCGATTCCAAAACGGAATCCGTGAACAAAATGATGGTATTTACGAAAGCTTCAAGTGAAGATTCGGAAGCATTGAAAGTGGAAGCTGAAGCAACGACGGGTAATGTGAAAATTAGAGACTTTAAATAAATTCAATTTGCGGGAAGCAGCACTCCTGTTTCCTGCTTAGTTAGTTAAGTTTTAGGAAGAAAGGAAGCACAGGCTATGGAGAAAAAGTTAAGAAGGTCGCGAGTAGATCGTAAAGTGGGTGGCGTTTTCGGAGGTATTGCGGAATACACTGGAATTGATGCAACGGTTTTACGACTTGTCTTTATTGTTTTTGCGATTTTTACGATGAAGACTGGTATTGCAATCATCGCTTACATTATTGCTTTGTTTGTGATTCCTTCAAGTAAAATGAACAATGATGAGGTGAGAGCGGAATTTCGTCGGCGACAAGATGAAAAACGTCGCTACGTGAGTGAAAGACGTGAGCAACGTTTTGAACGAATGGACGAAAGAATTGCAAGAAAGCAGGCTCATATGGAACGAGGACACATGCGAAATGCTGATAAAATGCGTCCACCTCATACGCCAGAACCGCCGATTCACCGCGGGGAAGCAAGACCGCGTCCAACTCGTGAATTTACGTTTGACGCAACAACATTCAAGGCACTTAAAGTTCAAATTGCGACAGGAGACGTCCGTGTCCGTGTTTGGGAAAAAGATGAATTGAAGATGCGTGTTGTTCTTGCAGTTCATGAGAAAGCACGGTCGATTCGTCAAATGAGCGAAGATAAATTGTGGGATTATTTCTTTAGTCAAACTATGCTAGAGATTGACCCAGCACAATTTACGTTTGAATCAAGAAAAGATGTTTTGAAAACAGATGTCGTTTTGACGGTTCCTAAAAGACTGTATGAACAAGCTAAAATTCAATTGCTTAACGGGAACTTGAAATTTGATGATATTTCAGCAGAAGATACGATTATTAAGATTCATCATGGGGACCTTCGTTCCTCGGCAGCTAGTGGCAAGTTCTTGAGTGCAGATTTACAAGATGGCGAAATTTTCTTCAAGCGAGCAAATATTGAAAATCTCGATCTTGCTACGCAAAAAGGAGATGTGGTTGTGGATGGTAATTTTATTACCACGATTGCTAAATCCGCTAAGGGTGATGTGGAGTATAACTTGCACAACGATTCCGCAACGGCAGCTGACTTGAAAGCTCCACATGGCGATATTCGCATCCAGATTCCCGCATCGTGGAACGTGGATGGAACACTTGGAACCAAACGAGAAAAAATTTACTTTGATTTGAAAAATGCTAAGGTTTGGGATGATTCGAATCAAGCGCTTGTTTTCACTCAAAATGCTGAAGAAATCAGTACGGCAACTTTGCAAGCTAACGTAGATACTGGAATTATTAAAGTGACCGAACTGGAAGAAAAACAGGAAAATGTTTTATAATCATTAAAAGGAAGGAAGAATTACGATGAAAAAACTCACAAAATCATCAGAACAAAAAATACTAGCTGGGGTTTGCGGTGGCTTTGCAGAATACTTGGGCTTTGATGTTACTTGGATACGCCTTGCTTGGGTAGTTCTAACCTTAATCGGTGGATCGGGTATCTTGCTATATATCATTGCTGCGATTATTATGCCGAAAGCTCCAGAGTTAGAATGGGAGTGAATTTTCGAAAATGCGCTGGTTAATAGGTGTCATTATTAATGCAGTTTTATTTGTCGCAATGTCTGGGTTCTTTTCAAGTTTCCATGTCGACGGATTTATGACTGCTGTCATTGCAAGTTTTATTTTAGCAATCTTAAATATGTTAGTTCGTCCGATTTTATTTATTCTAACGCTCCCAATTAATATTTTGACGCTTGGCTTGTTTACATTCGTTGTAAATGCGCTAATGCTTGAACTTACGACTTATTTCATGGGAAGCTCGTTTAGTATTGATGGATTTGGAATGGCAATGTTGATTGCTGCGATTATGGCGTTTGCCAATATGATTATTAATTCCGTATTATGGGATAATAAGAAATAACAAAAAACAGCTCCAAGTGAATGGGGCTGTTTTTGTTTAGGAAGTAATTTCAAGTAAAGTATATGATTTAACTACTCGAAAAGCGCGAGAAATGGTAAAATGAAGAAAACAAACCTTGATGGAGGTAATTCGATGACAAAATCTGTTCCGGTAAAAGAATTAGTGGAGCGGCTTAATTTAGAAGTGCTTTGTTCAGATGACGGATTAGATCGCCCAATCGTAACAAGTGATTTATCAAGACCAGGTCTCGAGCTGACTGGCTTTTTCTCGTATTATCCTGAAGACCGTGTACAACTATTCGGAATGACGGAGATTTCATTTTCAAAGGGAATGGAAACGCAAGAACGCTTAAAGCGGTACCAGCAAATGTGTACGCGCCGCACGCCTGCTTTTGTAATCTCACGTAGCCTAGAAGCACCCGACGAGCTCATTCAAGCCGCAAAAGAAGCTGGAATCCCAGTCCTTCGTTCTCGCCTTAAAACAACGCGTTTGTCCGTTTATATTACGAATTACTTGGAAAGCAAGCTTGCGCCAGTTATTTCAAAACATGGCGTTTTAGTAGATATTTATGGGCTTGGTGTTTTGATTACTGGAAATAGTGGCGTTGGGAAAAGTGAGACAGCGCTTGAACTTGTGAAACGCGGGCACCGACTAGTCGCTGATGACAACGTTGAAATTCGTAAAGAAGATGAGTTGTCGCTGATTGGTTCCTCGCCAGAAATTATTGAACATTTACTGGAAATCCGCGGGCTCGGCATTATTAATGTTATGACGCTTTTCGGTGCAGGTGCGGTTCGGTCGAGTAAAAAGATTACGCTCGTAGTTCATTTGGAAAATTGGGATCCAGAAAAACACTATGATCGTGTTGGACTGGATGAAGAAAAAACGCAAATTTTTGATATGGATATACCGATGATCACGGTTCCGGTTCGACCGGGAAGAAACTTATCGGTTATTATCGAAGTTGCAGCGATGAACTTCAGGTTGAAAAATATGGGATACAATGCGGCTGAACGCTTTACGAGTGACCTTAATCATTTGATTAGCCATAACAGTATGAACGATTAAAATGCTAGAAATGGAGCCACGAGTGAATGAAGAAGTAGGAATTCGGGCTCCTTTTCTTTTTACGTAAAAAAAGGTACAATCAATACGAACAAAGTGAATGAAAGTAGGTTAGACATGGAGAATCAAATTAAACCGCTTGATCCGGTTGCGATCGATCTTGGCGGACTCTCAATCAAATGGTATGGCATTATTATTGCAGTTGGTGTTGTTGTTGCTCTTTTACTAGCTCTTCGAGAGTCTAGCAAGCGTGGCTTGGATAAAGAATTGTACATTGACCTTTTGATTTGGGCCATCCCGATTTCAATTATTTGTGCGCGGATTTATTATGTCGTATTCCAGTGGGACTTTTACAAAAATAATTTAGGTGAAATCATTAAAATTTGGCATGGCGGTATTGCGATTTATGGCGCTTTAATCGGGGCCGTTGCGACAGCTATCATCTTTGCCCGAGTGAAGAAAATTTCATTTTGGCAGTTGGCGGATATTGCAGCGCCAAGTTTGATTATCGCTCAAGCTATTGGACGTTGGGGCAACTTTATGAACCAAGAAGCACACGGTGCAGAAACTACCCGGAGTTTCTTGGAAAGTTTGCATTTACCAGACTTCATTGTCAATCAAATGTATATTGAAGGTACATACTATCAACCAACCTTTCTATATGAAAGCCTTTGGAATGTTTTAGGATTTATCGTTTTACTCATCTTGCGCCGAACAAAAATCAGACGAGGTGAACTTTTCTTGAGTTACGTGATTTGGTATTCTTTCGGACGATTCTTTGTCGAAGGGATGCGAACAGATAGCTTAATGTGGGGCGATTTCCGCGTTTCGCAAGTACTTGCTATACTCCTTATCGTGGTTTCTCTTGCGATTATTGCTTACCGTCGGATCAAACAAAATCCGCCCTATTATATGGCCGATAAGTTCGGTGACGTGCCAAAAAGGAAATAATTTTAATCAGGAAAGGGTGTAGACATGACTAGCGAAATCACAACCCTGCTTTTCGATTTAGATGGGACTTTGATTAATACCAATGAACTCATTATCGCTTCTTTTCAAGCGACATTAAAAGAATTTTTACCTGAAAAAGAATTTTCTCGTGAAGAAATCCTGCTTTTTATTGGACCGCCGATTTCTGAAACCTTTGGGAATTTGTTGCCAGAACGTGCAGAAGAAATGATCGATTTTTACCGAGCGTATACAAATGAGCATCATGATGAGCTGATCTTGGAATATGATGGTGTTTATGAAGCGATTCGAGCTCTTTATGAAGAAGATTATAAACTCGCTATTGTTTCAACGAAGATTTATGACACAGTGATGCGAGGCCTAAAAGTAATGGGGCTAGATAAGTTTTTCCAAGTCGTTATCGGTTTCGATCAAGTGCAAGCTGCAAAGCCCGATCCAGAGGGAATTAACATGGCGTTAACGCTTTTAAATGCTTCAAAAGAGGAAGCGATCATGGTCGGAGACAACTATCATGACATTTTGGCTGGAAAAAATGCTGGTGTAAAAGCTGCTGGTGTTGCTTGGAGTATCAAAGGGGAAGAAACTCTTCTCGCTTATGAACCCGATTATATGTTACACAAAATGGGCGACTTGCTGAAGATTGTTCATCGTGAGGAAGAGTAACGATGCGTCGCTTGAACCGTTTTAAACCAAGAAAAGAAAAAGAAAATCCGCTATTTCGAGTTTATCAAACGGTATCATTTTGGCGAACTTTGAAAAACACGATCGTGATTGAGTTTTGTCGCTATTTTCCGTGGATTTCAGGCAAGCGAAAGTTGTACCGAAGTCTTTTGCGGATGGAGATTGGTGAAAATACGGCTGTCGCTTTCAAAGTAACCTTTGATTTGTTTTATCCAGAAAAAATCAAAATTGGTCGGAATTCGATTATTGGATTTCATACGACAATTCTG
Source organism: Listeria valentina (assembly GCF_011800755.1). Classification (GTDB taxonomy): domain Bacteria; phylum Bacillota; class Bacilli; order Lactobacillales; family Listeriaceae; genus Listeria; species Listeria valentina. The sequence continues at coordinate 19,140 of NZ_JAATJW010000022.1, forward strand.
ACACATGAATATTTGGTTGAAGAATACCGCACCGGAGAAGTTCAAATTGGTGATGACACGATGATCGGAGCTAATGTAACGATTCTTCCGGGAGTGACGATTGGAAGCCGTGTCAAAGTGGGTGCTGGGGCAGTTGTTAATCGAGATATTCCAGATGATCACTTAGCATTTGGGAACCCGCTCGTTGTGCGCCCGCTTGATCGGGAAAATAAAAGGGACTGAAATGGGAGCGTAAAGATAAATTGGGCTCTTATTTCAGTCTTTTTGCCACTTGCGGAACGAAAAATCTATGATATACTTCAACTAAGAAACGAGGAATGGAGGGGAGAAGTTGAAGAAAAGAGAATCAAGAGACGCGAAAGTCATTCACTTTTTCCCGAATAGTTACTTCTATTTTGAACGGGGGATTGCAGCTTTTCGCGAAGAAAAGATCAAAGAAGCAATCGAATATTTGGAACGAGCACATGAACTTGAACCACGCGAGCCGGTGGTGATGTGCCAACTGGCAATTTGTTATACGGAAGTAGGACAGTTCCATAAGTCTAACCAATTTTTACGTTATATTTTGGAAAACTTGGATGAGAATATGGTGTATTGTTATTACTTTATTGCCAATAACTTCGCTTATATGAAAGATTTTAGGCGTGCCCTTCAATATGCCAAGCGTTATCAGGAGCTCGACCCGACTGGCGAGTATAAAGAGGAAGCAGAGGATCTGGTTCAACTTTTACTAGAGGAGACTCCGATCGGCGTGGCGCTTGAAAACAATTTCGCTAAAGCTGAACAAGAGTTTTACCAGTATAAACGGGAGCTGAATCGTTATTTGGCAGAGGAAGATAGTGCTTCGGCATGTCAGGTGCTTGAGAAGGTGATTGACGATAAGCCCAATTTTTGGCCAGCGTATAATCAGCTCGCGATGCTTTATTTTGAAGATTTACGAGAAGAGGAAGGCTTGAAGGTTCTTTATCGGCTGCTCGATCGTTCGCCGGGGAATTTACTTGGGCTAGCGGATTTGTTTGTGTACCATTATTTTAAAGCGAACCGCGAAGAAGCTGAGAAATTATACGGAGAACTAAAAAAAGTAGTTCCGATTTTGACTCATCACAAAGAGCGCTTGGCTGTGTTGCACGCGATGATGGCAGACTACACACAGGCTGAGAACTTGTTTGTCGATATAGTTGATCTCGAGGTTACAGATCGTCCGCGTTTTTACTATTACCGGGCAAAAACAGCCTTTTATCTCGGGCAGGAGGAACATGCAAAGGAATACTGGCAACAGTTTTTGAATTGTGATGTTTACGAGCGAGAGGCTTTTCCTTTTTCAAGAAAAGGGGAGATGGCTCACGAAGCTTCGCAAATTTTGACGGAACTTTGCTCGGAAGATGAGCTGGATCATTTTATTGGCGTTTATGCGCTTTCGATTTCTTCCGTGCGAGCGGAACTGCTTCTTTTTAATCCGCTATTTGAGATGAGCAATTGGAATTATCTTGAGCATTTGGTATTCACAGACTTCGAGTATTTACCCGAAGGCATTTTGGAGCGGAATTGCAAATCTTTGATCCAGATTTGGCGGAAGCTTGAGGAAGAAGCCTTGCCGCTTTCTGCCGAAAACCTTTCTTTCTATAAAGAAACACTTGCTGCCATTTTTCGCTTGAGCGAAGCTGAAGTGACACTTGATGAAGAGCAGTTGCAAGGCATTTCTGCGTGTCTGTTAGTTCATTTTGGCGGGAAGCGAGTGAGTGAAGCGACACAAATTTGTGGAGCTGAACCACTTGAGTTACCATTTCTGTGACCGTATGAGCAGAAAAATAGACGAAAATGGGTTTTCGTATTAAGCTGTTGATAGACTTAGAACTGGGAACTAGGAGGAATAAAAATGGCAAATGAAGAAAAAATTTATGATGTCATTATCATCGGTGCGGGACCTGCTGGAATGACAGCAGCACTTTATACTTCTCGTGCAGATTTAGATACGCTGATGATTGAACGCGGAGTTCCCGGCGGCCAAATGGTGAATACAGCAGAAGTAGAAAACTATCCTGGCTTTGACAGTATTCTTGGCCCTGAACTATCCGATAAAATGCTAAGCGGCGCTAAACAATTTGGTGCAGAGTATGCTTATGGCGACATTAAAGAAATCGAAGATCATAACAGCTATAAACTTGTTACAGCAGGTTTAAAAAGCTATAAAGCACGTGCGGTTATTATCGCTTCCGGTGCCGAACATAAAAAACTTGGTGTAACGGGTGAAGAAGACCTTTCTGGGCGCGGTGTTTCTTATTGTGCCGTTTGTGATGGGGCGTTCTTCAAAAATCAAGAATTACTTGTCGTCGGTGGCGGCGATTCGGCGGTTGAAGAAGGAACTTATCTAACACGTTATGCGGATAAAGTAACTGTAATTCATCGCCGTGATAAACTCCGTGCGCAACAAATTTTGCAAGATCGTGCATTTAAAAATGACAAAGTAGATTTTATTTGGAATTCTGAAGTGGAAGAAATTCTTGGTGATGGGAAGAAAGTAACTGGAGTGCGTCTAGTATCTACAAAAGATGGTTCTAAACGTGATATTCCAGCTGCAGGTGTTTTCATCTATGTTGGACTTGTTCCACTTACTGAGCCTTTTCGCGACTTGGGCATTACTGACGCATCAGGCTATGTTGTAACGAATGAAGAAATGGAAACTACTATTCCTGGGATTTTTGCGGCAGGCGATGTGCGCGCGAAATCGCTTCGACAAATTGTTACGGCAACTGGCGATGGCGGCATTGCTGGACAAAATGCGCAGAAATTTGTGGAAGAGCTAAAGGAAACCTTGGCACTTGAAGAAGTTAATAAATAACGTTAAGAAACTCTCGCTTTTTGAAAAGCGAGAGTTTCTTTTTATGTAAATGATTTTGCAAATATTAGAAAAATCCAACAGAATGCTATATCTATGAAGGAAATGTTATGTTAAAATGATTTCATGAAAGTTTTCCAGCTGTATTTTTTAACAGAAACAAATCATCTGTAGAGCTTTTGTTGCGGAATTTAAAAATAATGAAAAGGTGGCTTGAATATGTTTTTTCGTGAACGCTTTGAAGAAATGTCAAAAATTGCACATGATTTGTTCGATCATCCAGAATTAGGATACAAAGAAGTGTACACCAAAAAAGTGGTGGAAGACTTTTTGCTGAAGGAGAATCCGGATGCTCAGTTGGAACATTTTAGTGCAACGGGGATCAAAACGTGGCTTTCGAAGGATAAGGAAATGACGATGGCGTTTATCGCTGAACTGGATGCGGTTTACGCACCAACGCATTTCAACGCTGATCCGGAAACGGGCGCGGCTCATAATTGTGGGCACTTTACACAAATTACGACAGCGCTCGCTTTATATGCCTACTTGGTAAGCTCTAAAGCTTATGAAAAATTTGATTTTAATATCGTTTTTGTATTCGTTCCTGCAGAGGAATTTTTAGATTTGGAATATCGTGAAACGTTACGTTCGCAAGGAAAAATTACATATTATGGTGGGAAACCGGAAGCGATGAAGCTGGGAGTTTTTGACGATATTGATTTTGCGATGTGCGTGCATGCAATCGGTGAAACGTTTGATAAGCCGACGATCGAAATTAACTGTGATTTGGCAGGCTTTTTGTACAAGTACTATGATTTTGAAGGAAAAGCTGCGCATGCGGGCTTTGACCCATTTAGCGGGGTTAATGCCTACAGTATGTCTAACTTATTTAATGTGGCTTTAGGCTTTATGCGGCAACAAATGGATGACACGATGCTTGTTCGTTTTAATCCGATTTTGATGAATTCGAATATGTCGACGAATGTGATTCCAAATAAGGTCCGCGTTGGTACAGATTTGCGTACAAGAACGCTTGACTATATGAAGCAAACGGCTGTGAAGCTCGATCAAGCTGCTCTTGGAAGCGCCATGAGCTTGGGTGGCAAAGTGGATATTCAAACGCAAATGGGGTATCTACCGTTCATTCAAAATCGCTATTTGAATGAATTTGTAAAGCAAGCTTATCTAAAAAATGATGCTGTGGAAGCGATTATTGAAGATCGTGGTGGCATTGCAGCTGCTGGAGATATTGGCGATTTATCCTTTATGATGCCTTGTATTCAAATTAGCTACGGCGGGTTTACAGGCTCAATTCACGGTGATGATTTTAAAATGATTGATGAGCCATTTGTTCTTGAAACGCTTCCAGGCTTTATTGCAGATGTGCTTGAAGAGATGAATGGGTCAATCGATCGTAAAGAGTTATACAAACGTAGTTATAAAGAATATGAACAACAAATCTTGAGTATAATTGAATCGTAAAAGGGAGGACCAATGAAAAAGAATTTTGTTTATTTGTTAGCAACGGTTTTAGTGATTATTGCCATTTCGGAACTAATTGGAATTGTACCAGTGAAAATGGGGAAAGTAACGATTACGATTCTTCCACTTGTTTTTGCTGTCATCATCGGAATGATTCTTGGGGTTCCTTATTTTAGAAAAGGGATTTTGAAACGAATTTATAGCAAAGAAAATGTTGGTTTTTCTGGAAAGTACTTGATTTATATCATGTTGCCACTTATGGCACGTTACGGGGCAGATGTAGCTCCGAATATTAAAGAGATTTTCAGCATCGGCTGGGTCTTTATTTTCCAAGAACTTGGGAACTTAGGGACTGTTCTGCTAGGTCTTCCGATCGCATTGTTACTTGGTCTTCGCCGTGAAGCAATTGGTGCAACGCTTGGACTTGGACGTGAAGGAGAACTCGCTTATATCTCGGAGAAATATACGCTCAATTCACCGGAAGGGCGAGGCGTTTTATCGATTTATTTGATCGGAACTCTTTTTGGCGCAATCTTTTTCAGTATTTTTGCACCGTTCTTACTTTACCTTGGATTCGATGTACGGGCACTTGCGATGAGTTCAGGTGTGGGATCAGCCAGCATGATGACGGCGGCTTCTTCAACACTTGCGGCTCAAGTTCCTGATTTAAGCGGCACGATTCTTTCTTTTGCTGCTGCAAGTCAGCTTTTAACAAGCTTTTTGGGAACTTACACGATGGTCTTTTTGGCGGTTCCGCTACAAAGATTTATGTACCGCGTTTTAACAAGGAAAGGGGAGAAGCAAGGTGTCTAACAAAGTACTGCAGCATAAGTATATTAAATTTGGTCTAGTTCTACTTTTAAGTATTGCGCTTATTTTATTTACGCAACAAGTGAAGTTGTGGAAAAATCCTGAAGGAACGCCGATTTCGATGGATACGTTTATTGGACTCTTTGTTTTATGGGGCTTTTCCTTTATTGGGATTCTAGTTTCGGATATCATGAAAAAAGTACCGGTAAATATTTTGAAGAGTTTTCCAGTACTTGGATGGGTTTCGCTTGTTTCGCTTATTTTCTGTTTATCATCGAATTTCTTCGTTCAAGCGATTGCGGCTGTGGATTTCTTGTCGATTACAACGCCGATTTTGGCGTTCGCAGGAATTTCAGTTGCGGATCACTTGATTGATTTATCGAAGACTTCTTGGAAAGTAGCCATCGTTGCGATCTTTGTTTTTATTGGTACGTATCTAGGAAGCGCGATTTTGTCACAACTCGGATTGTGGGTTACTGGAAAACTGTGATTGGAATAGGGAAAGTTGGGATCTTTTGATCTCAACTTTTTTTGTTGAGTAAAAAGAAATGACAAATTTGTGAACAAGCGGTATTCTTATTGAATTCACATGACGAAGTGCAAGATTTGTTGTAGAATGAATTTAAATGTAAAATGTACGAGGAGGAAATGGGATGAGTATTCTTGTTCTTGGAGGAGCTGGCTATATCGGCTCACATGCGGTAGATCAATTGATAGCGGATAACTATGATGTGGTTGTTGTAGATAATTTAAAAACAGGACACCGGCAAGCGGTACATGAAAAAGCTGCTTTTTATGAGGGGGACATTCGCAACAAAGTGTTCTTGCAAGAGGTGTTTCGTAAGGAGAAAATTGACGGTGTTATTCATTTTGCGGCTAGTTCGCTTGTCGGGGAATCCATGGAAATCCCGCTGGAGTATTTGAATAATAACGTGCACGGAACGCAAATTTTGCTTGAAGTGATGGAAGAGTTTGGCGTGAAGCATATCGTGTTTTCTTCTACTGCTGCGACTTACGGCGAACCTGAGAAAGTGCCACTGACTGAAGAGATGCGCACGAAGCCGGAAAGTACATATGGCGATTCGAAATTGATGATGGAGAAGATGATGCACTGGTGCGATTTGGCGTACGGAACGCGTTATGTGGCGCTTCGCTATTTTAATGTGGCGGGTGCGAAGGAAGATGGTTCAATTGGTGAAGACCACAATCCAGAATCTCATCTTGTGCCAATTATTTTGCAGGTAGCACTTGGGCAACGTGAAAAGTTGATGATTTATGGGGATGATTATCCGACTGAGGATGGGACTTGTATCAGGGATTATGTCCACGTTGTTGATTTAGTAAAAGCCCATATTTTGGCACTTGAATATCTGAAAAATGGCGGGGAAAGCAATATCTTTAACCTTGGAAGTAATAACGGCTATTCGGTGAAAGAAATGCTGGATGTGGCGCGCGAAGTTACTGGGAAAGCTATTCCAGATGAAATTGTAGCACGACGTCCTGGGGACCCAAGTGCGCTTGTAGCATCGAGCGAAAAGGCTAAGCGGATTCTAGGATGGGAACCGGAACATACGGATATGCACGATATTATTGGTGCGGCTTGGAGATGGCATTCGGCGCATCCAAACGGCTATGATGATAAAGATGAAAAGTAAATTGGGTTTTTGAGAGGGGATTAGTTATGAACTGGCAAGTGGAATACCGGAAGTGGCTCGAGAATTCGGATTTAGATGAAAAACTTCGAAAAGAGCTGGATCAGGAAGCTGGTAATGAAAAGGTTCTTGAAGATAGTTTTTACCGGGATATGGAATTTGGTACGGCAGGCATGCGTGGTGTGCTCGGTCCAGGAACAAACCGGATGAACATTTACACGATTCGAAAGGCATCGGAAGGTTTAGCTCGCTTTGTTGCCGAAAATGGTGAAGAAGCTAAAAAACGTGGCGTTGTGATTGCTTATGATCCACGTTATATGTCACGCGAATTTGCATTTGAAAGTGCGGCTGTGCTCGGGAAACATGGTGTGAAAAGCTATGTATTTGAAGCACTGCGCCCCACACCAGAACTTTCTTTTGCGGTACGCTATTTAAATTGTTTTAGTGGGATTGTGATTACGGCAAGTCACAACCCGCCAGAATATAATGGCTACAAGGTTTACGGAGAAGATGGTGGTCAAATGCCTCCAGAAAGCGCGAATGCGGTTACGGAATACATTGATGCGATCCAAGATATTTTTTCTGTTCAAATTGAAGACCTTGAAACTCTGAAAACGCAAGGCTTACTTGAAGTAATCAGCGAAGAAGTGGATCGTCCTTATTTGCAAAAGCTTAAAGAAGTGATCGTGAATAAATCGCTTGTTCAAGAAAAAGGAAAAGACATTAAGATTGTTTTCACGCCGCTTCATGGTACAGGTGGAATTCTTGGTGTGCCTGCGCTTCAAAGTGTTGGTTTCACAAACATTATTAAAGTAGAAGAACAATTTATCAATGATCCGGATTTTTCAACGGTCAAGTCACCTAATCCGGAAAATCGTGAAGCTTTTGAACTTGCGATTTCATATGGTGAAAAAGAAAATGCCGATATTCTCGTAGGGACGGATCCAGATGCTGACCGACTTGGTGTTGCAGTGCGGACAAATTCTGGTGAATTCGATGTGCTTTCGGGAAATCAAATTGGCGCTTTGATTTTGAATTATTTGTTGAAGCAAAAGAAAAAGCAAGGTGAGTTACCATCAAATGCTGCAGTGTTAAAATCCATCGTGACAAGTGACCTTGGACGAGATATTGCTGAGTTTTATGGTGCGGAAATGATTGAAGTGTTGACGGGCTTTAAATTTATTGCTGAACAAATTAAAGGTTTTGAAGCGACGGGTTCACATCAATTTGAATTTGGCTACGAGGAAAGTAACGGCTACATGGTGAAGGCTTTTACGCGAGATAAAGATGCGATTCAAGCGGTGCTTGCGATTTCGGAAGTAATGCTCGACGCGAAGGAACGTGGCCTTACGCTGTTTGATGAGCTAGAAGAACTCTATAAGCAATTTGGCTATTACAAAGAAGACTTAGTTTCGCTAACGCTAAGCGGAAAAGATGGTTCAGAGCAAATTAAAGCTTTGATGTCGCGTTTCCGCGAACAACTACCGACAAGTATGGGTAGTGAAAAAATTAGTCGAACAGAAGACTATTTGCGGAGTGAGACGACTTACGCATCTGGTGAAACGGCAGCGATTGCACTACCGCGCGCGGATGTTTTGAAATTTTATTTAGAAGATGGTTCGTGGTTCTGCCTTCGTCCATCTGGAACGGAACCGAAAATCAAATTTTATTTCAGTATTAAAGGAAAAACAGCGGAAGAAAGCTTGGCTAAATTAACGCGTGTTCGTGATGCGCTTTTAGAGCAAGTGGAACGTTGAAAGAAGGGAAGAAGCTTCTGAGTTTGAAGCTTCTTTTTTATTCTTTCTTCCTTACAATGTGGTACAATAAAAGAATAGCTAAAATGGAAAGGGCGTGGAATTTTGGCTTCGAATCAATTGCAATTAGTCATTATTACTGGGATGAGTGGGGCAGGAAAAACGGTTGCCATGCAGTCACTAGAAGATCTAGGATACTTTTGTGTTGATAACTTGCCGCCTACACTTCTTCCTAAATTTTGGGAACTGATGAAAGAATCAGGGAAGATGAATAAAATTGCGCTCGTTATGGATCTAAGAAGCCGTGATTTCTTTGATTCGATCGACTCGGCACTCGATGATCTTGATAATACATCGTTTATTACAACAAAAATTTTATTTTTAGAAGCGGACGATCAAGTACTCGTTTCACGTTACAAAGAATCAAGACGGCACCATCCGCTTGAACCAAACGGCTCGGTTCTCGAAGGAATTCGGTCTGAACGTGAGCTTTTAAGCGATTTGAAAGGCCGTGCACAACTCGTTATTAATACGTCACGTTTGTCACCACGTGAATTGCGTGATCGGATCAACCAAGAATTTAAGGCAGAAAATAAAGATATTTTTAACGTCCAAGTCATGTCATTTGGATTCAAATACGGATTGCCACTTGATGCTGACGTTGTGTTTGACGTTCGTTTCTTACCAAATCCACATTATATTGATAAGATGCGACCTTTAACTGGGAAAGATAAAGAAGTTTATGATTATGTCATGAAATGGCCAGAAACAGAAACATTTCTTGATAAAACACTTGATTTGCTTAATTTCACGTTGCCGTTTTATAAACGAGAAGGAAAAACACAACTTATTGTTGCTATTGGATGCACAGGCGGACAGCACCGCTCTGTTGCTCTTACGGAGTATATCGGTAAGGCTCTTGAGTCCAAATACGAAACGATTATTTCGCACCGTGATATGAAGCGCAGAAAGGAAAGTTAAAATGAGTAGGGATGCAATGCCGAAAGTAGTCGTAATTGGCGGAGGTACAGGGATTCCTGTTGTTTTAAAAGGATTAAAAAAGAAAAAAATTAATCTGACTGCGCTTGTTACGGTTGCTGATGATGGTGGAAGCTCGGGGAAAATCAGACAGCAGATGGATGTTTTGCCGCCGGGAGATATTCGGAATGTCATGATTGCTCTTTCGAACGCGGATAAGCGCTTGACTGATTTGTTTCAGTATCGCTTTACGGTAGATGGAGATTTGTCAGGACACGTTGTTGGGAATTTGATTTTAACAGCACTTTCACAGTTGAACGAAAGCTATGTAGATGCGATTGATGTTTTGGCGAAAGTACTACGAATTCGCGGCAAGGTGATTCCGGTTACGGATAAGCCGCTTATTCTCAAAGCAGAGATGGAAGATGGCGATATCGTTACGGGTGAATCGCTTATTCCGCTACAAAACAAACCGATCAAACGTGCTTTTATTGAACCAGAAGATGTGGAGCCACTAGAGACGGCGACGCAAGCGATTCAAGAAGCAGATTTGATTGTGATCGGCCCGGGAAGCCTTTATACGAGCCTTTTGCCAAATTTGCTTGTGAAAGGAATTGCCAAAGCGGTTGTGAATTCAAAGGCTGAAAAAGTTTATATCACTAATATTTTAACGCAAATTGGAGAAACCGATTATTTTAGCGATGCGGACCATATTCGTGTCATTCAGGAACACGTCGGTGAGCCATTTATTACTAAAACGTTGATCAACACGGAGAAAGTGCCGCAAGAATTGCTATTTCCGGATGAAGTCACACAAGTCGTACATGACGCTGCAGGAATCAGCAAGTTGGGCGTTGAAGCAATTTATCATGATTTTCTCTCGACCGAGGATGGACTTGTTCGGCACGATGGCGAAAAAGTGGCTACAGCACTCCTGAATTTGCTACCGAATTATAATGAAAAGGAGTGAGTGAAATGTCATTTGCTTCGGAAACAAAAAAAGAATTAACGCATTTTGAAGTGACGGATGATGAAGCGAAGCCGGAACTTGCTGCCTTTATTCGGATGAATGGAGCGGTTTCCATTTCAAACGGCGCCATGGTGGCGGACGTTCAAACGGAAAATGCGGCGACAGCAAGACGGATGTATCAGCTTTTAAAGCGGCTTTATAATATTCCGATTGAGCTTTTAGTACGAAAAAAGATGAAGCTGAAAAAGAATAATGTTTATATTGTGCGTTTGAAAGTCAAAACACGTGAGATTTTGGAAGATCTGCATATTTTAAAAGATTCTTTCACGTTTATCAAATCAATTGACAGAGGTTTTGTGAAAAAAAGGAATGCGAAGAGGGCCTATCTCCGTGGTGCGTTTCTTGCGAGTGGTTCTGTAAATAACCCGGAAACTTCTTCTTACCATTTGGAGATTTTTTCGGTCTATTCGGAGCACAATGAAGCGATTTGCGATTTGATGAATCAATTTGGGCTTCACGCACGGACGCTTGAGCGGAAAAATGGCTCGATTACGTATTTAAAAGAAGCAGAAAAAATTACAGAGTTCCTTAGTATTATTGGTGCCACTTCAGCGCTTCTGCACTTTGAAGATGTACGAATCATGCGTGATATGCGAAATTCGGTCAACCGGCTGGTGAACTGCGAAACGGCGAATTTGAATAAAACGATTAGCGCGGCTGTGCGACAAATTGAAAATATTAAATTCATTCAAGCGGAAGTGGGTCTAGATGCTCTACCAGAACGGTTGCGTGAAATCGCTGAGCTACGAGTGACTCATGAAGATGTTTCGCTTAAAGAACTTGGGGAAATGATCAGTGCGGGACCTATTTCCAAATCGGGAATCAATCATAGATTACGTAAAATTGATCAGATAGCCGAGCGACTTCGAAATGGAGAAGCCCCGTCACAAGTGGGGCTCCGTGTTTTTGAACATTAAAAAATAAGGAAAAGGATGCGAGTTTGATGTCGAAATTATTTTCTAGCTACAAATTGCAAGATGTAACGCTTAAAAATCGGATTGTGATGTCGCCGATGTGCATGTATTCAGTTGAAAAAGAAGATGGAATTGCAACAGACTTCCATTTAACTCATTACATGTCGCGTGCAGCAGGTGGCGTTGGCCTTGTTTTCACCGAAGCCACAGCTGTACAAGCCGTTGGACGAATTTCAGCAAATGACCTTGGAATCTGGAATGACGAGCAAATTCCGATGCTTAAGCGGATTACAGACGGTATTCACTATCACGATGCGAAAGCAGGCATTCAACTTGCGCATGCAGGCAGAAAATCAGAACTTGAAGGTCGAATTGTTGCACCTTCTGCCATTCCTTTTAGTGATAAATATGGAACACCTGAAGAACTTACTAGTGAGGAAATCAAGGAAGTAGTGGCTGACTTTAAACGCGCGGCTTACCGGGCAGCAGAAGCGGGCTTTGACGTAATTGAAATCCACGCCGCGCACGGCTATTTGCTCCATGAATTTCTTTCACCACTCACAAATCGGCGTGAAGATACTTACGGCGGCCCAGCGGGGAATCGTTACCGGATCTTAAGCGAAGTAATTAAAGCTGTTCGCGAAGTTTGGGATGGACCTGTTGTGGTTCGAATTTCAGCAGATGATTACGCACATGGTGGCTTAACGTCGGATGATTACATTCCTTTTGCAAAATGGATGAAAGCAGATGGCGTAGAACTTGTGGATACTTCTAGCGGCGGATTAGTCCCTGTTGCACCAAACAGCTATCCAGGCTACCAAGTCCCGTTCGCTGAAAAAATTCGAGCAGGCGCAGGGATTGCAACCGGGGCAGTTGGTCTGATTACAAATGCAATCCAAGCTGAAGAAATCCTTGGAAACGGACGTGCTGATTTGATTTTCCTTGGACGCGAACTACTTCGCAATCCATATTTTGCAAGAGAAGCAGCTAGCCAACTTGGTGAAGAAATAGCAGGCCCAATTCAATATAGTCGAGCTTGACGACAAAAAAGAGCTTTCTACAGATTAATCTTACATCTGTAGAAAGCTCTTTTTCTCATTAATAAAGCTAGCTATAAGTCCTACCTTTGACTATTGCATTTTAATATGATCAAAAGTGGATCAGTGCCAGAGAGATCTAAAAATAAGTCATGAATTGTTCTTTGCCAATTTGATCAAGAACTACTCCTATAGCTAACTCTTCTAGATTTTTTTGACTAATTTGAACGTCAATATCATTTCTTTTTAGAAATAATAATAACGGTAAAGTGGCTGTTCTTTTATTCGCATTGTGAAAACAGTGCTTTTTGATTAAATTAAAAAAGAGAATATATGCCTTATCCAAAACTGTGGGATACAACTCTTTGTTAAAAACTTCTTGTTTAGGCAAAGCAACGGTCATCTCAAGCGCATTCATGTCTTTAACACCGACTAATTCCCCCGGACTATATCTTCTGATAAGTGCATAATTCATCGCAACGATTTCTTCTAGCGATAGATACTTCATCAGCGGTTAACCAGATTATGAAATGTCGTATCATATTGATCCATCAGCTGATCAATTTCTTCATAAAAATTTGCAGAAATATTCTTCGTATCAATAGGGGTTTTCTTTTTTATATTTACTTGCTGATCTTTCACAATAAATTCAACTTGATCACCTTCGGAAATAGATAATGCTTGAATGACTTCCATTGGTAATGAAGTAATATAGGTATTTCCTTGCTTTCTTGCTTTTCTTGTTTTTTTTATGATGTTGCTCATTTTTAAACACCTCGCTTATATAATAATATTATAAAATGAATGTTATTTCAGAAATGATTATTTTTACAAGAAGTTAAATGAAGTAACTTGATTTTAAAAAGGAGTCCATATTTACTTTCTTCATAAAAAAACCTTCGTTTCTATTCATTTTAATCAATTAATGAATTCAACGAGAGGTTTTTTATTTCAGCTTATGGAATTAATATTGTTTTTCTCTTTTAAACAAGTCTTCCTTTTTTGTAGACATCTTTTTCGCCTTGTACAGCTCGGATATCTTCAAGTGGGTTTTCTTTTAGAACAAGGAAGTCAGCCAATTTTCCATCTTCAAGAGTTCCAGTTTCTCGATCGATTTTCAAAAGTTCAGCGGCGTTTTTGGAAGCAGCTTGAAGGGCTTGAAGCGGGGTAACTCCCGCGCGAACCATGAGCTCCATTTCAAAGGCGGCGCTATTTTCAAAGTCATTGTAGGCCGTACCTGAATCGGTTCCAAGCGCTAGCTTGACGCCCGCTTTAGCTGCTTTTCCGATGCTTTCAAAATGTGCTTCCGAAATTTCAACGGATTTGGCAACCATGAATTCTGGCAGCACATCTGGATGCTGATTGATAGCGTAAGGTGCAATCAGAGTTGGGACTACAAATGTACCGTGGGCAAGAAGCATTTGGATGGATTCGTCGTCAAGGTAAACGCCATGTTCAATCGAGTCAACGCCTGCTCGGATAGCATTTTTGATGCCTTCCGTGCCCTGCGCATGGGCGCAAGCTGTGTAGCCTTTATGATGGGCTTCTTCAACGGCTACGCGCATTTCTTCTTCACTAAGTTGAACATCTGTTGGTTTTTCGCCATCTACACTTACTCCACCTGTAGCCATCATTTTGATGTTTCGCGCGCCATTTTTGATATTGCGACGGGCATTTCTTCTCATTTCATCAGGACCATCTGTTTCAAGTCCAAGCTCAACCCCATGTCCACCAGTCATCACAAGCGCTGGACCAGATCCGACGATACCCGGTGCAAATAAATGACCTTCTTTTTCAAGCTGAGAAAGCTTGATATCGATATCAAAGGAAGAACCACAGTCACGAAGATAGGTAACACCGTGTTTCAGCGATTTTTGGATGTTATCTAGTGCGATGAAGGTTCCACGTACAGCTTCTGCTTCTTTGCTTGAAACGGTTGAAAGTCCACCGATTTTGAAGAAAGGGTCAAGAACCACGTGAGTGTGGCAATTGATGAGACCAGGCATTACAAACCTGCCACCCAAGTCTTTCTCAACATCAAAGCTGTGGTTTTCAAGATCGAAAAAGAGGCGTCCGGTTGACTCGTCAACACCAAAATCAATTTGTTCAAACTGTTCCCCGTTTCCTGTAAAAACTTGTGCATTTTTGAATTTTGTTTTTGTCATGTTTTTGTCCTACTTTCTATATGAATTTTATGAAAATTGATGCAATAATAATGGAAGCGATTGAGACGGTGGTGAACCCGCCGACAAGCATTGGTGGTAACATGTTTCTGGTTAAGTAGTCGACTTCTTTAGGATCTTTTGAGACGTCTTTAATTACGTCGTTCGTTAGGATATAATCGGCTGGAAAACCAAGCAGTGAGGTTAATGCCACGGCGAAGCCCATTTCTTTCGAAAGCTTCAAATATTTCGACAATAGAAGTGAAATAAGGTACATTCCGATAACGCCTAGAACAAGCAAAATGATGATTTCAGGAATGTAAGAAACAAATCCTTTTGGAGTCGAAGTGCTAAGCTGCATAAATATGTAAGCAATTAACCCGTAAATGAGCCAATTGAAAACCCCAGCTTTGTGAAGCGCGTTTTTTTCTAGGAAACCAAGTTCACAGAAAACAACGCCGAAAAGTAGACACAAGATGTTGTAATTAATAAAGTTATGAATCAATTGACTGACTACAAAAGCGATTAATGCAACTAGTATAACACGTGCTAGGATAAATGCACCTGTTTTGTAGTCATTTGGCAGCTTTTCAATAAATTTTTTGGAATCTTCCTCTTCAGTTGCTTCTAGCGAATCGGCTGAACTAATGTTTCCGCTTTGGAAGTTGGTTTGCAAACGTCGTGCTTCTTTTTTGAGCATGAGCGAGGTGATTGGATAACCAAAAATACCATGAAACATAATCATATAGACCGGTAACGTGGCAAGTGATGTTAAGCCAATTTGGTTCAAACTATCGCTCATTAGAAGAGCTGAGACGATTCCGCCAACCATAGCCGGGACAGCAGCTAAAACGGTGTGAACATCAAAAATGAAACTCCCGATTGTAAGTGTTAGTAGAAGGGTTCCACAAACACCAAGGAGACTAATGGCAACTGCTTTCCATTGCCTCGCAAGTTGTCTTAGATTCATGCTCGTTCCTAAATGGACTAGCAGAAGAGGTACGCAGATACCTGCAAAGTTGACGCCGAAACTAGCTTTTTCGACAAGGTCTTTCGGAAAAATTGTCCAGTAACCAATGATGAAAATAACCGAAGTGATGAAAAGAGACGGGACAAGCGCTTTCGTCCAAGTGGAAACCCACTCACCAACGAAGATAGCGACCATCACCGCCAGGAATGCTGCGATTGTTGCCATAAAATCTCTCCTTTTTATTTAGTTTTAGGAGTTATTATACACCAAATTCTTTAAAAAGAAAGACTAATTCGAAGATATTAAAAAATTTGTAACATTTACAAAAAAGAGGCGATACATAGTTGCAAAATTGTGCATAAAAATAACCTTGCATCTTGTGAAAGATGCAAGGCCTTAGGTAATGCTTATTTTAAGCCAGCTTTGTTTACGATAATGTCATCGATCAAGCCATATTCTTTTGCTTGTTCTGCACTCATGAAGTTATCACGATCTGTATCACGCGCAATGACTTCAAGTGGTTGACCAGTTTTATCAGCTAAAATTTGGTTCATGCGTTCTTTGATTTTTAAAATATGACGTGCAGCAATTTCAATTTCAGTTGCTTGTCCTTGTGCGCCACCTAATGGTTGGTGAATCATAATTTCTGAGTTTGGAAGAGCGAAACGTTTTCCTTTTTCGCCCGCTGCAAGAAGGAATGATCCCATTGAAGCAGCCATCCCCATGCCGATTGTTTGTACATCAGCTTTGACGAAATTCATTGTGTCGTAAATCGCCATCCCAGCAGAGATGCTACCGCCTGGAGAGTTAATGTAAAGGAAAATATCCTTTTCAGGGTCTTGGGCATCAAGGAAAAGTAATTGCGATACAATAGAGTTAGCTACGTTGTCGTCAATTGGAGAGCCAAGCATAATAATACGGTCTTTTAAAAGGCGAGAGTAGATATCATAAGCACGTTCGCCACGGCTTGTTTGTTCAATAACTGTAGGGATTAAATTCATATCAAGATTCCTCCTGTGAATATCAATAATTTAGAATGAGAAAATGCTTCTTTCTCATGTAATGATTATATCATATAACAAAGGTCAAAGTAGGTCAAATGAAAGGCTTTAAATTTTGAATAAAACTTGTAAAAAGCAGGGTTTTCGTCTATAATTATTATTCGTACGGTGAAAATTGCCCTCGTGGTGCAACGGATAGCACGTGAGATTCCGGTTCTTAAAATGGGGGTTCGATTCCCTCCGAGGGCGTTAAAAAGTAAATTGAAAAACATCTTATTCATTAATCATGAATAAGATGTTTTTTTATAATCTATATGGGCTTAATATACCTTTAGCGCCCACAAGTTGGTTATATTTTTTGTATATGATTCAATAAAAAGTTCATTAAATCGACACAATTTCTTTTCTGGATTATGGTATATTATAATTGAAAGAAAAATACATAATCAAGAGATGGATTTTATATTCGGACAAGTCAGAATGACACCTGACGAGTTGCTCGATCGCGTCAAGGCTTATGGCACAAGTGCACGTGATATTGAGCAATGTTACAACGGTTATCGCAATTACAAGAACAACTTCGGAATAATTGGAGGGGCAACCCTTTGCATGCTTTGATAATCAATTCAACCAATTAAAATCGAAAGTAACCAAGTTCGCGAATTTGATGGATCAAATCGAGCAACGACTTCAAAAAATATCGACTGAAGTGAAAGCGCAAGACCAACAACAGATGTCCGAAAACTTTGGGTTTTAATTTCCAAAAAATGTCTCTTATTGTATACTTTAAGAGGCATTTTTGATATACGAAGAAGTAGAATGGATGGAGAGATGAGATGAAAAAGGGCAGGATTATTTTAATTTCTGTTGCAGTAGTGATAATTGTGGTTGTCTTAATTATTGGAGGGAAGATGTATATGGATAATAAAGAAAGTAAAGAAGTAAAAAAAGAAGTAGCGTTATATATAGTACAAAATTATGAAGGTGTTAAAAAAATACAGTTTGGTAAACTATCTGAAAACAAGATGACTGGAAGTTGGACACTTTCAGCTAAGCTTAATGAGAATAATATAATAACCTTTACATTTCAAGATACTAGTAACATAAAAAACAATATGATAAGTATCTATTATGATCCTGATTCATTCAAGTTAAAGAATAAAGTAAATGAGCATAAGGACTTAGACAATATTGATATTCAATTCGAAGGTGGCTTCAAATGATTACAGAACAGGATAATAGAATTTTATCTGACATAGCCTACAATGTTGATAGAAAAAAGGTTGATGTTCCTTTAAAGAAAGGTAATATCATAAAAAATAAGAATCTATCTCAAAATTATAAAGTTATAAAAGCAGAGGATAACTCAAAAAACGGCATGCAAGCCATGGCAGTAGCACCAGTGGATAAACATGGTAAAGTCGACACTAGCGAAGTTGTCATTGCCTATGCAGGAACAAACTTTTCTGATGCACAAGATCGAAACACAGATTTAGAAACCGTCATAAAAGGTGAAGAAAAATTAGATCAAAATCCACTTAATCCTTTTAAAAATACAGAAGTTGATGGACAGGCAATAACAGCACGAGAATTCGCTGACCAAGTGAAGAAAGACTATTCTAATTCTAGGATTACAACAACTGGACACTCACTCGGAGAATACTTAGCACTTATGATTGCTGCTGAAAATCAGTGGCGTAATGTCGGATTTAATGGTCCAGACCCATCGAATATTTTATCGGAGGAAGCCAAAAAGTGGATCAAAGCGAATCCAGGTATGTTAACGAATTATCGGAATCGGGCAGATGTTATTGGAAACTTTGGTGGAGATGGGACAGACGCCGAAATCAAAGTGAGCATGGAAATGGGTTCTCATTTGAACATTATTGACTATCACCAGTTAAGTAATTGGAAGTTTGATAAAGATGGAAGACTAAAGATACTCAATAATGAATACAACCAAGAAGCCATTGTCCAACAAGCAGAACGCTATGCCATGACCGAGTACATAGCCAAGTTATATGATCTCGAAATAATACAAAAGAAATTCCAAGCAAGTGGTGGAGGCATCTCGACGAATGAACAGATCTATTTAGATGATAGTCGAGCATTAGCCGTTGTAGAAACAGCTGTGGCGGAGTTTAAAGCGGTCACAGCTCATGTCATAAAAGTGTACCAAAACGGCATGGACAAGGTCGAAAAGATTTGGAAAGAAATACTACAAGAAGCACGCCGAGTGGGAGATATGCTCACAGAAAGTGAAATCTTAGCGGAATTAGAAAGCGTAGGTTGCACAGAAAAACGATTAGTCATTGAACCCTGCGAGGTATATCAGAAAAAAATCAATAAAGTAAAAAAGATGGGGACTAAATTTGATCATTTGGCAAAAGAAATTAAACAGAGTATTGAGGCTCTTAAACAAAAAGATCACGAATTAGCGCAGCAATTGGGATGAGTTAGGGAGGTTGGTATATGAAAACTGAAGAAGAGCTGCGAGAAGAATACAGACAACAAAGGCAAGAACTTGAGGAGCAAGCAGAGGATATTCATCGTTTTCAGCAAAAAGGGGAAGAAATTGCGCAGCAAACTTATGAAGCCATCCTCTACCAGATGCGCCAAAGGGAAGAAGACTTGGATAGATGTCAATAAAGTAGACACAAAAAGAGTAAATACTTAAAAATTTTCAAAATAAAGAGCCTCCTTTTCATT
>NZ_JAATJW010000023.1 GCF_011800755.1 Listeria valentina
ACTTATTCCGTAAGGAAAAGAAATGAAACATTTAGGGAAGATCATTTATCTTTCTAAAATATATTTTACGAGGAGAGAAAAGAAATGAAATATGAATGGCGAAAAGAAGAAAAAGAACTTTATCTTCCCAAGAAACAACCAGTTTTTATTGATGTTCCAAAATTTGGTTACCTGACAATTGAAGGCGAAGGAGATCCTAATGAAACGGCTTTTCAAGAGCTTGTAGCTACGCTTTATGCGGCTAGCTATACAATTCGAATGCTACCTAAAAAAGGCTTCACTCCTGATGGCTATTTTGAATATACAGTTTACCCGCTTGAAGGAGAATGGACTACGAAACAACGGGATTCGGGTCCGCTTGATAAGTCTCTCTTTGCGTATAAAATCATGATTCGACAACCTGAATTTGTTACTCAAACGTTATTTGAAGAAATCAAGCCGCTACTTGAAAAGAAGATCTCGAATGATCAGCTTCGTAAATTGAAGCTAGAAGAATTAACGGAAGGGCCTTCGATTCAAATGCTTCATCTTGGCTCTTACGACTCGGAATCCGCAAGCTTTGCCCAAATGGAGCAATTTGCAGCCGAACAAGGACTGGAACGAGTATCAAAAGATCATAAGGAGATTTACTTATCAGATCCAAGACGGACAGCGCCCGAAAATTTAAAAACAGTCCTTCGGTTTGCAGTGAAGCAAAAACTTTGACCTTTTCTGACTAAAGGAATACAATAAGACTGTAAGGTAAGAATAAGAAGGTTACGAGGAGTGATGAATGATGATGAACTTACCACAAATGCATCGCAGTGACTTCTTTGACTTATTCCCATCTGTTTTTGATGGAAACTTTAGCCTATTAAATGGAAGCCAAATGAATGTCGATATTTCGGAAACTGAGGAAAACTATCAAGTAAAAGCGGATTTACCAGGTTTTAACAAAGAAGATATCCGTGTTGATTTTGAAAATGGCCTTTTGACAATTAAAGGGCAACGTGAAAACAAAGCGGACGTGAAAGATGAAGAAGGAAACTTTATTCGTCGTGAACGTTCAAGCGGCTCTATGAGTAGAAGCTTTGCTCTTCAAAATGTCGATGCAAATGGTGTGAAAGCCGATTTTTCGGATGGTGTTTTAAACATTGTCCTTCCAAAACTGGAAAACAGCAACCATACAAAAATTGAAATTAATTAAGAAAAGCTTGAAAGCGGTTGGGAGAAAATCCCAACCGCTTTTTGTTTGCGATAGACAAAAGTTTTCAGAACGGGTATCCTTAAAGGGAGGCGTATTTCTTTACGTAAAGGAGTTCGAAAATGAAAGAAAAATTAGTCAGTGTGATTGTTCCTATATATAATGTAGAAAAAGATTTGATGCGCTGTGTGGATTCGATACTGAATCAAACCTATCCGCATCTTGAAATTTTATTGATTGACGATGGTTCGACGGATTCTTCTGGGGAATTGATGGATGAATTGACGGATACTCGTGTGAAAAAAATTCATCAACCAAATAGTGGTCAAGCAGGGGCAAGAAATGCTGGGCTTGATCTCGCAACGGGCGATTATATTATAATGGTAGATAGCGATGACTTTATTCGGGAAGATTTAGTTGAAATTTGTCTTACAACCGCTGAAGAAGCTCAGTCTGATCTTATTTTGTTTACGTCTTACAATGTAAATCAAGATGGGAAAAAGCAATATGTACCTCGAAAATCTGGCTACTTACTGACAGATGCAGGGAGCGTTCCTTGGAATAAGTTTTATGCGGCCAAGCTACTTCAAGATATTCGCTTTCCGCTTGGCACTTGGTATGAGGATTTGGGGATGATTCCTGCTGTTGTTTTGCGCGCAAAAAATCCTGTGAAGCTTGATGACGCGCTTTATTTTTATCAAACGGATCGCGTGGATTCCCAGTCCAATTTGAAACAAGATTTGAAGTTTTTGGAAGTGATTCCGATGCTTCAGCATGTCGAAGCAGAAATGAAGCGGCTAGGGGTTTATACTGGAAATGAGCAGGAACTTGAATGGCTTTACATGGAACACCTCGTGTATCGCACAGTTCTTCGGAAAATCATTGAGCTTGAATCCATTAAAATGCGTAAGGAAGCTTTAACGCAGGTGAAGCAAGTCTTAAAACAAAAGTTCCCGCGTTGGAAAAAAAATGGGTACATATCTGGCGCTGGATTAACGGCGAAACTAAAAAAACTGGCCGTGTGCCTTTACCTCGCCGGATTTGTTCGGCTCGGTGATTTGGTTTGGAAAGTACCGTTTGAAAAAAGACGCCAAAAAACTGGCTTTTAAGGAGAAAAACATGAAAGTAAGTGTGATTATCCCCGCTTACAATGTGAGCGAATATATTGAAGCTTGTATTGATTCTGTGATGAATCAGTCTTACCCAGATCTTGAAGTAATTGTGATAGAGGACGGTTCAACAGATGATACGGGGGAAAAATTAAAGCAGCTACAACAAACGTATCCTACTCTTCAAGTGATCAGTAAGGAAAATAGTGGTTTATCTGCTGCAAGAAATGATGGTGTGAAGCGGGCGACGGGCACTTATCTTGCGTTTGTCGATAGCGACGATGTGATTGACAGAACGATGTATGAACGCATGGTGAAAAGCCTAGAGCAAGTAGACGCGGAAATCGTCACGATCGGAGTTAGCCGACTTCGCGGCGAGGATGTGTATCCTTCTGTTCTACATGAGCGTTTTATGCAAGAAACCAAGCTAGGAACGAATTTGCGCGAAACGAACGAGTTGCTTTATGATACGACGAGCTGGAACAAATTGTTCAAACGGAGCTTTTGGGATGAAAATCAATTTGCCTTTCCGGTAGGGAAGACTTTTGAAGATATTCCAGTTGTGATTCCAGCCTATCTAAAAGCTGAACGTGTCAATTTACTCGCATCCATAGGGTACTACTGGCGCTCGAGAGAAACTTCAGGATCGATTACCCAGCAGCGCAATAATATTCGGATGGTCAAAGACCGGTTAGATGCTTTACGAGTTTGCGACAAGGCATTTAAGGGTGTCACAGATGCTAAATTGATTCAAGCAAAAAAAGATAAGTTTCTTGCGATTGATTTATTTTCGATGATCGAATGGCTTTTTCTTGCGCCAAAAGCAGATTACGAGGCGATTAGAGGTTTGGTTGCAAGCTACATGGAGCAAGCGGATATGAAATCGAATTTAGCAAGGCTGCCGAAAAGGAAGCGCAAAATGTTTGAAGCGTTACTTTTGGACCGGCAAAGTGCTTTCAAATGGCAAGGGCGTCTCTACTTCTTGCAAAAAGCTTTTGGAAAGATTTCGGTCGCTTCAAAAAACAAGTGAATTGACAAAAGAATTAGTTGTAACTATAATAGTTACAAAGAGGTGATGGCATGGCTATTTCAACGCGATTTAGCGTCGCGGTTCATCTTTTAACGTTGGTTGATCAAAGTCGCGGCGAACAAATGACCTCTGAGGATATCGCGGGCAGTGTCGGAACAAATCCAGTGGTGATCCGGCGCATCATGAGTCTGTTAAAGAAAGCCGGACTGCTTCATTCAAGTCCTGGTACTAGCGCAACTTATTTGACGCGTAGTCCCGAAGAGATTTCACTTTATGAAGTGTATAGAGCGGTAGAAGGGGAAAAGCAGTTGTTTGATATGCATAAAAACCCCAATCCGAATTGTTTTGTTGGCGCTCATATTCAAGAAGCGCTTGATAATGCTTTTTTGACAGCGCAGCGAAAGATGGAAGCGGAATTAAAACAAGTAAGTCTCAATGACATTCGTGTGAGTATGGAAAGCAAGGTAAATTAAAAGTTTACCTTGCTATAAAAAACATTCAATTGTAACTGTTTTGGTTACATATAAGGAGGAAAAAATCATGAAAGTAGCAATTATTGCAGCAGCAGGGAAAGCCGGTCATTTGATTTTAGAGGAAGCTGTTAAGCGGGGCATGGAAGTGACTGCGATTGTTCATCATAAGGAAAAGATAACGAATCCGAATGTGAAAGTGCTTGAAAAGGATTTATTTGATTTAACGTTTGAAGACTTGCAAGGACAAGATGTTGTTGTTGATGCGTTTAATGCACCTCAAGGAAAGGAAGAGCTTCACCAAAGTTCGCTTGCTCATTTGATCGATCTTTTAAAAGGGCATGAAGAAATTCGGTTGATGGTTGTTGGGGGAGCCGGTAGTTTATATGTGGATCCTGAAAAAACAACACGACTTATGGATACGAAAGATTTTCCAGAAGCCTTCCTTCCAACGGCTTCCAATATGGGAAAAGCTTTTGATGAACTGAAAGCGACAACGAATTTGAACTGGACGTATATTAGTCCATCTGCTTTCTTTAATCCTGATGGAGCTGCAACAGGAAGCTATCAAGTGGGCGCAGATAACTTGCTCACGAATGCCAAAGGTGAAAGCGAAATTAGTTTTGCGGATTACGCACTTGGCTTTGTGGACGAAATGGAAAAGGGTGAACACCGGCGCGAACGCATTACGCTTGCATCGAAATAGTAGAAAAGCTTCTCGCTAGTGCGAGGAGTTTTTTTACGGGAAAGAAAGTCTTAAGTTTTCTAAAAGAATCTTAAAATCAGTCTTAAGATGGCTTGATTTCTCTCATTTTTTCGCGTATTGTTTAGCTAAAAGAAACAGGAGGAGATGCTTTTTTGAGAAAGTGGACGAAAAAGAAGAAGCGACGAATTTACTTTTTGACGGGCATTTTTGCATCGGTTGTTCTTCTGTTCGTTTTGGCTGGGATGCTCCGAAATGCGTATTTAGAGTTTACGGCACCATCTCCTGCTTATGACAACGAAAAACAGCATTTCATTAGCAAACTTGTTCCACACGCGCAACAAATTCAAAAGGAACACAACATTTTGACGAGCGTGACGCTTGCTCAGGCGATTTTAGAATCAAACTGGGGAAAAAGTGAACTAGCACTAAAAGCAAATAATTTATTTGGGGTAAAAGGCTCAGCGGGAGCTCCGTTAATTAATATGACGACAAAGGAGTTTCAAGATGGGAAATGGATCGAGATCAAGGCGAATTTCCGAAAATATGCAAGTTTTGATGAATCCCTTGATGACCATGCTAATCTCTTTTTGAATGGGACTTCTTGGTCGAAAAATAAATACCGCGCCGTGATTGATGCGGCAGATTATAAAACAGCTGCCAAAGCCATCATGGATGCAGGATATGCGACGGATCCAACTTATGCTTCGAAACTTACGGCACTGATTGAGGATTATGACTTAACTAGTTACGATCAGGTCGGGGCTAAAGTCATTCGAAACCAACTAGCTGGCTATAAGGCTAAGGTTAAAAAAGACGCAGAAGGGATCGTTTATGGGATGCCTTATGGACTGCCTGGTGCGACTAAGAATGAAGACCTCGCTTTTTATGCAAGAGATACTTTAGATGTCTTACGCGTGGCAGATACAACCAATGGAAAATGGGTTCAATTTGCTGTAGATGGGAAGACAGCAGGTTGGATTAAAGCCGATTTAATTCAACGAAAATAACCAAAATGGATCGAAATCAACACTTTTTAGTTGTCTTATTGATAGTTCATTAGACCTAATAAAGTGCGTTTCGATCCTTTTTTTTGTTTTTTTTCGTTTTGGGCAACCTTGGCAAGCGAATGGTTTTTACTGTTTTGTCATTTTTGTAACCTAAAAGAAATATATATTACATAGAAGTTTTGTTAGAATGAAATGGTTGCTAAGAAAGAACACATGTTTTTATATCCGAATGGCTATAAAAATTTATTCAAAAAAGGATGTGCAAACTCATTATGTTTTCAATTGCTAAGAAGCACTTGCTTAGAATAGGGCTCGTCAGCCTATCGTTTTCGATGATTGCTCTTCCTATGCAAGCAAAGGCGGATGTTTCATCTGCTCTGTTAACTTCCGCGCAACAAACTTTCATTAATGAAATTGCGCCACATGCAAAAAGAGTTCAAAAAGAACATGGGATTTTAGCTAGCATTACGATTTCTCAAGCGATCTTAGAATCGAACTGGGGAAAGAGTCAGCTTGCTGTGAGAGGGAAAAATTTATTTGGCATTAAAGGAGCCTTCCGAGGGAGTTCCATTTACTTGCCTACTAAAGAACACAACGGTGCTGTCTACGTTGGGACAAAAGCTGCTTTTAAAGCATACCCATCATGGTATGAGTCGCTGAATGACCACGCGCTTTTATTTGCTAAGGGTCCAAGCTGGAATAAAAAACTATATGAATGCTTGCTCGGAGAAACGAATTTTCGTTTAGCAGCAAAAGCGCTAGCCGGAACAGGCTACTCATCTGATCCGACATACGCATCGAAGTTAATTGAAGTGATTGAAAAATTTGGGTTAGCGGCTTACGACAATCAAGATTTTACGTTTGATCAAATGCCATCTGTGACTCAAACTTATGCAGTTGGCAAAATGAAAGAGCAGCGGGTCTTAAATATTTGGAGTTCGCCAAATGCGCATAAAGCGAAACTTGTCGCTAGTTTTTCAAATGATTTCGATCCTAAAATTGAAATTTTAAGTGAAGCCAAAATAGATAGCAATAAAATCTGGTACCAAATTGAGATTGGTTCTCAAGGAGGCTGGGTGAATAGTGATGCCATTGAGTTGGTTTATACGACTTCTGGCAAAACACCATTTAAAAATCAAAGTGTCGGACTCGCAAGCGCTGGTAGTACTTGGCATAAAGGGTTGACAGGTCAAAATGGATTCCGCCAAGTTGCTTCAAATAGCGAAGCGCAAAGTGAAGAGGCTAAGATTTTTAAGAAGTTTTCGGTGGTGAGCACTATCACGTTAATGAACCCGACAAATTTACAATTGAGTATGTAATCAACAATAAACCGAAAATTCAGGCGCTTATTTAAACTTGAATTTTCGGTTTTAGTGCATTCTAGCAAGCTTTATGCCTTTTTTCTGTTATAATAAAAAACATGAACGAAGGGAAAGGATGTGCTAGTATGGATCGAGAATTAGCAATGTTGAAAGCATTGACAGATGCAAAAGGAATTGCTGGAAATGAACGCCAACCAAGACAAGTGTTTGAATCTTACATAAAAGATGCTGCAGATGAGCTTCATCGTGATGGACTTGGAAGTAGTATTGCACTTAAAAGAGGACAAGCAGAGGGACCTAAAGTGATGGTTACAGGCCACCTTGATGAAGTAGGTTTTATGGTTACTCAAATTGATGCAGGTGGTTTTATTAAATTCCAAACGGTGGGGGGCTGGGTACCTCACGTTATGTTATCGCAAAAAGTTACGGTGATTACTCGTAGTGGCGAAGAAATCCCTGGCATTATTGGATCAAAGCCGCCTCATTTGATGACTGCAGCCGAACGTCAAAAATCCTTCGATATCAAGTCAATGTTTATTGATGTGGGCTCAAGTGATCGAGAAGAAACAGAAAGCTTCGGCATTCGTCCAGGAGATATGATCGTGCCGGCTTTTG
The DNA here is from genome assembly GCF_011800755.1 of Listeria valentina. Taxonomy (GTDB): domain Bacteria; phylum Bacillota; class Bacilli; order Lactobacillales; family Listeriaceae; genus Listeria; species Listeria valentina. The sequence continues at coordinate 7,443 of NZ_JAATJW010000023.1, forward strand.
AATTTACGACCATGAGAAATGAGAAGTTTTTACTTGCGAAAGCTTGGGACAATCGGATTGGACTAGCAGTTGCGATCGAAGTCCTTAAAAATTTGCAAAATGAAAAACACCCTAATACTGTTTACGGAGTTGGTGCTGTCCAAGAAGAAGTGGGACTCCGTGGATCAAAAACGGCGGCTCATTTTGTTCAACCGGACATTGGCTTTGCTGTTGATGTTGGTATTGCTGGGGATACGCCAGGAATTAAACCGGAAGAAGCACAAAGTAAAATGGGCAAAGGTCCGCAAATCATTTTATACGACGCAACGCTCGTAAGTCATCCTGGATTGCGTAATTTTGTTACAGATGTGGCAGATGAACTGGAAATTCCTTATCAATTTGATGCGATTCCTGGTGGTGGTACGGATGCTGGCTCCATTCACCTAACTGGGGACGGGGTTCCTGCTCTACCGGTCACGATTGCAGCGCGTTATATTCATTCGAATGCTTCTATCATTCATCGGGATGATTTTGAAGCAACGGTCAAACTTTTAACGGAAGTTATCAAACGTTTGGATAGCGATACTGTGAAGAAAATTACTTTTGGCTGAGGTTTTAGAAAAGGCGCTCGCTTGTGGGCGCCTTTTTAGATTGCTTTTTTGCGGATTCCTCTCTACAATAGAAACAGATTGGTGAACGGCATCACTATGAGAATATAATTAGGTCTTTTTAACTAGAATGTTTATGAAGGAAAGCTATTGTATAAAAGCAAACCTTTATTTTTAGATTACAGAAATATTACAAAGGAGGGGTTGGATGGAACTTATTCAGTCCACCAAAAATGAACGCGTCAAAAAATGGAAAAAATTGATGATGAAAAAAGGGCGCATGGAGCAAGGAACTTATCTGGTTGAGGGCTTTCATTTAGTGGAAGAAGCGCTTAAGCAAGATGGTCTAGTTGAAGAAGTGATCGTTGAGGAAGGTTTGTCACTTGATTTTGAAGGAACTAGTGAAATTCGGATGCATCTAGTGAGTCATGAGGTTAGTCATTATTTAAGCGAAACAAAAAGCGAGCAGGGGGTTTTTGCGGTTGTCAAAATGACGGAGCCCGAGCTTTTGTTTCTTGTGGATAAAAAGTTCTTGATTCTTGATGCGGTGCAGGATCCAGGCAATGTCGGAACGCTGATTCGTACGGCGGACGCAGCTGGGTTTGATGCGGTTATTCTTGGTACGGGCTCGGCGGATTTGTATAATCCAAAGGTGATACGGAGCGCACAAGGGAGCCATTTTCATATTCCTGTGATTAGCGGGAACCTTGCGGACTGGCTTTTTAGACTGATGGATGAAGAAGTTCCAGTTTATGGTGCTTTTTTAGATGAAACGGCGATGCCTTACGATCAAATTCCTAAAAAAGAATCGTTCGGGCTAGTTGTTGGGAATGAAGGAAATGGGATTTCAAAAGCCGTTGAAGAAAAAATTCGACATAAAGTCTATATTCCAATTTTTGGTGAAAGTGAATCGCTTAACGTTTCTGTTGCGGCAGGTATTTTGATGTATGCGCTGCGTAAATAAAAACCTTGAAAGAGAAAAGCTCTCCTTCAAGGTTTATTCCTTAGATTCTTTTAAGTTGATTTCATTGATTAAAACGGGGTGCAGTGCTTTTTGAACAGAACGAATGTAGCTGTTAGCGGCTCCCCAATCGATCTTAAAGATTAAGCCATCAGAGCTTCCTGTTGAAATTGCTGTAACTTCTGATTCTCCGTGGAAGTTATTGATGTTGATAAAAAGAGCTGCTCGATTGGAAGCACGAAAGTAGTATTTTTCGTATGCAAGTGTTGCCAATTTCTTCCCTCCGCCAAAATCACGTATTTCTTCAAAAACAGGGGTGCTAGTCGCTTGCGAAAGTTTAATCATATTCGTGGTTTCTTCAACAGAGCTCTTAACAATATAACGACGACTTGGCATTTATCTCACTCCTCTCTGTTCACTTTCTTCTATTGTAAGCCCGTCCTTTTAATTTCGCAATCCTACTATTAAAAAATAAGCAACGTGGAATTAATTAGTTACTTTCTGTTTGGTTTTATGCTATAATACAACGTGAGGTGAGAATTATGACGGAAGCACATAAAGTTTGTCCAAAGTTTGAATCCGCATTTCAGCTTCTTGGAAAGCGCTGGACGGGGCTGATTATTAACGTCCTTTTAACAGGTCCGAAGCGTTTTAAACAGGTAGCGGGAGAAATTCCGCAAATGAGCGATCGTGTACTAGCTGAACGTTTGAAAGAACTGGAAGAAATGGAAATTGTTGTCAGACAAGTTTATCCAGAGACGCCTGTTCGCATTGAATATACATTAACAGCAAAAGGCAAAGATTTAAAAAAAGTTATGGAACAAGTCCAGTGCTGGGCTGACAGATGGATTCCACTTGAACAGACTGCAGAGTGATGAGATAATAAGAAACATGGCAATCGTGAGAATTGCTGTGTTTTTTATTTTGACAAAAAGGGGAGTGAACATGAAAAAGAAAGTCATTTTGATAACACTGGCTATGATTGTTTTGGTACTTTCAGCGTGTTCTTTCGGAACGCAGAAAGAATCAACGAAAAAGGAAGTACCAAACATTGCGGTTACGATCCAAGTAACGAAAAATGAAGGTAAAGAAAAACTTGAAACGAAAAAAGTCGAAGCCAAAAAAGGAACCACGCTTTATCAAATGCTTCAAGACAACTTTAAAATTGAAGATGATAAGGGAATGATTACCTCTATTAATCAAGTTTCTCAAGATGAAAAAGCTGGACTTTACTGGTTTATTGAAATAAATGGCAAATTTGCAACGAAAGGTGCCAAAGAAACGAAACCTAAAAATGGTGATAAAGTGAGTTTTGATCTCCATGAAGCCAACTAATCAAACATTTAAGTTTTCACTGAAGAATACGAAAATATTAGCGCTTTTAGCAGTGTTTTCAGCGCTTGCGGCAGCGGGAAGAATTTTATTCGCCCCGCTGCCTAATATTCAACCGGTTACAGCACTTGTCGTGATGCTCACCTTATTATGCGGGATTCGCTTTGGTCTATTATTTGCGACGCTTACGATGGTCGTTTCTAATTTTGTCTTAGGACTGGGTATTTGGACGATCGGACAAGTTTTAGGATATGCTTTAATTGCACTTTTAACAGGCTTACTACTTCGACCGTATATGCAAAAAATCCCGCTTTGGGGAACCGCACTTTTTTGTGGGTTAATGGGATATGTTTATGGACTTACTCAAGCGCTTTTCATTGCTCCTATTTATGGGTTTTCTCATTTTTGGGTCTATTACCTTGCAGGGCTATCCTTTGATACTCTTCATGCGATCGGAAATGTTGCCTTTTATCTTGTTTTGGCTCCCATTTTTTCCCCGCTTTTAACTCGCTTTTTGCAGAAATACACTTGCTAATTTAAACGAAACTGTTATAATGAGAAGTAATTAAATGATGCAAAAGACGATGACGGAGACAAGTAGCAAAGAGATTCTTGCCGAGGGAGAAGCGGTCTATAGACTGGAAGCCGCTTTACTAGATGCTTTGTGAACATTTCAACTCTAACAGTCGCTGTCGGGAACTTAATGTGAAAGGCAGATCGGTGAAAAGCCGTTATGTGAATGAAGTGAAAGCAGTTTTTCTGCTTTTATTAGGGTGGTACCGCGAGCTAACCTCGTCCCTTTGTGGATAGAGGTTTTTTATTTTGTCTAAAAAAGGAGTGTGGTTCTTTTGTTAAAGCAACTGGAAACGTTGGAAAAAGAAGCTATTCAAGAAATTGAACAAGCTGAGAGTTTAAAAGTACTCAATGATTTGCGTGTGAAATATCTAGGGAAAAAAGGCCCGATCACAGAGATCATGAAACAAATGGGAAAACTGTCGAATGAGGAAAAACCGCTTGTCGGAGCAAAAGCAAATGAAGTTCGAACGGAAATTAGTACAAAAATCAAGCACAAGCAAGAAGGACTAGAAGAGGCTGAGCTGATGAAACAGCTTGAAAATGAATCAATTGATGTGACTCTTCCAGGAACAAAAGTACCTACTGGAACCACTCACTTGCTGACACAAGTCATTGATGAGCTTACAGATATGTTCGTTGGGATGGGTTACCGGATTGCAGAAGGACCAGAAGTGGAGCTTGATTATTATAACTTCGAGGCATTAAATTTACCAAAAGGTCATCCGGCGCGAGATATGCAAGATAGCTTTTATATTACAGAAAATACTTTGTTACGGACGCAAACTTCGCCTGTTCAAGCGCGGACGATGGAAAACCATGATTTTAAAAATGGACCAATCAAGATCATTTGCCCAGGGAAAGTTTACCGTCGTGATAATGATGATGCGACGCACTCCCATCAATTTACGCAAATTGAAGGGCTAGTAGTTGGAGAAAATATTACGTTTGCTGATTTAAAGGGAACGCTAACTGTTCTTGCAAAGCGGATGTTCGGGGAAGATCGAGAAATCCGTCTTCGTCCAAGCTTCTTCCCATTCACAGAGCCATCTGTTGAAATGGATATTTCTTGTTTTGCTTGTGGCGGTGAAGGATGCCGGACTTGTAAAGGAACAGGATGGATCGAAATTCTTGGATCTGGACTCGTGCACCCTCGCGTATTAGAAATGTCCGGAATTGATTCCAGTAAATATAGCGGTTTCGCTTTTGGACTTGGTCCAGAACGTGTCGCCATGTTGAAATATGGAGTAGATGATATTCGTCATCTTTATACGAATGATTTACGTTTTTCTAAACAATTTGAAGCAAAAGAAATGGGGGAAAGATAAATGTTAGTTTCTTATAATTGGGTCAAAAAATTCTTCCCAGATCTTAAACTGGATGCGGATGAACTGGCAGAAGCGATTACGCGTACCGGGATTGAAATTGAAGGCGTGGATCATTTAGACCGGGAATTGAAAAATTTGGTAGTCGGAGAAGTATTAACTTGTGAGCCGCATCCAAGTGCCGATAAATTGAAAAAAACAACGGTTCAAGTTGATGGAGATGAAGTAGTTCAAATTATCTGCGGGGCCCCGAATGTGGCTCAAGGTCAGAAAGTAATCGTGGCACGTGTAGGTGCTAAGCTTCCAGGCGGAATGAAAATCAAGCGTGCAAAACTTCGCGGGGAAGTTTCAGAAGGTATGATTTGCTCGCTACAAGAACTAGGCTTTGATAGTAGTGTGGTTCCAAAAGCATATCAAGATGGAATTTATGTCTTACCAGATGATGTAACAGTTGGAGCGAGCGCGATTACACTTTTTGGTTTAGATGATGCGATCCTTGATATGGCGATTACACCAAACCGTGCCGATGCGCTTGGCATGACTGGGATTGCACATGAAGTTGGAGCGATCGTCCATGAAAAACCCCTTTTACCAGAGCAGCCGGATGTTTCGGAGGCAGGCTCGATTGAAGGGAAAGTAGAAGTCGCGATTACAGATAAAGAAACGACGCCTTATTATGCGGTTCGCTTAATTGAAGGTGTAAAAGTTGCTGAATCGCCTCTTTGGCTGCAAGCGACTTTGATGAAAGCGGGAATTAGACCGCACAGCAATATCGTGGATGTTACAAACTATATCAATTTGCTTTATGCGCAACCTCTTCATTCTTTTGATTATGACAAAGTTGGAAGTAAAAAAATTGAAGTTCGTTTGGCACGTGCTGGGGAACAAATTGAAACGCTCGACGGGAAAGAACGAGAGCTTTCAGACAACCATATTGTCGTGACGAATGGCAAAGAACCGATTGCGATCGCTGGGATCATGGGCGGAGCAAGCTCGGAAGTTTCAGCGGATACGACACAAGTTTTACTGGAAGACGCTATTTTTGATAGTAAATATATCGGTGAAGCGTCTAGAGAACTTGGGATTCGTACGGAAGCAAGCATTCGCTATGACAAAGGAAGCGATGCATTTAAAGTGGAACAAGCGCTTGCTCATGGCGCAGCACTGATTGCTGAGCTTGGCGGTGGGCGCATGTTATCTGGCGTCTCTGAAGTGGATAACCGTGACGCGTATCAAAACGAAATCGTAACGAGTTTCAAGCGGGTGAATCGCTTACTCGGAACAGATATTTCTAGCGAAGAAATGGCTGAAGTGTTTGATCGTCTTCAGTTTGAAACGCACTTTGACGGCGACGAGATTCGAGTGGAGGTTCCGTCGAGACGTTGGGATATCTCGATTGAAGCAGATATTTTAGAAGAAGTGGCGCGGATTTACGGCTATGACAAGATTCCTGCGACGCTTCCAAAAGCGGAGTCGGCAGGTGGATTTACAAACGAACAACTACTTCGCCGAGAAACGCGGAATTACCTTGAGGCAACTGGTTTAAATCAGGCGCTTACGTATTCGCTTGTTTCAGAAAAAGAAGCAAAACGGCTAGCGCTTTCGGAAGAAAAAATGGTTCGGCTCAAGATGCCAATGAGTGAGGAGCACAGCACGCTTCGGACGAGTTTAGTTCCAAGTTTACTGCAAGCGGCAAGTTATAATGTGGCTCGGAAAAATACAGATGTCTTTTTCTTCGAACTTGGGAATGTGTATTACGGCACGGAAGGAGATGCCCTTCCAATTGAAGAGGAGCACTTGGCCATTTTGATGACGGGAAATTATACGTCTCCGAGCTGGAAAGATCAGGCTCAAGCTGTCGATTTCTTCTTGTTAAAAGGCATTTTGGAAGGCTTAGCAGAACGCCTTGGACTGGCTGCGCCTTTCCAATTTGAAAAACGCGTGATGGAAGAGCGCCATCCAGGTCGAGCAGCGGTCATTCTGCTTGGCGAAAGCGAAGTAGGTTATATCGCGGAACTTCATCCGCGCGTAGAAAAAGAATTTGATTTAGAAGCCACTTATGTAGCTGAATTAAATTTTGAAGCGATCCTTAGTGCCCAGAAGAAACAAGTTGAATATGCACCGATTGCTCGTTATCCAGAAATGACGCGTGATATTGCTCTATTAGTTGACCGGACTGTTGAAAATGGAGCCATTGAAAGTGTTATTCGCGAAAATGGAGGCAAGTTGCTAAAAGAAGTGAAATTGTTCGATATCTTTGAAGGAGAAAGTATCGGTCAAGATAAAAAATCTGTGGCTTATACGCTTACTTTCTTAGATTTAGAGCGGACACTTGTAGAAGAAGAAGTGACAGCTGCAACAGAACAAGTCACAAAAGCGCTCAAAGCAAAACTTGGAGCAGTCATTCGCTAGAAGATTTAAAGAGAAATTGGGTTGTTTTTAAGACTACCCAATTTCTTTTTGTCTTTTTTTGTTCTTTTCTTCACAGATGAATGGAGGTTCGATATAATAGAAGAAAATAAATTTTATGAAAATGGGGCTTGAGAAATTGACATATGTAAAATTAAAAGATGTATATAAACGCTATCAGATGGGCGAAAGTATTGTAACAGCCAATGATGGGATTGATTTTGAAATTAAGCAAGGAGAATTTGTAGTGATTGTCGGTCCTTCTGGAGCAGGAAAATCAACGGTCTTGAATATTTTGGGTGGAATGGATACGTGTGATGCGGGAGAGGTTCTTGTCGATGGCACGGATATTGCTCAAATGAATGCGAAACAATTGACAAGTTATCGTAGAACGGACGTTGGTTTCGTTTTTCAATTTTACAATCTCGTTCCTAATTTAACGGCTAAAGAAAATGTGGAACTTGCGGCTCAAATTGTTCCAGAAGCTTTGGATGCGAAAGAAGTGCTCGGCCGTGTTGGATTGTCTCATCGATTAGACAATTTTCCTGTGCAACTTTCAGGTGGAGAACAACAGCGAGTGGCGATCGCACGGGCGCTTGCAAAAGCGCCTAAACTGCTTCTTTGTGATGAGCCAACTGGGGCACTTGATTATGAAACGGGGAAGTCCGTTTTAAAATTACTTCAAGAAACATGTGAACAAACTGGAACGACAGTGATTGTTATTACCCATAATACGGCGATTACCCCGATTGCGAACCGGATCATTGAAATTAACGATGCCAAAGTGCGTCAAATTCGTGAAAATCCGCAACCTGTCTCGATTGACAGCATTGAGTGGTAAGAAAGGAGGCGGATGAATTTTGAAGAAACGAGCACTTTGGAAAGATATTTGGCGAGAAATTTGGCAGTCGAAAAGTCGCTTTCTTTCGATTCTAGCTTTAATTATGCTTGGGGTTGCCTTTTTTGTAGGGATTAAAGCAACAGGACCAGACATGATTGAAACAGCCGATCGCTATTACAAAGAGAATCAACTGGCTGATTTTTCGGTCCAGTCGACTTATGGATTAGACAAATCAGATCAAGCGCTTCTTGAAAAAACAAAAGGCGTGAAGCAAGTAGATATGGGCTATAGCGCTGATTTACTACTAAATCAAGACCGACTTGCTATGCGAATTTATTCTTATGATCATCATAAAAGTTTAAATCAATACGAAACGGTTTCCGGCAGGCTCCCCAAGCATTCAGGCGAAATTGCACTGGATGCAGCTAAAAAGATGAACAAGAAATACAAAATTGGGGATACGGTAACTTTTGTAGCAAGTGATGGCAACAAATTGAAAGACACGCTAAAAAAAGATAAATATAAAGTTGTCGGTTTTGTAAGAAGTCCGATGTTTATTGAAAAAGACAGTCGCGGAACGAGTACGATTGGAAATGGCTCAACGGATGCTTTTGCGATCATTCCTGAACGAGATTTCGATTTGCCTCTTTATACGGTTGCAAACTTGCAATTTCGGGATATGGCGGATAAAAAGGCTTTTTCGGATGGATATACGAGCGCTATGAACAGAAACCAAACCAAGTTAGAGAAGAAACTCGATAAACAAGCTGAAAAACGACTTGAAACGATGCAACAAGAAAGTTACGTGAAGCTCGACCAGGCACAAGAAAAACTAGATGGGCAAAAAGAAAAAGTAGCGGCAAGTGTGAGCGCAGCAGCGCAAGCGGGAATGGCAAGAAATCCAGAACTTGCGAGTGCGAGTGCGGAACTAGATGCGCAGCAACGAAAGCTACTGCAAGAGCGAGCTAAAATAGAGGCACTGGAAAAACCTGAATACTTTGTGCTCGATCGTTCCAGTAATCCTGGTTATGCCGAGTATAAAGAAAATGCGGATCGGCTAACTTCACTATCGACTATCTTTCCTGTGTTTTTCTTTTTAATTGCAGCACTGGTCTGTTTAACGACGATGACCCGGATGGTAGAAGAACAACGGACACAAATTGGTACGTTTAAGGCACTGGGCTATTCGAGTCGCGACATTATGAAGAAGTTTCTTGTATACGGTTCGCTTGCGAGTCTTATAGGAACGGGTATCGGGCTTGTGGTTGGCTTTTTATTTTTCCCGTCAATCATTTTTAACGCCTACGGAATGATGTATGATATGCCAGCCGTAGAACTGACTTTTTATCCAAGCTATTCTGTGATGGCTCTTTTAGTGGCGCTTCTTTGCACAACAGCGACGGCTTTTGCGGCGTGTCTTGCAGAACTACGCTCGAATGCAGCCACACTCATGCGTCCGAAAGCGCCGAAACAAGGAAAGCGTATTTTGCTAGAACGAGTTGGCTTCATTTGGAAGCATATGAATTTTTCAAGCAAGGTGACAGCAAGAAATATTTTCCGTTATAAGCAGCGCATGTTGATGACAATTGTTGGCGTGGCTGGATGTACGGCGCTTATTTTAACCGGTTTTGGCTTACGGGACTCCATCAGTGATATTGCAACTTTACAGTATGGCAGTGTATTAAAATATGATGCGATCGTAACGCGTGATAAGACATCGACTGAAAAGCAAAAAGCAGCTTACAATAAACTGATTACAGGGGATGCGATTACTGGGCGAATGCCGACTTCGATGAAAACGATGGATACGGTTCAAGCAGGAACGGGGAGTCAGGCTGTTCAACTGACGACGTTTGCGACGACCCAAAAATTGGATGCGTTTATCAATTTGGAAAATCGTGAGTCGCATGAAAAACTAAAATTAAATGATCAAGGTGTTGTGGTGACGGAAAAATTGGCGAAATTGCTCGATTTGAAGAAAGGCAGTAAGCTTACTTTGAAGGATACCGATCATAAAGAGTATTCTTTTAAAGTGACAGGGATTACTGAAAATTATGCGGGGCATTATGTCTATCTTACGAAAGCTAGCTATGAAAAAGCATTTGACGAAGCTCCAAACTATGATACCGATCTTTTGAATTTAAAAAACACGTCGAAGGCTTGGGAAAATCGATTTGCAGAAAAGTTGATGGATCAAGGTGGCGTTTTAGGGGTGACTTTTTCCAATACGATTAGCGATATGTTAGTAGATATGCTGAAAAGCTTAAACATTGTTATGATTGTGTTGATTGTTTCAGCGGCGATTCTTGCCTTTATTGTGCTCTACAACCTCACAAACATTAATGTTTCGGAGCGAATTCGGGAACTATCAACCATCAAAGTGCTTGGATTCTATCCGAAGGAAGTCACAATGTACGTCTACCGGGAAAATATCATTTTGACGATACTGGGCATTTTAGTCGGCTTTATCTTCGGCTTCTTCTTGCACCAATTTGTTATTCAAACGGCTGAAGTGGATAATATGATGTTTAGCCCAACGATTACATGGCCGAGCTATCTTTATTCGGCAATTTTAACGTTACTGTTTTCGACCATTGTAATGATCGTTATGCATTATAAATTGAAAAAGATTGATATGATCGAGGCGCTCAAATCAGTTGAGTAACAAGGGACACTCCTCTTCTTGCAAAAGAGGGGTGTTTTTGGTTTACTTTTAGACTAAAAAGCGATAGAATGAAAAAATAGTTCAGGGGGTGAATCAAAATTGTGGAGCAAATGCTAGATCGCTTTATTGACGGCTACACGCGGACTTATTTATTTGCGCTCAAGGAAATTGATCAAGCGATTGAAGAAGTGGAAATTGATGGGAAACGGATTTCAACGGAACAATTTTTTGTGCTTCGAGAATTACAGCGAACCGGTGTGGGAATTAGTGCAACGGCGCTTTCGAATAGACTGAATGTAAATAAAAGCGCGATTACGGCCAAAATTAAAAACTTAACGGAGAAGGGTTTTTTGCTACGGACGACGAATAAAGAAGATAAGCGAGCGGTTATTTTGGAAATGTCAGCGAGTGGGCTTGAGATTTTCAAGGAGTGTGAACAAGCGATGAAAAGCTTGATTAATCGGTGGCTTTCTACATTCGGTAAGGAAAATAGTGAGAAACTGATGACGCTCTATGACCAGTTAGTCGAGACGGTTATTGATTTAGAAACGCAAGGGGGAAGCCACTGATGAAATGGGTATTAAAATTTCGCTGGCCGATGTTGATCGTTTGGCTGGTGCTGCTTTTTGGATTGATTTTTACAGCACCAAACATGAGCGACTTGGTTCGGGAAAAAGGCGAAATTAAATTGCCAGATGGGTATCCGTCGCAGCTTGCAACGGAACTTCAAAAAAAACATAATCCAGATAGCGATGGTGAAACGTATCTGGCGGTTTACACATCGAAAGAAAAACTCACGAAAGCGGATAAAAAGAAAATTGAGAAGTCGCTTGACCGAATTAAAAAAGATCAAGATGAACTCCATGTAACAGATGTGCTGGACAGCTTTGATCAAAAAGAATTAGCAGACAAATTTGTCTCAAAAGATGGGAAAACGATTGTTGCGAGTTTAACGGTGGATGCCAAAGAAACTCCTGTTAAAACGATTCGCGAAAAACTCGATCAGAAAATGGAAGTCCGTGGTATCGATACGTATCTAACAGGAAATGCAGTTATTCAAGAAGATGTGGTACAAGGTTCACAAGATGGCTTACATAAAACAGAAGGTATCACAGTCGTGTTCATTCTTGTCGTTTTATTGCTCGTATTTCGCTCTGCAGTGGCACCGTTTATTCCACTTATTACGGTCGGAATCAGCTATTTGACTGCGCAAAGTGTTGTTTCTTTTCTCGTGAAGTATTTAGACTTCCCGGTTTCCACATATACGCAAATTTTTATGGTTTGTATTATGTTTGGAATTGGTACCGATTATTGCATTTTACTTCTGAGCCGATTTAAAGAAGAGCTTGGAGAGGGGCTAGAAACTTGGGATGCGGCTATACAAACTTATAAGACGGCCGGTAAAACCGTGCTTTATAGCGCGATAGCCGTTTTGGTGGCTTTTATCTCTCTTTATTTCGTTCAATTCGATTTATATCGTTCAGCGGTAGCTGTTGGTGTCGGGATTGTTATCTTGATGCTAGGCATTTATACGCTCGTTCCCTTTTTCATGGGAACACTTGGACGGGTTTTATTCTGGCCGTTAAATAAAAATATCTCACATAAAGAAAACAAATTTTGGGGTGCTGCGGGAAACCTTGCTTTTATGCGTCCTTTTATTGCCTTACTCATTGTTGCGATCATTGTCATTCCACCGATTGTTATGCATAAAGGAACAGAAAGCTTTGATTCATTAGATGAAATTAGTAGCAGTTATCCATCTAAAAAAGGATTTGAAATCGTTTCGGATAGTTTCGGGGCGGGGCAAGTTTCACCAACGCAGATCTATCTTGAGAATGATGACAACATGCGGACAGGGGAATACATTGCCTTACTTGAAAAAGTTTCCTCAGATTTAGCCGATTTAAAAGATGTTGACATGGTAATGAGTGCTTCACGGCCAGCAGGGACACGTCTGGATGCGATCTATGTGAAAAATCAAGCTGGTGAGCTCGAAAATGGGCTTAGGGATGCTAAAAGTGGCATTGGTCAAGTGAAGAAAGGCTTGAATGAAGCGGGGAATGAGTTAAATGCTTCAGCGTCAAGTATGAACCAAGCAATTTCAGGAATTGATTCGCTACAATCTGGAACGGTGGCAACGAAAGAAGGCATTTCGGAATTAGAAGCGGCGCTCGTTCAAATTCGTAATGGGATTAGAAGCGGCGAAAGTGGAGCCGGTGAGTTAAAACAAGGTGTGCAAACCGCACGCAGCGAATTAAAGAAACTCTCAGATGGACAAAGTAAGTTACTTCAAGGTTACGAACAAGTCCAAGCGAATTTGCAAACGTTAGCCGATTCACTGGCTGGTTTTTCAAGCAGTTCTGGAGGAAGCAAAGCCATTGATACGAGCGCATTAACCAAACAAATGCAGCAAGTGGGCACATCTTTAAAAGCCTTTGCAGCGGCGCACCCAGAAGCTACTCAAAATGCAGAGTTCCAGAAATTGATGAATGACGTTGCTGGGCTAGAAACAGCAGGTGAGACTTTCAAAACACAATTGCAATCTGAACTTGGCAAGCAAACTGCTGCACTTGAAACGAAAATTAAGCAATTAAATAGTGGACTTAATCAGCTTTCCACGGCAATGAAGACTCTTAATAGCCAGTCGAACCAAGTTTCAAGTGGCTTAGCGTCCTTTGATTCAGGGCTTAGCCAACTTGAGCAAGGTCTGGATCAACTGGAAACGGGGCTAGGACAAGCTGCATCTGGCGAAGATCAAGTCATTAGCAAGCTACCGCAAATCGAATCAGCCTTAACCCAACTTGAAAGCGGGCAAGCCGAATTAAAAACTGGCTTTTCCAGCATGAGTGGTCAAATCGGTGATCTTTCGAACGGGCTTTTAAGTGGCGCATCTGGGTTATCGAAGGTGGAGAGCGGGCTTGGCGAAGCGAGTGGTATGCTTGATGGGCTGTCGGAAACGACTTACGCAAATTCGGGCGTTTACGTTCCAGACGAGCTTTTGACGAATAAAGACTTTAAGCAAGCGCTGGATCAGTATATTTCAAAAGACGGAAAACTGGCGACAGTCAATGTTGTGCTGAAGAAAAATCCGTATTCGAATGAAGCAATGGACGCGATCGACGCGATCAATAATCAGTTAGATAGTAGCTTAAAAGGAACAAAACTTGAAAATGCTAAAATCGGAATTGGCGGCATGACGAGCATGAATTACGATACAAGAGATATGTCGCTTGCTGACTATCATCTTGTGATTATTCTTGTTCTCGTGAGCGTATTCGTTACACTCGTGATTCTACTTCGTTCTATGGTGATGCCACTTTACCTAGTGGGCTCGATCGTATTGACATACTACGCAGCACTTGGCTTTACGGAAATCATTTTCACGCGCATCATGGATTACGGCGGATTAACTTGGGCGACGCCATTCTTTAGCTTCGTTGTTCTCGTAGCCCTCGGAATTGACTATTCGATCTTCTTGATGAGTCGATTTAATGAATATACAGGCCTCGATGTACGTGAGCGAATGCTTTTGACCATGAAGAATATGGGCGGTGTCATCTTCTCAGCTGTTATTATTCTCGGGGGAACATTTGCCGCGATGATGCCTGCAGGAGTCCTTTCATTACTTGAAATTGCAACGGTAGTGTTGATTGGACTAATCTTATACGCGGTTATCGTTTTGCCGCTCTTTATCCCTGTGATGGTAAAATTATTTGGCCGCGGAAATTGGTGGCCGTTTGTGTCAAACAAGCAAGAACAAAATGATAAGAAATAAAGGATTAAGCACATTTCTAAGGGAAATGTGCTTAATCTTATTCTTAATTACAATGTATTTTAAATTATCTGTAAATCAATTGACAAAGTGTAAATTATAAATTATAATTTTTTCAAGCGATTAGGTTCGGTGTGCTTGAGGGCCCCGAGCCATTTTTATTTTACAGAATAAGGTGTGGTGAACAGCATAGATGAAACCTTTTAAAACACACAGGCAGCAGTTAACAATTTTACGTAGTCGCTCTTTAAATACGGGAAATGGTTCTCATTCGATGAGGTATCTAGAAGAAGAAAATTATTATAATGTCATCAATGGCTATAAAGGATTGTTTTTGAAAAAAGATGATGATGGTCGCTTCTTTGAACCTGAAGAATATATAGACGGGGCTCACATTGATGAGATCTTTTGTTTGTTTAAGTTAGACCGGGGTCTTAGGAATATCTATGTAAAGTATTTACTCAAATTTGAAAGCAATTTAAAAAGCTTCATTGCTTATCGATTTGCGGAGAAATTTAAAGAACCAAATGCTTATTTAGATTTAAATAATTATTCAAAAGATTCTCGGAAAATAAAAGCTGTTTTAAAAACAATTTCGATACTGTCGAATACAATATCACAGCAAGTGAGTAAGAAAAGTAAAAACTCGATTGATCACTATGTTGATAAGCATGGTGGCGTCCCTATTTGGGTTTTAGTAAATTATATAACAATAGGGAATGTATCTTATTTTTATAGTGTGTTGGATGATTCATTGGCTGAAAACATAGCGAAAGATTTTAATACTAAATATAATCGAGAAAGAAAAAAACAGCAGTCGCTATTAATGCAGCGTAAGGAACTAGAATCCATTATAAAAATTGTCAATATTATGAGAAATGTTTGTGCTCATGAAGAGCGTTTTTATAGCAAAAAAGCCAAGGATAACCGAATCGCTTACTTTGCTAATTTTTTTGATATAGATCAAGAACTGTTAAGGCAGGGCTCTTTATTTACATTAACTATTTTATTACGAGCTGTTTTAAGCAAAAAAGATTCACAAGCGTTGCATAGAGAACTTAGAGATATATTCAAACAATATAAAAACTGTTTTGCTTCGGTCAAGATTGAATCTATTTTAAAGATAATGGGATTTCCAGCTAATTGGAGACTATATATGGAACCCATCTAACCTCTAAACACTGATTGGAGTTTTTTTATTTACCTCTACTATTTTGGCAACCGCGCGATAATTTAGTATAATAAACGAAAGACTAAAACTAGAGGTGGAGACAAACATGATTCAACTTGGTAATGATTGGGATGAACTTTTAAAAGAAGAATTTCAGAAACCGTATTATCTGGATCTGCGTGAATTTTTAAAAGTAGCATATGGCTCAAAAACGATTTTTCCAGATATGTATGACATTTTCAATGCGCTAAAATACACTTCCTATCAAGATACCAAAGTAGTAATTTTGGGGCAAGACCCTTATCACGGAAGAGGACAGGCGCACGGGCTATCGTTTTCTGTGCAACAAGGTGTGCGGACGCCACCATCACTTGAAAATATTTACCAAGAATTGCAAAATGACCTTGGCTGTTTTATTCCGAATAACGGCTATTTAAAGCCTTGGACCGATCAAGGGGTTTTACTGCTAAACACGGTGCTAACGGTGGAAGCCGGAAAAGCCAATTCGCATCAAAATCGCGGCTGGGAAAATTTGACGGATGCCATTATTCGACTTCTTGACAAAAAGGAAGGTCCCGTTGTTTTTATTTTATGGGGCAAAAATGCTAAACAAAAAATGGAGCTTTTAACAAACCCGAATCATTTAATTTTAACGAGCTCTCATCCAAGTCCATATTCCGCCAATTATGGCTTTTTTGGGTCTCGGCCATTTTCAAAAACGAATGACTATTTGGTCCAAAATGGTGAAAAGCCGGTTGACTGGCAAATTCCTAATTTATAAGGAAAGACTGGAACACCAATGATTGAGCTGAGTTATTATTGCTTGAAGGCAATCAAAAAAGATGAATTTGCTTTAACGATTTTTAGAAGCTTAATGGAATCTGTTCAAAGTGACGATTTCCGAAAACTGATGGATGAAGAGGTTAAGTGTCGTTCTATTTTTATGAGCAGTTTAGCGAGCCATTTGAAAGAAGCCCGCTATTCACCGTGTGATTCTGCAAGAAGGACTTTCCGTGTTGCCGTTAGTTCTTGTTAATGGAAAAGTTATTAAAAATATGTGAGCTGGAAAAACTGTTGAATATCGGAATCAGTTTTCAGCGTGATTAATTTAATAGAGTTTATGCTATCCACACGAAAAGCCCTCAAAATCTGATCTTCAAATTTTGAGGGCTTTTCGCATGTAGCTGAACATCCATTTTTTATTTTCGAGCTAGTTGAATGGCTTTATCTGTATTGGCAAAATGTTCTTTTGTATACTGATGTAAAGTATCGAGCCCGTAACGCGCAATAATTTGAGCGGCTTCCTGGTCCACTTTTGCCCCTGCTCCTTTAGTTAAAGTCATCCCAAGCTCGCGTTCTATTTCTGCAAAAATTTGAACGAACTTATAGCGAGCGATAATGGAAGCTGCCGCGACAGACAAGTGAAGCCCTTCTGCTTTGGTTGCGAAATAAACATCTTCACGTACAATCTCTCGTTCATTTGCTAAATAACGATAATAGGTGTTTTTTTCAGCAAATTGGTCGATTAAAATTGCTTCCGGCCGAGTAGGCGCAATTCGAGCGAGGACATTGGAAAGCGCTCGGTTATGCAGGAGTGCCTTCATTTTCCCTTGATTCATCCCGGATGCAACCAGTTCGTTATATTTAGGATTCGGGCAAGCGAGAAGGCTGTGCGGTACGATCGGGATGATTTTTTCCGCGATTCGGCAAATTTCTGGATCCTTCATCGCTTTAGAGTCTTTTACACCAAGAGAAGCAAGAAGCGGCATTTGCTCGCGATCAACGTAACAAGCGCAAACCGTAATCGGTCCAAAAAAATCCCCAGTCCCAACTTCATCAGAACCTAAAACATTTTTGGATGAAAACTGTGGGGGAAGCGGAGAACCACTTGATTTTGATTTTACGCCTGCGGCTTTAGCCACCTTGCCCCACTTGGCTGCTTCGTTCGCACCAGCTGCTCCTTGAAACATGACTTTCCCAGATTTGTAGGCCGTTATCGTGAGACCTTGCTTTTTGGCAGAAAAAAGAGCACCAGATGGTGTTTTTCCTGTAAAAAAAGGTTTGTAAAACGCTTTGATTTCTTCCATTTTATTGGCTGGAACTTGAATGACTGTGTTTGCGATAATTCTTCATCCTTTCTGGGGAATTCCGTATTCGTATTGTATCATAAAAACAGCCCAATTTAGAAGTTTACTTCCGCCTTAAGGCTGATTATATAGCTATCCGCTTTTCATCTTGCTTTTTTCGTGATAAGATGATTTTATAGTGTTACTTAGAGACCTGAAGGAGGAGCTAGCGTGGCTAATAATGAAAAGAATCGAATCATCACAACAATATATGGACAAGAATACACGATCGTTGGCTCTGAACCGACTGATCATCTAAAAAAAGTAGCTCAAATTGTGGACAGCAAAATGCATGAAATAGGTGCGCAAAATCGTGCGCTAGACAGCGGGAGACTTGCCGTTCTTACAGCAGTGAATATGACACATGACTATTTATTACTGCTCGAAAAGTATCGTGAACTTGAAGCACGATTAGAAAATTCGTAAAAGGACGAGATCAATTTATGATTTTAACTATCATTTTAATTATTCTTCTGATCAGTGGTTTTTTTAATGGGTATCGAAATGGAGTACTTCGGCAACTTGTAACGACGGTTGGCTACTTTCTATCGTTTTTTGTAGCTTACCACTATTATAGTCTGCTTGCACCACAAATTCATTTTATCCCATATCCAAAACCTGACTCAGCAGAAGAAGGGGTTAATCAATTATTAGCGCTCCTCCACACGGAAGAAGCGTATTACAATGTATTAGCCTTCTTAATCATTTTTATCGCAGCATTAATTGTTGTACACATGTTAACGAAATTAATTGGGTTCCGTGGCCGAATTCCTGTCGTTAGTCAAATTAATGGCTTAATTGGCGGAGTTTTAGGGGTGGTGACGACTTACTTACTTTTATTCGTTATTCTTTATCTCGGCGCCGCATACCCATCAGAATGGCTAAATGGTGTGATTGAAAATTCAAGTGTAGCAGATTGGATTTTATCGAATACGCCCCTTTTATCCGAGCGTTTTTATGATTGGATGACACAAGTGATTTCAGAATAGAAAGATGAGACCAGTGGCATGAACTGGTCTTGTTTTTGTAAGAGGTGAAAAAATGGCAGCAAGTAAAAAAGAAGTGATTCGCTTATTAGAAAAAATCGCATTATACATGGAATTAAAAGGTGAAAATAGCTTTAAAACTTCGGCATTTAGAAAAGCCGCTCAAAGTTTAGAAATAGACGATCGTAGTTTAAGTGAAATAGATGATATTCGTTCGCTCCCAGGAATTGGAAAAGCGACGGGCGATATCATTGAGGAATATTTAAAAACGGGGAAATCACCCGAGCTTGAAGCGCTAAAAGCTGAGGTGCCAAGTGGGCTTATCCCGCTTCTTGAAGTAGAAGGCTTAGGCGGAAAAAAACTAGCGAGACTTTACCAGGAGCTTGGAGTAACAGACCAAGCGAGCTTGCTTGAAGCAGCTGAAAGTGGTCAAATCGAAGGCTTAAAAGGATTTGGGAAGAAGTCAGTAGAGAAAATGGTGGAAGGAGTCCAAGCACTAGGAACTCGTCCTGATCGCTATCCGTTTCCAAAAGTCTTTCCTGTTGCAGAAGAAATCGAAGCTTTTCTTGAAACAATTCCTGAAATTAAACGATTTCACCGAGCGGGAAGTATGCGGCGCATGCGAGAAACTTTAAAAGACCTTGATTATGTGCTAGAAACGACAGAACCGGATCAAGTAAAACAAGCTTTGCTTCGTCATCCTAAAATCACTGAGGTAATTGGTGCGGGCGACACGAAGGTTTCCGTCCAATTAAGCATAGGGATTACCATTTCTGTTGACTTTAGACTCGTCACGCCTGAAAGCTATGCGACAACGCTACACCATTTTACGGGTTCAAAAGAACATAATATCAAGATGCGGCAGCTAGCCAAAAAACGAGAGCAAAAAATAAGTGAGTATGGTGTCGAAGAAGAAAATGGGGACGTTCAACATTTTCAAACAGAAACAGAATTTTTCCGCTTTTTTGATCTTCCATTTATCCCGCCTGAGGTACGAGTGGACGGGACGGAAATAGAAAGAATCACAGAAGAAACTCGCTTTCTTTCATTAGAAGATATTCGTGGAGATTTGCATATGCATACAACTTGGTCAGACGGGGCGTATTCGATTGAAGAAATGATCCAAGCGAATATTAAAAAGGGCTATGATTATATGGTGATTACCGATCATGGCAAGTTTCTTCGTGTCGCGAATGGCTTAAATGAAGAACGGCTTCAAAAGCAACAAGCAGAAATTAAACGTGTTGCAGAAAAATATCCAGAAATTGATGTTTATTCGGGTGTAGAAATGGATATTTTAACAGATGGCACCCTTGACTTTTCGGATGAAACTCTGGAACAATTGGATTTTGTGATTGCGTCGATTCATTCGGGCTTTAATCAATCGGAGCAAGAGATTATGGCACGCTTAAAAACGGCAGCGGAAAATCCGCATGTTCGCTTGATTGCCCATCCAACAGGTCGCGTGATCGGTAGAAGAGAACCTTATGCTGTAAATATTTCTGAACTCATTCAGCTTGCAAGCGAAACAGGGACAGCACTTGAATTAAATGCCAATCCAGAGCGATTAGATTTAAAAGCGGAACATTTAGAAATGGCGACAAAAGCAGGCGTGAAAATCGCCATCAATACAGATGCGCATGACACGCGTCATTTGGATTTTATGGCGCTTGGCGTCCGAGCAGGGATAAAAGGCTGGCTTACTAAAACGGATGTCTTAAATACCTTGTCGAAAGAAGCATTCAGACAGTTTATAGAAAAAAGAAATAGAGGAATGAGCGATGGAAAAAAAGCTTGAAAATATATTAGAATTCGATAAAATCAAACAGCAGCTCGGAGAATTTGCTGTTTCAACCCTTGGGGAAACGTCTATTCGTGCTCTCAGCCCTGAAAGCTCATTTGAAAAAGTTAAGGAAGCGCAGCAAGAAACGGAAGAAGGGGCAAAAGTGCTTCGTTTGCGTGGCAGTGCGCCGATTACAGGCTTGACCGATGTTTTGCCACATTTAAAGCGACTGGAAATTGGCGGCGATTTAAATGGACTTGAAATTTATCAAATTGGCAGTAATTTACGTGTGAGTCGACTGATGAAAAATTTCTTTCATGATCTCGAGGAGCAAGGTGTCGAGTTGCCTTTCTTATACACACTTGCAGCAGAACTTCTCGAGTTACGTGATCTCGAAGATGAAATTGTGATTTCGGTGGATGAATCTGGCTATGTGCTAGACACAGCAAGCGAAACTCTGCGCGGCATTCGTCAAACGCTTCACCGGACAGAAGGACGCGTACGTGAGAAATTGGAAGCTTTGCTTCGTGACCGGAATGCAGCAACGATGCTAAGTGATGCGATTATCACGATTCGAAATGATCGTTACGTGATCCCTGTGAAGCAAGAGTATCGCAGTCACTACGGCGGAGTAATTCACGATCAATCGGCTTCTGGACAAACGCTTTTCATTGAGCCGCAAAGCGTTGTTGATTTAAACAATGAACGTCGCGCGCTTCAAGCAAAAGCTAACCAAGAAATTGAACGCATCCTTGCTGAACTTTCAGCGCATTTAGCAGAGCACATCTCTAAAATCCATCACAATACGTACTTGCTTGGCCGATTTGATTTTATCTTGGCGAAAGCACGACTTGGAAAAGCAATGAAAGGCATTTCTCCAGGATTAAATAATCAAGGAATTGTCAAATTGTATGAAGCAAGACATCCTTTGCTTGACCCAGAAAAAGTAGTAGCGAATGATATTTTGCTTGGCGAGGGTTACTCGGTTATTGTAATTACTGGACCGAATACAGGTGGTAAAACGATCACGCTCAAAACGCTCGGCTTGCTGACGATTATGGCACAAGCTGGCTTGCAAATACCGGCTCGCGAGGAATCTGAAATAGCGGTTTTTGAAGCGGTTTTTGCCGATATCGGGGATGAACAGTCAATTGAACAAAGCTTGAGTACTTTTTCTTCACATATGACTAATATTGTTTCGATTTTAGGAAAAATGAATGCTAAATCACTGATCTTGTTCGATGAATTAGGAGCAGGAACTGATCCACAAGAAGGCGCAGCGCTTGCGATTTCTATTTTGGATGAAGCCGCTAAGCGCGGGGCAAGTGTTATGGCAACGACTCACTATCCTGAACTGAAAGCGTATGGCTATAACCGACCGTTTGCAACCAATGCTTCGGTTGAATTTAATGTGGAAACCCTCAGTCCGACTTATCGACTTTTAATTGGTGTACCCGGCCGCAGTAATGCTTTTGAGATTTCAAGGCGCCTTGGGCTTGATTCAGCCGTGATCGAATCGGCAAAAGCGTTAATTGACACGGAAAGCGCGAATTTAAACGAAATGATTACTGACCTTGAAGACAAGCGAAATTTAGCCGAACAGGAATTTGAAGAAGCAGCGGAAACAACAAAAGATGCGGAACGGCTTCTTCAAGATTTACAAAAAGAAGTTGCCGCTTACCATCAAAATAAAGAACGCTTACTAGAAGAAGCCAAAAAAGAAGCGGCGAAAGTCATCGAAAATGCGGAAGAAGAAGCTGATGGGATTATTCGGGAAATCCGGGAGTTGCAGCTTCGCGGGGCACAAGGCATCAAGGAACATGAATTGATTGACGCCAAAACCCGCCTTTCTGAGGCGAAGCCGAAGACCATCCAAAAACGTGTTGTTCATCAAACGAAACCGGTCACTCATAAACTTGAACCGGGCGATGCAGTGCGCGTGCTTTCTCTAGGGCAAAAGGGGACGCTGATTGATAAAGCTAGCCACTCAGAATGGAATGTCCAAATCGGGATTATTAAGACGAAAATCAAAGAATCGGATTTGGAATATATTCAACCCGAGAAGCCTAAAAAAGAGCGCGTGATTACGAATGTTCGGAATACAGATCCGGTTCGCTCTGAGCTTGATTTACGAGGAATGCGCTATGAAGATGCGCTTCAAGCGGTGGATAAGTATATCGATGAAGCGCTCCTTGCGGGGTATCCGCGTGTTGCGATCATCCACGGGAAAGGAACAGGAGCTTTGCGGACAGGTGTTTCGGAGTTCTTGAAAAACCACCGAATGGTCAAATCAACAAGGTTTGGCGACGCCGCAGAAGGTGGAAATGGGATTACGATCGTGGATTTAAAATAAGCCTGATGGAGGCTTGAGCAAAAAGATGGAATAAAAAGTGAGCTCCGTTGTATACTGAGGATACATTAAGAGTTAGGAGTTGAGCTAGCATGGCTGAAATTAAAGAAATTACAGATGCAACCTTCGAAGCAGAAACAAACGAAGGCGTCGTATTAACAGATTTCTGGGCAGCTTGGTGTGGTCCTTGCCGCATGGTAGCCCCAGTTTTAGAAGAAATTGCAAATGAACGTGGAGACGCGCTCAAAATCGTCAAAATGGATGTTGATGCGAATCAAGAAATTCCAAGTAAGTTCGGCATCATGAGTATTCCTACTTTACTCGTTAAAAAAGACGGAGAAGTTGTGGATACAGTCATTGGCTACCGTCCAAAAGAAGAATTGGATGAAGTGATTAACAAATATATGTAGTCCTACTAAAAGTATGGTAAAATAAGGACACCGCGAACTTTGCGGTGTCTTTTTTTGAGAAAAACGATCTAAGTGTTTTTTAACACTTGGTAGCTATATAGGGAGTTGATCTTATGGTGTCTACTCATTTACAAAATAAATTAGCCCTTTTGCCAGATCAGCCAGGTTGCTATCTAATGAAAGATGATCAAGGAGTGATCATTTATGTTGGCAAAGCAAAGGTGCTTAAAAATCGAGTTCGTTCTTACTTTGCGGGGGCACATGATGTGAAAACACAGCGCCTTGTTCAAGAAATTGCGGATTTTGAATATATCGTGACAAGCTCTGATGTGGAAGCTTTACTGCTTGAAATTAATTTGATCAAAAAGCATGATCCACGTTTTAATATTCGTTTAAAAGATGATAAAACTTATCCGTTTATTAAAATTACAAGTGAGCGCCATCCACGACTCATCATCACGCGACAAGTCAAGAAGGATAAAGGAAAATATTTTGGTCCTTATCCAAACGTCTATGCAGCGAATGAAGTCAAAAAGATTTTGGATAAGCTTTACCCGCTAAGAAAGTGTCATGTGCTGCCTAACAAAGTTTGTTTATATTACCATCTTGGTCAGTGCCTCGCACCGTGTGTATTTGATGTTTCAGAGGAAACCTATAAAAAAATGTCCGATGAAATTGTCAGCTTCTTAAATGGGGGCTATAAAGACGTGAAGCGCGAACTGAATGAGAAAATGGAAGAAGCGGCTTCTGAGATGGAATTTGAAAAAGCAGCTGAGTTTCGCGATCAAATTAATGCCATCGAGACTACGCTTGAAAAGCAAAAAATGACAATGAATGATTTTGTCGATCGAGATGTGTTTGGCTACGCGATTGATAAAGGCTGGATGTGTGTCCAAGTCTTTTTCATCAGGCAAGGAAAGTTGATCGAACGCGAGGTCTCGCAATTCCCATTTTATAATGATGCGGATGAGGATTTTCTTACGTTCATCGGTCAGTTTTATCAGAAAGCAAACCATATTCCGCCTAAAGAAATTTTCTTGCCGAATGATGTCGACGATGAAGCAGTGGCAGCTCTTTTACCGGATACAAAAATTTTGGTTCCTGCAAGAGGGAAAAAGAAGGATCTTGTCAAATTAGCTTATAAAAACGCAAAAATTGCACTCAATGAAAAATTTATGTTGCTTGAGCGAAATGAAGAACGAACGGTTGGTGCGGTTGAAAAGCTTGGTGAACAAATGGGGATTCCCACGCCTTCACGAATCGAAGCGTTTGATAACTCGAATATCCACGGGACGGATCCGGTTTCGGCGATGGTCACGTTTTTGGATGGGAAGCCGAATAAAAACGATTACCGCAAATATAAGATTAAAACGGTTGCCGGGCCCGATGATTACGCCACGATGCGCGAGGTTGTAAGAAGGCGCTACTGGCGCGTTTTAAAAGAAGGACTCCCGCTTCCTGACCTCATTTTAATTGATGGTGGTAAAGGGCAAATTGATAGTGCGAAGGATGTTTTAGAGAACGAGCTCGGGCTTGATTTGCCGGTTGCTGGGCTTGCGAAAGATGATAAGCATAAGACGAGTCAGCTTTTGTTCGGTGATCCGCTTGAAATCGTACCGCTTGCACGTAATAGCCAAGAATTTTATTTGCTGCAACGGATTCAAGATGAGGTGCACAGGTTTGCGATCACATTCCACAGGCAGCTGCGGAGTAAGTCAGGTTTCCAATCGATTTTAGACGGTATTCCTGGTGTTGGTCCGGGGCGGAAAAAGAAAATTTTGAATCATTTTGGTTCGATGAAGAAAATTAAAGCGGCTACGGTTGAAGAACTGCAAGAAAGTGGCATTCCAAAGGCGGTTGCAGAAGCTGTTTATCAAAAGGTGCAGGAAGTAAATGAAAAGCTTCAAGATAATAAAAAAACGGATGATTGAGTGGGGGAGAGAAGAGAATGGGCGTTGTTTTGCTGAAATTTGGAGGAACTTCAGTCGGAAATGCGGATAAGATTCAAAAAGTGGCTGATCAAGCGATTCGTGAACAAGAACTTGGAAATCAAGTAGTGGTCGTAGTTTCCGCGATGGGAAAATCCACGGATAAATTGCTTTCGCTAGCAGATGAAATTACTCAGACGCCCAAAAAGCGTGAACTAGATATGCTTCTTGCAACGGGCGAGCAAGTCACGATTTCGCTTCTTGCTATGGCATTAGCTGAAAAAGGGAAGGATGCTATTTCCTTTACAGGGTTTCAAGCGGGGATCGAAACGGAAAGCGTACACGGAAATGCGCGGATTTTAGACATTGACTCGGAACGTATTCGTGAGGCTTTATTAGCGGGTAAGATTGTGATTGTTGCTGGATTTCAAGGAATCACGCGAGATGGAGACATTACAACGCTTGGTCGAGGTGGTTCGGATACAACGGCAGTTGCGCTCGCGGCGGAACTTTCGGCTCTCAAATGTGCGATTTGTACAGATGTAGATGGCGTTTATACGAGTGACCCACGTTATATTAAAGGGGCAAGAAAGCTAGAGGAGCTTACTTATGATGAGATGCTTGAGTTGGCCCATCTTGGTGCTGGCGTTTTGCATCCGCGCTCGGTTGAGTATGCGAAAAATTTTAGAACGCCACTTGAAGTTAGAATGAGCCACGGAACAGAACAAGGAACGATGATTAAGGAGGAAATGAGTGTGGAAGATACGAAAGTAGTGCGCGGTGTTGCATTTGAAGATGGAATTACTCGAATTACCGTTCATTGGAGCAGAAAAGAAGATATGCGCGTTTCGAAAGTTTTCACGGAACTTGCGAAAAATGCTGTTGATGTAGATATCATCATTCAAGGAATTACAGGTCTTGGCCACGGTAATCTGTCTTTCACGCTAAAAACGTCGGCTTTACTTGATGCGCTGGCTGTTTTAGAAGATAAAAAAGCAGAGATTGGCTATGAAAAAATTGAATCAGAACAAGAATTAGCGAAGGTGTCAATTGTTGGTTCGGGAATGGTTTCAAATCCGGGAGTTGCTGCAACGATGTTTGAAGCACTAACGGAACACCAAATTCCGATTAAGATGATTAGTACTTCTGAAATCAAAGTTTCAACTGTTGTGCCGGAACGTGAAATGGTGAAGGCGGCTCAGGTGTTGCATGATACCTTTGAACTCGAAAAAGCGTGAAACATAGTAGTTTCACGCTTTTTCAGCTAGCTTATTAATAGTCCTTGTAATCTGTGGATTCTTTTAGATCCCATTTAACAACGAGTAAGGCTTCTTTTTTGCGCTTATTGATTTCGTCATAAGCTTCAGCATAATAGCCGTTTTGGGTTTGAATTTGTTCAGCGATAAACCCTGCTTCTAGTTTGAAAGAAGGCTCGCCTTGCAAATCAAAGCGTGTTTCAACAGCTGGTCCATATAGCAGGATTTGCAACTCTTCTTTTTTTTCCTTGACCACTTCGATTGAGCCAAAGGATGCTTCTTCGAAAAAGTCTTGGATTTCTTCAAAAGAAGTCAGTGGAAATTTGCGAGCTAAATCTTTTCCTGCCCAGTAAAAGATGTGGGGCGATTCTTCGCCGAGTAAATCTGGCAGTAAGTAATCACGGAAAAGTTCAACTCCAAAGCTTGGCACCAGTTTGTTTTCTGGTTGAATGGATGTTTCTTGATTTGTTTCTTCTGTCATTTAACGTACAACCCCGCTTTCTCTTTTCTCATTATAACGAAAAAGTACAGTAAAATAAAATAGAATCTAAGAAAATAACGAAAATACTTGCGAAAAGTTAGAAAAAATAAGAAAATGGAAACGATAGATTTAAAAAGAAATAGAGGCGAGATCGTGAAACGAGCGATAGGATTTATAGATTCAGGCGTTGGGGGACTTACCGTTGTAAAGGAAGTCTTAAAACAATTGCCGCATGAAGAGGTTTTTTATTTAGGAGATACTGCACGTTGTCCGTATGGGCCACGTGATACGGAAGAAGTACTTCGTTTTACTTGGGAAATGACACGTTTTCTAGTAGATCGCAATATTAAAATGCTTGTAATTGCTTGTAATACGGCAACTGCTGCTGCATTAAAAGAAATTCGTGCTACACTCGATATCCCTGTGATTGGCGTAATTCAACCTGGATCGCGTGCTGCACTTAAAGCAACACGAAATAATGAAATTGGGGTTCTTGGAACGATTGGAACAGTAAAAAGCATGGCTTATCCGAAAGCGCTTAAAGGTTTAAACCGGCATGTTCGTGTGGATTCTTTAGCCTGTCCGAAGTTTGTTTCTATTGTTGAATCAGGTGAATACAAGAGTCCAATTGCGAAAAAAGTAGTAGCTGAGTCGCTGTTACCACTTAAAAGTACAAAAATTGATACACTGATTTTAGGATGTACACATTATCCGCTTTTAAAACCGCTGATTGAAAACTTTATGGGAGATGAGGTTGCAGTGATTAACTCCGGTGAAGAAACAGCAAGTGAAGTGAGTGCACTACTCGATTATCATGATCTTCTTGAAAAAAGCGAAGAAGGGGCACATCATCGTTTCTTCACGACGGGTTCTGTACCGATTTTTGAAGGAATTGCGGGAGACTGGCTTGGCCTTGAGAAAATGGATGTCGAACATATCACACTCGGCGAGAAGGAGGAACAAGTAGCAAAATGAAACGCTTTGATGAACGTGAAAAAAATGAACTAAGAGCTGTTACGATAGAAAAGGATTATTTGATTCATCCAGAAGGCTCGGTTTTGATATCTGCTGGGTCGACGAAAGTAATTTGTAATGCAAGTGTGGAGGAAAAAGTGCCTCCTTTTATGCGGGGAGAAGGAAAGGGATGGATTTCTGCTGAATATGCGATGCTTCCACGCGCGACGGGAACTCGTAATATCCGTGAGTCTTCTAAAGGGAAGGTGAGCGGACGGACGATGGAAATTCAGCGCTTAATCGGAAGAGCACTTCGCGCGGTTGTGGACTTGGATGCGCTTGGGGAACGAACGATTTGGCTTGATTGTGATGTAATTCAAGCAGATGGCGGTACGCGGACAGCTTCAATTACGGGGGCGTTTGTTGCGATGAGTCTTGCGATTTATCGTTTACATTTGGAAAAGCCATTTGATTCATTTCCAATCAAAGATTACTTAGCAGCCATTAGTGTTGGAATTTTGGAAGATGAGACAGCGGTACTTGATCTAAATTATGTGGAAGATAGTGCAGCTAATGTGGATATGAATTTAATTATGACAGGCGCTGGCCAATTTGTTGAGCTACAAGGAACAGGGGAAGAAGCTACTTTTTCAGAAGAAGAGCTTGTGGAACTCCTTTCACTCGGAAAAGCCGGGATTAAGCAGCTAGTAGAACTACAAAAAACAGAGCTTGGGGAAGAAATTACGAATTTAATTGAGGGGGAATAAAGATGCGCGAATTAGTGATTGCAACAGCTAACAAAGGGAAGGTTAAAGAATTTGAAGAGATTCTAGGGAGCCATGATATCAAGATTTTAACGCTGTTAGATTTTCCGGAAATCGGGGAAATTGAAGAAACAGGCAAAACGTTCAAGGAAAATGCGGCACTAAAAGCGACAACTGTGGCCAAAATTTTAAATAAAACCGTTCTTGCAGATGATTCAGGACTCGTGGTAGACGCACTTGACGGAGCGCCAGGGGTCTATTCAGCGCGTTATGCAGGAGAAGCGCATAATGATGCCAAAAACAACGAAAAGCTACTGAACGAGCTAAAAAACGTGAAACCGGGGGACCGCACGGCGAGATTCCACTGTACGCTTGCGATTTCAACGCCAGTGGGAGAAGTAGATTATTATGAAGGCGAATGTCCTGGAGAAATTGCTTTGGAGCTTTCTGGGGCAAATGGATTCGGCTATGATCCGCTTTTCTATCTACCCGATTTTGGTGTGACAATGGCGAACCTGACGCCGGACCAAAAAAACAGTATCAGTCACCGAGGGAATGCAATTAAAGAACTTGGAAAAAATATTGAAAAGGTACTGGAAAAAATCTATTAAAAATGAGAGAATAGAGAAGCATGTTGGGAGGCAGAAAATCAATGAAACTTGTTGTTGTGAGCGACAGTCACTCTGAACGGGACTGTTTGATGCACTTAAAAGAAAAGTATGAAGGAAGCGTTGATGCGCTGATTCATTGTGGGGATTCGGAGCTATCGAAAGACGATCCTGCGATTCAAGGTTTTGAAACGGTACGTGGGAATTGTGACTTTGGACCAGATTTTCCAAACGAACGAGTGCTTGATATTGATGGTTACCGGATTTTTGTGACACATGGTCATTTATACAATATTAAGATGACATTGATGAATTTGCGTTACCGGGCACGTGAATTAAAGGCAGATTTTGTTTTCTTCGGACACTCTCATGAACTAGGGGCAGAAATGATGGATAATGCACTTGTTTTAAATACGGGCAGTATTTCACTTCCGCGCGGAGCTATTCGTGTGAAAACATATGCACTGATTGAAAGTGTTCCAGAAGGCGTTTTGGTGAAATTTATGGACGATCAAGATCAAGAACTGACGGAATTGACGCAGATTTTTCCGCTTTTCAAAGCTTAATTCGTTTTTTTGTAAAAATATGAGTTAGCTTGCATAAAAAGCATTGACAAAATGCGAAAATCACCATAAAATAGTATTTGGCTGTTCGAAAGTTCGCCATTTGTCCTGATAGCTCAGCTGGATAGAGCAACGGCCTTCTAAGCCGTCGGTCGGGGGTTCGAATCCCTCTCAGGACGTTAAAAGTAAATTGGAAAACATCTTATAAATG
>NZ_JAATJW010000024.1 GCF_011800755.1 Listeria valentina
TTTTCCATTTTTATAGAAAAAAACGCCCATCCCTCTTCTTTCTCATGGAGGGATGGGCGTTTTTCGACAGTCTGAGGCGCACGGCTTCTAAGCCGCGCGCCTTTTTTTATTCCCA
Source organism: Listeria valentina (assembly GCF_011800755.1). Taxonomy (GTDB): domain Bacteria; phylum Bacillota; class Bacilli; order Lactobacillales; family Listeriaceae; genus Listeria; species Listeria valentina. The sequence goes on from NZ_JAATJW010000024.1 coordinate 116, forward strand.
TTTTAAGCCTGCATAAATTTGACACAGACAGGTTCAGGAACCTTGATATCCTTCTGAAGCAGCGTTAACCGTCCCGAAGTTTTATCCACTTTAAACACCGTTACGTTTTGCGTATTTTCGTTTGCTGCGAGTAAAAGCTCCCCATCTGGACTTAAATCAAAGTCGCGAGGTCCATTCCCTTCAACAGAAACCGTTTCAAGCAGTGTCAATTTTCCGCTAGTTTCATCAATCTCAAACGAAACAATAGCATCCTGACCACGATTAGAAACGTAAAGGAAACGACCATCATTAGAAATATGAATCGCACTTCCCTTATTTTCATCCGAAAAGTTTGTTGGAAGTGATGGAACGGATTGAATAATGGAAAGCTCTCCCGTTTTTTCATCATAGCTAGCAACGAAAACCTCCGAAGTGAGTTCCGTCATGATATAAACCCATTTCGCATTGGGATGGAAAACAAGGTTACGTGGACCGCTTCCTGGTGTTACAACAAGATCAGCGACTTGTTCTAAACGACCATCTTTCGCGCTATAAGTTGTCACATGATCGGTTCCAAGGTCACAAGTAACGACAAATTTTTGATCCGGCGTAAATCCAGCAAAGTGTGCATGTGGTTTTTCTTGTCGCTCATGTACGCTTTTTCCAGTGTGTTGAATTTCAGAAAGCGGGGCAAGCAATTTTCCCTTTTCAGTTGGATAACTAAGAATCGTTCCAAGGTGATAGTTGGCAGAAACAATAACGGCATTATCTTTTGAGCCATCAACGTAGCACGGCGGGTTTCCCACTTTTACTTGAGTGCCAAGCAAAGAAAGTGAACCATCTGGATTGATTTCAAAAGCCGCAAGTCCTCCTTTATCACCATCTTTAGCAACGGAATAAAGATATTTTTCATCGTCCGAGATCTTCAAATAAGTTGGGTTGTCCATTTTTCCAGCCAATTTATTCTCTAAAACCTCTCCCGTTTTTGTATCCACGACTAACCGGTAAATGCCTTCCGATTCTGCTTTGGTGTAAGTTCCGATGTAAGCAGTTGCAGTTTGTTTTGCCATCGCTTTCATTCCTCCTAATTTAAAAAGTTCTCGCCTATTCATTATAGCATAATTGAGAAATAGGATAGACTAATTTGATACACTTTTACTAGGAATAAGAGAAGAAGCTAGTCGCAAAACAAATAAAAAAGCCAACACCTACGGATAGATGTCAGCTCTTTATTTAAATAAGTCCTTGCGCAAGCATTGTATCGGCTACTTTTAGGAAGCCAGCAATATTTGCTCCCACTACAAGATTTCCTTCATGCCCATATTCGCTTGCGAGCAAGCTAGCGTTTTTATAGATGTTTTTCATGATGTCTTGCAAATGTTCATCCACTTCTGCAAAGCTCCAATTCATCCTGCTGCTGTTTTGTGCCATTTCAAGTGCAGATACACCCACTCCACCAGCATTTGCAGCTTTTGCAGGACCAAATAAAATATTATTTTCTAAGAAAACATCGATGGCCGCAAGCTCAGATGGCATATTAGCGCCTTCAGAAATGGCAATCACGCCATTAGCAACTAACTCTTTCGCTTGGGATTCATTAATTTCGTTTTGAGTCGCACAAGGAAGCGCAATGTCACAAGGAATCGACCAAATATCTCCTTCTGGATGGAATTCAGCAGTTGGATGAGTCGCTAAATATTCATGAATTCGCTTGCGTTCAACTTCTTTCAATTGTTTCACAGTTTGTAAATCGATTCCTTCAGAATCATAAATGTAGCCGCTTGAATCACTGCACGCCACCACTTTTGCTCCAAATTCCATCGCTTTTTCCATCGCGTAAATCGCAACATTACCAGACCCAGAAATAACCACGCGTTTTCCTTTAAAACTTTCGCCTCGAGCAGCAAGCATTTCTTGCGTGAAGTAAACAACGCCGTATCCAGTTGCTTCCGTACGAGCCAAGCTGCCGCCATAAGTCAAGCCCTTCCCGGTGAGAGTGCCTGCATCGAAAGTGCCACGCATTCGTTTGTATTGTCCGAATAAGTAACCAATTTCACGAGCGCCAACCCCGATATCACCAGCAGGAACATCAGTATTAGGACCAATATGTTTGGAAAGTTCTGTCATGAAGCTTTGACAGAAACGCATGATTTCTCCATCTGATTTTTCTTTAGGATCAAAGTCTGATCCACCTTTCCCGCCGCCAATAGGTAAACCTGTCAATGAATTCTTAAAGATTTGTTCAAAACCGAGGAATTTAATAATGCTGCTGTTTACAGAGGGATGGAATCTTAAACCGCCTTTATAAGGGCCGATCGCGCTATTAAACTGAACTCGAAAACCGCGATTTACTTGAACGAGCCCTAAGTCATCCATCCAAGGAACGCGAAAAGTTATCAACCGTTCAGGCTCGATTAATCTTTCTAAAATTCCATTTTGTTCGTAAGCAGGTTCATTTTGAAGTGCTGGAACAATGGAATCTAAAAATTCTTTGACAGCTTGTTGGAATTCTTGCTCACCTGGGTTACGCTCCCTGACTTTTTCATAAATCCGAGCGACATAATCTTCTGCTGAAGTTGTTTTGACAGTTGACGCTGAGACACGAGGTTGATTCATAATAATCGGCTCCTTTAAATTGAACTTCTTAACTAAGTTAAGATGAGCTTAGCTATAAGACTTTTTATCATTACCAGTTTACCGTCTGCGAAAAAATCGTGCAAGGTTTAGCGTGACAAATAAGAAAAAATCCTACACGGGGGGACGCGTAGGATAAAGGGAGTTATTGGAGTTGTGTTTTCCCAAGACAAGACTAAGGGATAATTTGGGAAACTTAACGAGTTTAATGATTAACTTAAGAGTCATCTTGCTCAAGAAAAGACACAAAACAGTTCTTTTGGGTAAAGTAACTTTCTCCGATAAATTTAGTATATCCCAGTTGTATCAGATAATCCTGCTTCTTTTCTTACAATTTAATTGGCTAACATTACAATTTTGTCACCATTTCACATAAAAGACACTTTTTGGATTGCTTTTTACAATAAAAAATCCAAAGCTGTTAATCAGCTTTGGATTTTTTCGGGTCTAAGCAGCATTCTTTCTGCTCATGGAAAATCGGGGTCTATATAGGTGCGGAAAGGCTAGTCATTGTTGAGGGATTGCAACACCTATATAGATTACATTTATCATAACACTTCAAGCTGAAAAAGAAATAGTTTATCGCGATTGTTCGAAAAGATGTAAGAAATACTCTAAAAAAAGGTACATTGTATCTACATTAGTTTTTACCCAAATAAATTTCAAGGAAGTGTTTAAAAAAATAGGAAGCGGGAAGAAGACTGGTGTAAAAAAATTAAAGGAGTGTTTGTTATGCGGAATCAAAGAGACTTGTATCCAGTGGATCGTGATTTTGATGGCTTTTTTGACGACTTTAGAAGAAATTTTTTCAAAGATTTTTATCCAAATCGTCGTGAAGCTAGACAATCGTCTCGCATCATGGATACAGACATTCATTTAAATGATGATGGAAGTTACACCGTATTTGTTGATATGCCAGGCTTCAAAAAAGAAGATATTAAGTTGAATTACGGTAATGGTTTACTTTCTATTTTTGCGGAACGGCATAAAGAATCGAAAAAGAAAAAAGATAATCAAGTAATTAGTGAAGAACGGACGAGCGGCGAGTTCCATCGTTCCTATCCAATCGGCAATATCGATCCTAAAAAAATCAAAGCTTCCCTTGAAGAAGGAATTTTGCGTATTGACTTGCCTATCGTCAATGGCGAAAATAATGCAGATATCAAGATCAACTAAATTTGTCCGTATATAAAAAAGACTTGCTGGGGTTTTCCTTGCAAGTCTTTTTTATATAATCTTTTCAATAAATTAGTTTATACTTTTATAAAATTAATGTATAATAAAAGAAACGAAAAGAAAGATGGAGGGATTCCTATGAAATATCAATTTCCAGAAAATTTTTGGTGGGGAAGTGCAGCATCAGGCCCACAAACTGAAGGAGCGGCGGACGTAGATGGCCGCAAACCAAGCATTTGGGATCACTGGTATAAAATCGAGCCAGGAAGATTCTTTAATGGTGTTGGTCCTCAAAACACATCCAACTTTTATTATCAATATAAAGAAGACATTGCCTTAATGAAAGAAACAGGCCACAATTCTTTTCGAACTTCCATTCAGTGGTCACGCTTGATTCCAGATGGTATTGGCGAAGTAAATCCTAAAGCCGTCGAATTTTATAATCATGTGATTGATGAAATGCTTAAGCAAGGCGTAGAACCGTTTATGAACCTGTATCACTTTGATATGCCACTTTCGATGCAAGAAAAAGGGGGATTTGAATCCCGCGAAGTGATTGAGGCTTACGTTACATTTGCAGAAACGTGCTTTAAATTGTTTGGCGACCGTGTAAAATACTGGTTTACCTTCAACGAACCAATTGTTCCTGTTGAAGCGGGCTACTTGTACGATATGCACTATCCGAACGTGGTCGACTTTAGACGTGCTGCCCAAGTTGCATTTGGAACAACACTCGCTCATGCAAAAGCCGTGAAAGCCTATCATGACTTGGATTTAGATGGACAAATTGGCATTATTTTAAACTTAACGCCATCTTATCCAAGAAGTCAGAATCCGGCTGATTTGCGTGCGGCGCATATCGCCGACTTGTTTTTCAATCGAAGCTTCCTTGATCCAGTAACGCGAGGCGAGTTTCCAAGTGATCTTGTCGAGATTCTTCGTGAACGTGATTTCCTTCCAAATTACGAACCAGAAGACTTGGAAATCATCAAGCATAACACGGTCGATATTCTTGGTGTCAATTACTATCAACCGCGTCGTGTGAAAGCGAAAGAAACAATGCCGCATCCAGACGCGCCATTCATGCCTGAGCACTTGTTTGACAACTATGAAATGCCGTTCCGCAAAATGAATCCGTATCGCGGTTGGGAAATCTACGAACAAGCGATTTATGATATTGCGATCAACCTGCGCGATAACTATGGCAACATTCCATTCTTTATTTCCGAAAATGGCATGGGTGTGGAAGGTGAGGAGCGCTACCGAAACAGTGAAGGATTTATCGAGGATACCTACCGGATCGAGTTTATCGAATCTCATTTGAAATGGCTTCATAAGGCTATCTCAGAAGGTGCCAATTGTCATGGTTATCATCTGTGGACGTTTATGGATTGCTGGAGCTGGGCGAATGCCTATAAGAATCGCTATGGTTTTGTCGAAGTGAATTTAGATGAAAATTACAAGCGAACTGTGAAAGCTTCTGGGAAATGGTTTAAAACAATGACTTCACAAAATGGCTTTTAAGGCAGTTTGTGTTAGAATATGATAAAATAAAGAAAGAATTTAAACGAATGAGGTGGCTAGCGTGGCGAGAAACCAAACCAAATATAGCTATATTGCCGATGAAGTAAGGAAGCGAGTCAAGGAACATATGTATCCGCTTGATCGACCTATTCCAGACGAAATGACGCTTTCAGAAGAATTTGGCTGCAGTCGAATGACGATGAAAAAAGCGCTTGAAGTTTTAGTTTTGGAAGGGCTTCTTTACAGGAAACGGGGACATGGCACTTTCATCATCAAGTCCGCGCTGGATGCTGATGAACTGCAAATTCATAATCAAGAAGTGAACGGTTTTACTAAGCTTTTGAAAGGGCAAAAAGTCGAAACGAAAGTCATTCACTTTGAAGTGGTCTTTCCGGATGCAGTCGTGGCTGAGCGGCTCAATATTGAAAAGGAAGCTCCTGTTTATGATATTTTACGAGTAAGGGGCATCGATTCAGAACCTTACGTTCTCGAACACACGTATATGCCCGTCAATGTGATTCCGGGCATTACGAAGCAAGTGCTTGATGATTCAATTTACTCATACATTGAAGAAGAACTTGGCCAAAAAATTGCCAGTTCTTATAAACAAATTCGTGCAGATAAGCCAGATGAGCTTGATCAGGAATATTTGAATTGTAATACGGATGAACCCGTGATGGAAGTGGAACAAACGGTTTATTTAAATAATGGGGTTGCCTTTGAATATTCAAAATCGAGGCACCGCTACGACAAATTTGTATTCACAACAGTAAATATTGCCAAACGATAAAAAAAGAAGGAAATCTCTCGGGGATTTCCTTCTTTTTAATTTATCATGTCGATTAAAACTTGGCTTTATGTTCTCGAAAACGACGAATACTGTGATTAAAGATTTCTGAAAGCATAAGTCCAGCTGCAATAGCCCCGGCTACGATCGTGACTTGAACCGAAAAACCGATCGCTTCTGTATAATCGCCGAGGACAAAGTTTCGCACCGCTTGATAGGCTAGACCCCCAGGAACAAGTGGCACAATCCCTGGAACATTGAAAATCGTAATCGGCATGCGTTTATATTTAGCAAATAAATGGCTAGAAACAGCGACGATAAAAGCACCAGCCAGTGTAGCCATGGAAGTCCCGCCGCCAAGTTCCTTTATTGTCCAGAAGAAAATCCAACCAAACGTTCCGGTGAGACCGCAGGCATTTAAAGCTCGCTTAGGAACATTTGTGATGACTGCGAAGGTAACGGTGGCGATATAACTAAAAACAAGTTGAATGAAAACAGTCCAAATAAGTATCACACTAAAACCTCCTTATGCAAAAAAGCGAAACACAACGGCGATGCCAATTCCGATCGCCCCAGCGGTGAGCAAGGCTTCCATTCCACGCGCCATTCCGCCGAGCAAGTGACCTGCAAGCAAGTCCCGGACCGCATTTGTGATTGGAACACCGGGAACAAGCGACATGACACTACCGATGATAATTTTATCAAGATTGATACCGAGATGACTGTCAACTGCAATGACAGCTAATAATCCGATAATAAAAGAGGACAAGAATTCTGCTAAAAACTTAATTTTAAGCCATTCGGCAGTATAGTAATAAACCATAAAGCCAATCGTTCCAATTAGGCAAGTGCTGATGAAATCGAACCAAGAACCGCCGAAAATAATCATTAAGGCGCCACTCACGAGCCCAGCTGCAATGATTTGCCACCAGACAGGGAAAAAGCGCGTGTCCTTCTCCAAATGAGCAAGGCTAGAATGCAGTTCTTCGAGCGTAATATTACGTGATGAAAATTCACGAGAAAGGTCATTAACAAGAGATACTTTTTCTAAATTGATGGTCCGTGTTGGGATGGTTTCTAGTTGCAAATTGCGCTCACCTTCAATAGACATGAAAATACCCGTTGGTGTGGCGAAGCTGATACCTTTTTTACTTGTTGCCGTGTCAGCAATCCGGTTCATCGTATCTTCAACACGATAGATTTCAGCGCCGCTTTCCATCATGATTTTACCGGCCATGAGACACGTTTCAAGTAAATAGTCTTTTTCTTTTTTCAAAAAAGGAACCTCCTTTGCTAAAATGATGCTGTACTTAATCCTACATCAGGATAGAAATAATTTCTAGTATCTAGAGAAGTTTGTTAAAATAAAGAGAATAATATGGAAAGAGGGTTTTTAAATCATGGCATCGATTGATTATGAAATTGTTGAACGACTTGGCGTATTATCCACCAATGCACGTGGCTGGAGCAAGGAACTCAATCGGATTAGTTGGAATGGGAGAGACCCTAAGCTAGATATTCGCGACTGGTCAGAAGATCATGAAAAAATGGGTAAAGGCATTACGCTAACTGACGAAGAAGCTGAACAACTGAAAAAACTGCTCTAATGGAATGAGTTTGAAGCATAAATGACCGCCTTGTTGGCGGTCATTTTTATACATCAAGTTCTAAGAATAAAACCTTTAAATAATTTCCCTCTGGAAAGCTTTGAAGTGTGGCAAAATCTATCGGCAACTGGAAAGTTTCACGAATTTTATAGCTGCGTTTTGTTCCCTTAAAGGCTTCCTTCACTTGCTGAGCGAATTTTGGGAGGGAAAAACCTGCATAATTGGTGGAAGCAACAATCACACCATTCGGTGCGGTGATTTCAATCAAATCACGCAACAATTCTGGATAATCCTTGGACGCGCGAAACGTTATTTTTCTAGTACGAGCAAAACTAGGAGGATCAGAAATAACAAGGTCAAACTGCAGTCCTTTTCGTTTTGCATATTTAAAATAATGGAAAACATCTTCTACGACAATTGCTTGTGAAGCGGGATCCATACCATTCACTTCTAACTGCTCGGTCGTTTTTGCAAGACTTCGCTTAGCAACATCTACACTGGTTGTGTGTGCGGCTCCACCATAAAGTGCCGCAACAGAAAAAGCACCTGTATAAGAAAAAGTGTTTAAGACGTGTTTAGAGAGCGCATATTCATCCATGATTCGTTTTCGCACTTCTCGTTGGTCGAGAAAAATTCCCGTCATCCAGCCGTCATTCAGATACGTGGCATAAGTGATCCCATTTTCTTTAATAAGAAGTGGGGCAGGGGCTTCTTTTCCCCAAATAAAATCGCTCGTTTCTTCAGATGTTTCAAAGCGTTTTTTTTCATAGATTCCTTTTACAAATGAAAAAGTAGACAACACCTCTAAAAAAGCTTTTTTATAACGATAAATCCCGAGACTGTACCACTGAATGAGCAAAAAGCCGTCATAATAATCAACAGTGATACCCCCAAGACCGTCACCTTCCCCATTAAACAGCCGAAAAGCCGTCGTTAACTCATCGTCAAAAAGCGACTTCCGTAGCGTAAGTGCTTGATTAATCACATGCTGGAAAAAGGAACCGTCGAGTTTGCCTTCGCGCTTCGCGCTAAAAATCCAGCCCAACCCTTTATTTTGTTTTCCGTAATATCCTTTTGCGATAAACAGACCATCAGGAGAGATGACATCGACCAAATCGCCTTCTTTTAGGCCTTCCGGTAGAGACTGAATCCACTCTGGTGCAAGAAGCGGATAACCATTTTGATATTTAGAGAGATACTGCTTTTTTATCTTGATCTTTGGCGCCTTCAAAAAATCACTCCGTAAAAAAATAGCTTCCTACATAGCAGGAAGCTATTTTCAAGTTCAATTTCTATAAATTAAAAGTTTGCAACACGTCCGAAACCAACTAAGAATTGACCCCAGCCGTTTCCGTGAATGTTATCATATTTCACACCGTTATCTTGTGCGTTGATCATTTGACCGCCGCCAACATAGATACCAACGTGCGCGATTCCGCTTCCATAGTTAAAGAAGACAAGATCGCCTGGTTTAGCTTGAGCTTCTGTGATTTTCGTTGCAGCTGCATATTGTGATCCAGAAGTTCTTGGCAAGCTGATGCCAACTTTATTAAAGACATATTTCGTATAGCCTGAGCAGTCGAAAGAAGAAGGTCCATTTGCACCCCAACCATAAGGTTTACCAAGGTGTTTTTGTGCTTCTGCAATCAGTGCACTGTAGCTAGCAGACTGACTGCTTCCACTACTTACATTACTGCTTCCGTTACCTGTTGAAGGTTTCGAAGGCGTCGAAACATTAGAGCTGCTGCTCGAACCAGCGTTAGCATTGCCGATATTTGTAGCTCCACTATTTGAAGTGTTAGTGTTAGTGTTATTCGTTTGCGGAACAGAACCTTTTACTTTTAGAACTTGACCAACTTGTAAGCTATCGCTCGAAAGTCCGTTAAGTGCTTTTAGCTTGCTAACTGAAACGCCAAAGATACCAGCAATTTTACTTAATGAATCGCCGCTTCTTACTGTATAGCTTGAAGCATTTGTATCAATTTGCGGAGCCGCAGGAGCTTCTACTTTTTGTTCTGTTTGGCTAGAAGTTTGCTTTTCAGTATCAGCTTGAGGTGCTGCTTCTTGCTTCACTTCTTCTTTTACTTCAGGTGTCGCTTGTTTCACTTCACCTTTTACTTTAAGTACATCTCCAGCTGTGATGGAATCACTTGAGAGACCATTCAAAGCTTTAAGTTCGCTAACAGTTGTCTTGAATAGACCAGCGATTTTGCTTAGCGAATCGCCACTTTGTACTGTATAACTTGAAGCATTTACATCTACTTGAGGAGCTTCTTGTTTCACTTCTTTAGTAGGAGCAGAAGCTTCTTCTTTTTGTACGGTTTGTTGACTTGCTTGAGGTGCTTGTTTTTCTGGAGCTGGTTTAGCAGCTTCAGCTTTAACAGCAAGCGTTTGACCAACATAAATAGAAGAAGACGACAAGTTATTCCAAGATATTAAATCTTGAACCGAAGAACCAAATTTAACGGAAAGAGCCCAAAGAGTATCTCCGTTTTTAACCGTATAGCTAGAAAGATTAGCCGGTTTTTCTGGTGTAGTTACTTCTTTTACAGTTTCAGTTTTTTCGTTTTGGTTTGAAGCTTTTACTTCTGTATTTTCAGTTTTTGCTGGAGCAGCAGTTTTGGCTTCTCCCAAATATTTTCCGTTCACATAACCCGTTTTACCGTCTGCATAAGAGATCTTATTCCAGCCGTTGTCTTCACTTGTTAGGACAGTTACTTTTGTTCCACCTTGGATGGAAGTGAGGATGCTGTTATCAACACTTGGACCTTGACGAACATTTAACCAAGTGGCAGAAACTTCTTTTTCAGCTTGTTCACTTTTCGCTTCGCTGATAACGAGTTTTTGACCAGGAAAAATTTTATCGCCATCAAGGTTGTTGAGTTTCTTTAAAGAATCAACCGTTGTATCGTTCGAATTTGCAATTCCCCATAACGTATCGCCAGATTCTACGACTACCGAATTGGCAGAAGCCATCGTTGGCGCCGCGAATGCAGTGACCGCAATCCCCGCGGTAGCTGTTGCAATGGTCGCTTTTTTCATATTGCTAAAACTCCTCTCTTTTCTCACAATCAGTTCACATCAAAATTTAATACTGACTAGCTTTATTTTACCCAGTTTAAGGCTAAAAAACAAACCAGACCCGAGACAGAGAAGTAAGTAGGAAAGGACTATACCAGCTGCTTGTAATATTGCTGTAACGAAAAAGAAGCCGAACAAGCATTCTGAAACGCGTTAAAGTGGAATATCACCGCTTTCAAGAATCGTTTGTAGCTTGCATCTTTATCCATAAGTTGCGTATTTGGCAACCTATTGTTTAATTTAAATAGAAAAATTTAATCAAATTGTAATATCTCTTTTTAGGTTGAAAAATGTCGTTCTTGAAAATGAACAAGAAGTATTGGGAAATCTATTTGAGAAATAAGTTCAAATTGAGGGGTGAAGTGTTGTATAATGGAAAACATGGAGGGGGAAGTATGAATCAAAATTTCGACGATCGTAAAATTGTAAAGCAATATCGGGAAACAGCACGTCAAATTGTCAAAAAAGAAGACCTCTATATCAATATGGATCAAAGTGAATTGATGAAACAAACGCAGATCTGGCGGGATAAATTCCAAACGCAAGAGATCACTATGCGTGATAAAATCAATATTTTTACACTTGTTCGTGAAGCAGCTAAGCGGGTACTTGGGCTGGAAGCTGTGATTGTACAGCTAATTGGTGCTCTTGTTCTTGGGGATGGGAAAATTGCAGAAATGAAAACGGGAGAAGGAAAAACACTCGTTTCACTTTTTGTTATGTATATTGAAGTTATTCGTGGAAACCGCGTTCACCTTGTTACAGCGAATGAATATTTAGCGCATCGAGATCGCGAAGAAATCGGGCAAGTCCTAGAATATCTTGGGGTTTCTGTGGCTCTCAATGCGGCTGGACTTGATAAAAGACAGAAAAAAGCCATTTACACAGCAGATGTCATTTATGGAACGACGTCTGAGTTTGGCTTTGACTACTTGCGGGACAACATGGTTCGTTCCTTCGAGGACAAGGTGCAAACAGGGCTTGATTTCGTTTTAATTGATGAAGCGGATTCTATTTTAATCGATGAAGCACGGACGCCACTACTTATTTCTGATCGCAAAGAAGAAGATTTAAGTCTTTATTTAAAAGCAAATAAATTAGTAAAAACAATGCTACAGGACGACTATGAAATTGATGAACATAAACGACTGATATGGCTAAACGATGCGGGGATCGAAAAAGCGGAGCGCTTTTGGCAAGTTCGCTCGCTTTATACAGCGGATAACCAGCCTCTACTTCGGATTACGATGTTACTTTTACGCGCACATTTTTTAATGCAAAAAGATAAAGATTACGTCGTTTTGGAAGAAGAAGTCTTAATTGTAGATCCGCATACGGGACGGGCACTTCCTGGACGTCGGTTCAACGATGGCTTGCATCAGGCGATTGAAGCGAAAGAAGAAGTGGAGGTGCACGAGGAATCGCGGACGCTTGCTACGATCACGATTCAGAATTATTTCCGGATGTACCAAAAAATTGCTGGCATGACAGGGACCGCTAAAACAGAAGAAGAAGAATTTCGCCAAATTTATGGACTTGATGTCGTAGTGATTCCAACGAACTTGCGTGTTAACCGGGAAGATATGCCAGATGATGTGTTTTACACGGAAAAAGAAAAAGGACGTGCTATTGTGTATGAAGTTTCGTGGCGGCATGCGAAAGGCCAACCGACTTTGATCGGAACTTCTTCTATCAAAAGTAACGAATGGATCAGCTCGCTCCTCACAAAAGCTGGAATTCCGCATCAAGTTTTAAATGCGAAAAACCACGCGCAAGAAGCGGAAATTATTGCAAAAGCAGGTCAACCTGGGATGGTTACACTAGCGACCAATATGGCTGGTCGGGGAACGGATATTAAACTGAGTTCAGAAGTTTATAAACTGGGAGGCCTTGCTGTGATCGGGACGGAGCGCCACGAAAGCAGACGAATTGATTTGCAGTTGATGGGACGTTCTGGAAGAAGAGGAGACCCGGGATTTAGTAAATTCATGGTCTCGATTGAAGATGAGTTGCTCGATCAATTTGATAACAAGCGCTGGGAAAAATTCCGCATCAAATTAAAGCGGAAGCATCCACGGGACGGGAAACCGGTTAATTCGCCTCAGATTAGTCGGTTTATCGTTGATGCACAAAAACGAATTGAAGGAGCCAACTATGATTTGCGAAAGGATTTATTGTCCTACGATGAAGTCATTGATTTGCAGCGTAAAATCGTCTATAAAGAACGAGATGAAGTACTCCGCCGCAATAAACTGGGCGTTTCTTCTGAGAAAATTTTGCGTGAAGTAGCAAGTAAGGTGTTTCGAGAAGCGCAATCGGAAGAAGAACAAGAAGAATTTTTTGAAATGCAAAAAGAATTGCTTGGTGGAACGAAATTTCCTTATACTTTTGATCAAGTCACTTTGATGGGGCCTCGAGAAGTAGGCGAAAAGATTGTGGCTTGGCATAATACGGTTCGGCGCAAATTCCCTGCGGATACGATTGCGATGATTGAAAAGGAAGTTTACTTGAATTTAATGGATCAAATGTGGGTAATTCATCTTGATGAAATGGTTCAACTTCGAGAAGGAATTCATTTACGGGCTTACGGGCAACAAGACCCACTCGTGATGTATCAAAAAGAAGGTGCCGCTTTGTTTGAAAAATTCCAAGCAGATTATCATTTCTATTTCGCGCATGCCCTGCTCGAATTAGATCCTGATGGACTTGTGGTTGGATAAAGTCCATCTTGAGACTGATTTTTTTCGCAAGCTGCTTTTTAACAAGTATTTTTTGAATCGACACGCTATAATGGAGAGACAGGTAGGTGATTGTACTTGAAAGAAAAATTTTCAAAGTTTAAGCAGTTTTTTATTGAAAACAAATTTGTATTAGGGTTACTGATTTTCTTGCTTGTCGCACTGGATATTTATGTGTTGACCAAAATTTCGTTTGTTTTCCATCCGCTTGTCGTTATCGTGGAAACAATCGCTGCTCCGATTATTTTAGCGGGCATTTTATATTACTTATTTAATCCAATTATCGACTTTCTCGAACGTCACGGCTGGCATCGTGGCTGGTCGATCGGACTGCTGTTCCTCGTGATTCTTGGCATCATCGTGCTTATTTTTAGCTTTGTTATTCCAGCTGTGCGCGATCAAATCATGAGTTTGATCAAGACCTTTCCAACTTATTGGAATCAAGTAACGGATAAATTTAATGAACTCAGTCAGTCACCACTTTTCGATCAAATTAAAGATAAAGTTTCAACGAACATGAACGACATTATGAAAACCATTTCTGATAAAGGAACGGATGTTTTAAACGGTGCTATTTCAAGCATTGGAAGTGTCGTTGGAACAGTGACAGAAGTTGTGCTCGCGATTGTTACGACACCTCTTGTACTCTTTTATTTGCTAAAAGATGGGAAAAAGCTTCCTGAATTTGTTTTAAAACTTCTTCCAGTCAATAGTCGTGCGCATACACGCCAAGTGCTGAAAGAATCAAATCATCAAATTAGTTCTTATATTCGCGGTCAAATTATTGTAAGCTTCTGCATTGGGATACTGCTTTTCATTGGTTATTTGATCATTGGTTTACCTTATGCCCTTACGCTTGCAATCATTGCTGCATTCACAAGTATCGTTCCTTACTTAGGACCAGCTATTGCGATTACACCAGCCCTTATCATTGCGATCGTTACTTCGCCTTGGTTACTAATTAAACTCATTGTTGTCTGGGTTGTCGTTCAGCTCTTAGAAGGGAAGTTTATTTCTCCGCAAGTCATGGGAAAATCGCTCAAAGTACACCCAATTACCATCTTGTTTGTTATCCTAGTTGCTGGTAAACTATTTGGTGTATTAGGTGTCATCTTTGCAGTACCAGGCTATGCTGTTTTAAAAGTGATCTGCACACACGTTTTCATTTGGTTTAAGCGGATTTCTGGATTATACGGCGAACAGCCGGAAAGTATTTATGTACAGCCAAAGGAAGATGAGCAAACAGAAAGCAAGGATACAACTGATTCAAATTCTAACTGACCGGGGCTTCTTTTTACGTTCGAAACGAAATCGAACAATCCAATAAAGACGGTGATATTATTTGCGAATTTTTGCTGGAGTTTTTTCCATTCAAGCTTCTATTCTAGGTATTTTTTCTTGGCTCAAATTAAGTGCTACAAAACCCATCAATTTATTTGGGTTACCAGAAGGACTTTCGGCAAATGCCGGACTCTTACTAAGCATTCTCATGTTTTTAGCTGGTATTCTCATCATTCTTGCAAAAACCAATGATTTTTTGTTATTCTTAGCACTAGTACTTTGGGTGTTCGGTTTAATTTTAGGATTGCTTTTTTCTCCAAGCTTTTCAGGGCTTTATTTCCGCCCGATTACTTGCGCCCTTTGCTTGATTATTGGTTTGTATATTTTCACGGATTACAATAGAAAGAAGTGATTTTTTGCTAGAAAAAATAAAGAATGGGCTTGTTGTATCTTGTCAGGCATTAGCGGATGAACCGCTCTATAGTTCGTTTGTGATGTCGAAAATGGCGCTTGCCGCCGAAATGGGTGGAGCAGCCGGTATCCGATCAAACTCAGTGGAAGATATTGAGGCCATTAAAGCCGTGGTTGACTTGCCGCTTATAGGACTTATCAAACGTGACTATCCAGATTTAGCTGTTTACATTACACCAACTGAACAAGAAGTTACAGAACTGCTTGCGACAAAAGCAGAAATCATCGCACTCGATGGTACGGAACGAACAAGACCAGGCGGCGCAGATTTAAAGCAGTTGGTCGAAAAAATCCATCAAGCTGGTAGACTTGCAATGGCGGATATTGCTACTTTTCAAGACGGCATTCGCGCGGAAGAAATAGGTTTTGATTTAGTCGGAACAACGCTTGCGGGCTACACAGAAGACACAAAAAGACAAGCGGGTCCTGCTTTTCAACTAGTAGAAGAACTCAGTCAGCATCTTGGCATACCCGTTATTTGCGAAGGGCACATCGAAACGCCCACTGAAGTTGAAAAAGCCTATCAAAGCGGAGCTTACTCCGTTGTTGTCGGCAGTGCAATCACAAGGCCGCAACTATTAACGAAAAAATTTGTACAAGCTTTACCAAAAAACCAGTGAACGCATGCGTTCACTGGTTTTTCTTGATTTCCTGTAAAAATCGAATTGCAGCATCATAAGCCATCCGACCTTCAGCACCTGCCGTATGTGTATCAAAATCATGTGGCAAGTCACGCACCGTAAAGAGTTCACTTACAAGCGTACCATTTTTAATTTTTTCCGATTCCTCGATTGGAACATCTTCATCGGCAAAACTATGTGCGAGAAAAACGGGGGGCAAGAAGTGAAAATCACGTTCTGGATCGAGTTCGAATGGTTTGAGATCTGCTTCTGAATAGTTTTCGCCAAAAACGAGATCCAACCATTTCCCGCTTTGACGTGAATAAACATAGAGCGGATAGCGTGTATCGACGGAACCTGCTGTTAAAGGCGTTTGCCGAATCATCGCATTTTTAAAGACTCACTAATAAGTGGAAAAGTATTGAAATATTTATTTCGTTCTTTTAACCACGGAGCTGAAACGGAAGAATAACCGTAAAATGATAAAATAGCGCACGGTCTTGGAAGGGTCGGATCTGAAGCAAGCATTAGTGCAAGAAAAGCACCAGAAGACTGACCAAACAAAATGAATTCTTTATCTGGGAGTCCAAGGCTTTCAGCGTGATGGCGGAAATATAAAATTAAATCACTAGCATCTTCATAAATTTCTGGGAGCTTGACTTCGGGAGCGAGTCGATAATCCGCTAAAAGGACATTGAAGCCATTTTCTAAAAACTGCCCAATGTAAGCATCATTTAAATCGTTTCGAGAGCCATAAAGTAATCCTCCACCATGAAAGTAAATAATCGTTTGACTGGCTTTTTCTTTTCCAGTAATTAACTCAGCCGAAAGTTTAATCCCGTCTTTTTCGGCAAAGGTGAATGTTTTCTGTTCCAAGCTCTAAACCTCCTCATGTTTAAACTATGTTTAGTGTAAGCTTTGATGGAAAAAAATACCAGTTTTTTTGCTAGTTGAAAAAATTTTTGACAAAGGAGTTGACAAAGTTTGTCTACGAATGTAAACTAAAAATATCGAAAGACCAATTATTTTTTTGACCATATAGTTTACAAGTGTAAACAAAGGAGGTAGAGAACAATGGATGCTTCTGTTATTGAAAAAATTACGGACGCTGAATGGGAGATCATGCGAATTGTCTGGACGAAAAGAAAGACGACGAGCAGTGAAATCATTGAAGTGTTGGATCATAAAACAGAATGGAAACCTTCTACAGTCAAGACTCTTTTAGCGAGACTGGTAGAAAAAGGTTTTTTAAAAACGAGTAAAGAAGGAAACAAATATATTTATACGCCACTTGTTGAAGAAAACATCAGTATCAAGCAAGCAGCAGAACATTTGCTTACCAAAGTTTGTAATAAAAAAACAGGGAGTTTGGTAGAGCTTATTATTGAAGAACGTGAGTTAAGCTTTGATGATATTGATGCGATTGAAGCTTTGCTTGAAGAAAAACGGAAAACGGCTGTTCAAAGTGTGCCTTGTAATTGTGTTCCCGGACAATGCAAATGCCATGAAAAATGACAAGGGAGATGGGGAGAATGGCAAGTAAAACATTTGATATCGAAGGAATGACCTGTGCTTCTTGCGCGCAAACGGTTGAAAAAGCAACTGGGAAACTAAGCGGTGTAAGCCAAGCTTCTGTAAACCTTGCGACTGAAAAATTAAACATTCAATATGATGATGCACTTTTAAGCGTTTCGGATATTGAAAAAGCGGTTCAAGATGCAGGCTATAAAGCTGTCTCTAAATCGCAAAAACGCATTTTTGACATTGAAGGAATGACTTGTGCGTCTTGTGCGCAAACGGTCGAAAAAGCGGTAAACAAATTGGACGGCGTTAGCTCGGCTGCGGTGAACTTGGCTAGTGAAAAAATGACGGTGGAGTTTAACCCGGATGCTTTAACGGTGCCAGCGATTCAAAAAGCGGTTCAAGATGCTGGCTACGGAGCGAAGGAAGAACAAGGCCAAGCGCTCGACGTGGATCATGACCGTGATAAAAAACAAAAACGTATCAAGGAAATGTGGCGCAGGTTCTGGATTTCTGGCGTGTTCACAGTTCCACTACTTTATATCGCGATGGGGCATATGATCGGGCTTCCGATTCCAGATTTCCTAAATCCGGCTGAGCATGCTTCTGCTTTTGCTACGGCACAGCTGATTTTGACGCTTCCTGTGATTTATTTGGGACAAAAATTCTTCACAGTTGGATACCGAGCTTTATTTAAAGGGCATCCGAATATGGATTCGCTCGTTGCGCTTGGAACCAGTGCGGCTTTCCTTTATAGTTTATATGGAACGATTCAAATTTGGACAGGTGACGCAAGTTTTGCGATGGGACTTTACTATGAATCGGCAGCGGTTATTTTAACGCTGATTACGCTTGGAAAATATTTTGAAGCTGTATCGAAAGGAAAAACGTCAGAAGCGATTAAAACTTTGATGGGTCTTGCGCCTAAAACGGCTCGTGTGATGCGTGACGGAAAAGAAATGGAAATTGCGATTGATGAAGTTTTGGAAGGCGATTTGATCCAAGTTCGTCCCGGCGAAAAAATTCCGGTGGATGGCGTTGTACTTTCAGGAAAAACGACGATTGATGAATCGATGCTAACGGGTGAAAGTATGCCTGTTGATAAGAAACCTGGTGACGAAGTGGTCGGGGCAAGTATAAATAAAAATGGGAACATCATGTTTGAGGCGACCAAAGTTGGAAAAGAAACGGCGCTTGCGCAAATTATCAAACTCGTTGAAGAAGCCCAAGGCAGTAAGGCACCCATTGCCAAGCTAGCTGACAAAGTTTCCGGGGTTTTCGTGCCAATCGTTATTGGGCTGGCTGTTCTTGCAGGCATTCTTTGGTTCTTCCTAGGACAAGAATCTTGGGTATTTGCTTTAACGATTACGATTTCTGTTCTCGTCATTGCGTGTCCTTGTGCGCTTGGTCTTGCTACTCCTACGGCTATCATGGTTGGAACTGGAAAAGGAGCCGAAAATGGCGTATTGATCAAAAGTGGTGACGCGCTTGAAACAACGAAAAAACTCCAAACGATCGTATTTGATAAAACGGGTACGATTACAGAAGGTAAACCTGCTGTTACGGACGTGGTTGTGAGTGGAAGCAATATAAGCGAACAAGAACTTCTTCGTCTTGCGGCATCGGCGGAAAAAGGTTCGGAACATCCACTTGGCGAAGCGATTTTACTTCGCTCAGAGGAATTAAGCTTGGATCTTGAGCCAATTTCAGATTTTAGTGCGATTCCAGGTCACGGAATTGAAGTGACGGTTGAAAGAGGAACGCTTTTACTAGGGAACCAAAAATTGATGGCGGATCGTGGAATTGGCTTAGGTGAATTTGCGACTACTTCTGAAAAATTAGCTGAACAAGGGAAAACACCAATGTATGTAGCGCTCAATGATCAATTTATTGGTATTATTGCAGTGGCTGACACAATTAAACCAAGTAGTAAAAAAGCCATTCAAATATTGCAACAAATGGGCATCGAAGTAGCCATGATCACCGGAGACAATCGTAAAACGGCTGAAGCAATCGCGAAACAAGTGGGAATTACTCGTGTGCTCAGTGAAGTTTTACCTGAAGATAAGGCAAGCGAAGTGGCGAAACTTCAACAAGATGGTAAAAAAGTTGCCATGGTTGGAGACGGTATTAATGACGCGCCTGCTCTTGTGCAAGCTGATGTAGGGATTGCAATCGGTTCTGGAACAGATGTTGCGATGGAATCGGCGGATATTGTTTTGATGCACAGCGATTTGCTTGATGTAGCAACGGCCGTTGAACTCAGCAAGGCAACGATTAAAAATATTCGAGAAAACTTATTCTGGGCTTTTGCTTATAATGTTCTCGGTATTCCAGTTGCGATGGGAATCTTGTATTTATTTGGTGGGCCGTTACTCAACCCGATGATTGCCGGAGCTGCGATGAGTTTCAGTTCGGTGTCGGTCCTAATTAATGCACTGCGTTTAAAACGATTTAAACCAGCAAAATAGGGAGTTTGAAGGAGGTGAAGATGGAAATGGAAAAAATTGTGAGCATTAGTGGCATGAAATGTGATGGCTGCAAAAACATCGTCAAATCTTCATTTGAAGAAATTCCAGGTGTAGCATCTGTTGATGTAGATTTAGAAAAGAAACAAGCGAAGGTGGCTGGAGATGATGTTTCTGTTGAGCGTTTGAATCAAGCGCTTGAAGGAACAAAATTCTCTGTTATAGCTGAAATTTAAAGTAAAAAGAAAAGGTGTCCGATTTACTCAAAAGGTAAGTAGGGCACTTTTTTTTATTATATAAAAAATGGAATTCTGGGTTTTAGAACGCTTAAAATGAGGTATTATTCAAGAGTAATAAGAAGAGAGGGGAAAATGTATGAAGACTTTTACAAAAATTTTAATCGTTCTAGCGGGAATAGCGATGATCATCATGGGATTCTGGGTGATGTTCAATCCAGTGGCATCCTTACTAACACTTAATGTTGTGATTGGTTTGTTGCTCCTTATATCTGGGATTTTCCACATTATTTCCTACTTTGTTGAGAGTGAACGTCACTTATCCGGTTGGGTACTAGCTGACGGGATTTTATCAACATTACTTGGGATTTTGCTATTAGCCAACCAATTTGCTGGCGCAGCATCGCTCATTCTTGTATTTGCAATGTGGGTGCTTTTCGCTGGAATCGTTCGAACAATTGGTGCCTTTTCGCTTAAACAAGCTGGATTATCTAGTTGGGGCTACGTGCTCTTTATTGGGATTATCGGAATCATACTTGGATTTATCGCTCTATTCAATCCAGTTGTAAGCGCACTTGGTATCGTCTTGTTGATGGGCTTCTTCTTCATTCTCGAAGGAATCGGTGCCATCGCAACGGCTTTTGCTACTGGTAAATCAAAATAAAGAATTGAGAAAGAGGGTTGGCTGTTCGAGCTAATCCTCTTTTTTATGCTCTTTATTTGGGATATTTAGCAGATCTATATAAAGAACTAGTTTTGCAATTCCTTGATAACAGTTTTTCAACTGGTCGTTCAATTTTTCAAGCGCAAGATCAATAGCGTGTTCAAGCTTATCACAATAATTTGTATCCAGTTCCTCTAGCAATTGTTTAATGTTTTCAATGTAATAAACGGTTTTGCGTAGACTACTGATTACGAGAATTTTACGTAATTCAGTGATGGAGAAACTTCGATAACCATTTTCTGCTTTTCGCTCAGAATGAATGAGACCTTCTTGTTCCCAGTGCCGAATGGCAGACGTTTTAACTTGAGCTATTTTAGCAACTTCACCGATCGTCATAGCATTTTGCGATCTTACTTGATGAATGGGAGTGAAATCAATTTTTTGAATAGCGAGAAGTGTCTCTGTGATACGCCCCTTTTCAGCTTGGATGGTTGCAAGGTGCTCATTTAAAAGCCAAAGCGCTTCTGTTACTTGACTATTTTTAATGAGTCGCATTGTTCGGTAAACGACTGGGATAGGAAAGCTTTTAAGCAACTGACGAATTGTGGTAAATGCAAAATAATGTAAATCTGTATAGATTCGGTGACCACTTTTTGTGCGTAAGACGGTAGGAATCAATCCTTGCATTTCATAGCGACGCAATGTTGTCGTGCTCACCTTTACGAGATTTGCCATTTCATTTGAACGATAAGTTTTCAAAAGTTACACTCCTCCTTCAAGTAAAACCTTCAAGTGCTACGATAACTTATTTAGAGATAAAAGGCTTTAAAAGGTGAGACACTTTTATAAAGCTGAAAGGTTGCATCAATGTAATATGATAGTAGTAAAGCGAATAAGGAGTGATTATTTGGAAAAGAAAATACAGCTAGTGGATGGGACAAAAATACTTGTTGGTTTGGTGGGAGATCCGAACAAGAAAGTGATCATGCTACCGGTCGCAAAGCCTTCTGTTTACGGGGAGGAAGCTGAGAGTTTAAAACATTGGGGAATGGATCCACATTTTGGAAAACATTTCGTAGAAGGATTAAGTGATGACTTTCAAATCCTTTATTTTGATTATGAAGGACATCGCTTCCGGCATCCTCAGCCAAAGGATTTTTCTCCTGATTCTATCACGAAAGACTTATTAACCATCGCTGACCAAATGAAGATTCGAACATTTAGTTATTATGGCTATTCTTGGTTAGCTCTGGCTGGTCTCCAGTTAGATATTCGAACAGATCGATTAGAAAGTTTGATTATGGGTGGCTTCCCTCCAGTAGATGGACCCTATAAGGAAATGCTTATTGTAACGAGAAAAACTTATGAACAAGCTTTAGCTAGTCAAAATGAATTCCTTGTTCAGGAGCAAGAAGCGATTTCTCATGAGGAAATAGATTGGGAAAACATTCAAGTTAAGATTGATCCCAAGCAAACTCAACAATTTTTGAAGCTCTACGAAGCATTAGAAAACTTTGAAGATAAAACCATTTCATTGCGATCAAAGATTCCTCGGCTAGGCTTTGCTGGCGAACAGGATACGATCGTTTATGGTGAAAAATTTGGGAATGTCACCGTGGATATCGTTGGGGCTTTGCAAAAAAATAAATCAAACTTAGAAAAACAAGGCTGGAACATTGAAATTTTAAAAGGCTCAAAAATGAATCACACAAAAGCAATGCAGCCAAAAGTGGTTTTGCCTCTGCTAAAAAAATGGTTGAAGTCTCAGTTAGGTCATTGATTTAGACTGTTTTGCACAATTTTTATAAAGAAGTGAGGCTGGTTGCTTGATAACCAGCCTCACTTCTTTTATTAAATCAAGCTTCTCGCCAAAATTTTGTATAATCCTGTTTATCATTCACATTAAATTCAATGATTTCTTTTAGTAAATCAAAATTAGTTGGTTGTTTCCAAGTGATTCGAAATAAGTTTGAGGTTGCGCTGTAACCAGCATCTGCTATTTTTTCTACAAATTCCTTCATCGTTTTCACTTCAGGTGCCACCGCGATATGCTTTTTAGAAGTGCTGAAACCAATGATAAAAGTACCGTGATCCGTGAACATGGGTTGATTCCATTTGATGACTGGAACGAGACTCGGAAAAGTATCTTTGACCCAGTCAAAAATCTCCACCATTCGTTCGCGTTGCTCAGGCATTTCAAGCGTGTCCAAGTATTCCGTTAATGTTTCCATTTTTCATCCTCCTCAACTCAAAAAAATTGCTTAATAGTAGTCTACCAAGCGCTTCAAAAAAACACCAGAAAAAACACAGTCGGCAGGAGGAAAAGAAAGCATATCTCACTGAACTTGACTTGAAACACCATGCCTCGTGGCTACCTTTATGTTAAAATAAGAAAGAAAATGAATAAAAAAGAACGAAAATGAAATAAAATGATTGTTTTTGAATGAATATGATGGTAAACTACAAATGGATGGAGGCAATGGAAATGTTAAATGCGGAACGGAAGGAACGAATTCTTGGCACTTTAGAGCAGTTTGGCGTTGTGAAACTAACGGATTTGGTGGAAAGATTGAATTGTTCAGAGTCGACGATTCGGCGGGATTTGATTGAACTTGAAGAGGATGGCTTACTGGAACGCGTTCATGGCGGGGCTAAACTTGTGAAACAACACAATTTGGAACCAAGTATGAATGAAAAATCCTTCAAAAACATTCAAAGTAAACGTGAAATTGCTGCATACGCGGCTGAGCAAGTGGAAATGAATGATTTTATTTATTTGGATGCTGGCTCAACGACGATCGAGATGATTCCTTTTTTGAAGGACAAGAAAGTAACCGTTGTCACGAATGGCTTGGTGCATATTGAAAAGCTCGTTCAGCTTCAAATTGATAGCTATTTGCTAGGCGGAAAAATGAAAGCTCATACAAAAGCAGTAATTGGTGCGGTTGCACTTGATAACATTCAAAATTATCACTTCGATAAAGTTTTCATGGGAACGAATGCCATCCACGAACGAAGCGGCTTTATGACGCCTGATCCAGAAGAAGCCTTTTTGAAGCGAGCTGCAGTTCAACTAGCAGAACAATCTTTTGTACTGGCGGATCATTCTAAGTTTAGTGAAGCCAATTTCGCAAAAATGTTTGAACTCGAACAAGCTGTGATTATAACAGACTTTTTACCGGAAAATCAGAACCGGAAAACCTTTATCCAAAAAACCAAGATAATCGAGGTAGAAAAATGATTTATACAGTAACCCTTAACCCTTCGATTGATTACATTGTCGAAGTAGATAACTTTTCAATTGGTGCATTAAATCGAATGAAGGAAGACCATAAGCTTCCTGGTGGGAAAGGCATTAATGTTTCACGTGTGCTTGGACAGCTTCGGATCGACTCAAAAGCGAGTGGCTTTCTCGGCGGTTTTACAGGTGGTTTTATTGCGGATTGGCTGAAAAAAGAAGGTGTGAAAACCAATTTTGCGCCGGTAGCTGACGATACGCGCATTAATATTAAGCTAAAATCCGGGGAAGAAACTGAAATTAATGGACTTGGTCCTGTTGTGACAGAAAGTGAACAAAAACACTTTTTTGAAACGCTTGCTGAGATTGGTGCGGGCGATATCGTGATTTTGTCGGGAAGTGTGCCACCTTCGCTTGGGAAAAACTTTTACGATAAAATTATTGAATTTTGTCAGGCAAAAAAAGCTGATTTCATGATTGATACGACCGGGGAAGAGCTTCTTGCTGCACTTCCGAAAAAACCGATTTTGATTAAACCAAATCATCATGAACTGGCTGAGTTGTTTCATGTGAAATTTGAGACAAAGGAAGATTTAATCCCTTATGGTAAGAAGTGCTTGGAATTGGGGGCAAAACATGTGATTGTCTCGATGGCGGGTGACGGCGCGTTGCTTTTTTCAGATGATGCTGTTTATTTTGCGAAACCGATTAAAGGAAAAGTGAAAAATTCAGTTGGAGCTGGGGATTCAATGATTGCTGGCTTTGTTGGAAAATTCCACCAGACTGGTGATGCTGTTGAAGCTTTCCGCCTTGGTGTTGCAACGGGGACGGCGACGGCTTTTTCAACTGATCTCGCAGAAGCAAAACGAATTGAAGAGATCTTACCGCAAGTGGAAATCGTAAAATTGGAGGATTCGAAATGAAAATTACGGACTTACTCAGTAAAGATGTTATGATCATGTCTTTAAAAGCGACAACAAAAGAAGGCGCAATTGATGAAATGATTGCCTCGCTTGAAGCGCATGGCAAGATAAATGATCCGGTTTTATTTAAAGAACAAATTATGAAACGTGAAGCGCAGAGCTCAACTGGGATAGGCGACGGGATTGCGATGCCGCATGCGAAAACAAAAGCGGTGAATACGCCGACTGTTGTATTTGCTAAAAGCGATGCGGGTCTTGACTATGAATCGCTTGACGGGGCACCTGCTCACTTGTTTTTCATGATTGCTGCAACGGATGGAGCAAATGAAACACACCTTGAAACACTCGCTGCTTTATCTCGCCTACTTGTACATCCGGATTTTGTGACTAGCTTGAAAAATGCACAAACACCCGATGAAGTGATTCAACTTTTTGATGCAGAACAAGCGAAATCGGAACAAGCCGAACAAGCGGAAGCTGAGTCAGAAAAGCCAGCAGAAGCAAAAGCGACAGGTGAGCCTTTCGTTGTTGCGGTTACAGCTTGTCCAACTGGGATTGCGCACACGTACATGGCAGAGGATGCTTTGAAAGCGAAAGCCAAGGAAATGGGCGTGCAAATTAAAGTTGAGACAAACGGCTCGGAAGGTATTAAACATCGTTTGACAAATGAAGATATCGAACGCGCTTCTGGGGTAATTGTGGCGGCGGATAAGAAAGTTGAGATGGCTCGCTTTGATGGGAAACATGTTTTAGAAACGCCCGTTAGTGATGGGATCCGTAAGCCGGAAGAATTGATCAATCGGGCATTGCAACAAGAAGCACCTGTTTACCATGCGGATCCAAATGCGGAGCAAAGCGACGAAGAAAGCGAAAAAGTTTCTGTTGGAAGCAAAATTTATAAGGATTTGATGAACGGGATTTCGCACATGTTGCCATTTGTAGTTGGCGGCGGGATTCTTATGGCGATTTCGTTCTTGCTTGAGCAATTTTATCCAAAAAGTCCAGTTTTCAACATGCTTTCAACGATTTCTGGAGGAGAGACTGGGGCCTTCCTATTCTTGATCCCGATTCTTGCTGGTTTTATTGCAAGCAGTATTGCGGATCGTCCGGGACTTATGCCTGGTATGGTTGGCGGTTTGATGGCACTTAATTCAGGTGCAGGTTTCCTCGGCGGTCTTGCCGCCGGTTTTCTAGCCGGTTATGTAGTTGTTGGTTTGAAGCGTTTGTTCCGTTTCTTGCCTCGTTCGCTTGACGGGCTGAAACCGATTCTGCTTTATCCTGTTTTTGGTCTTTTGATTTCTGGGGCTTTGATGTACTTTATCGTAAATCCAATTTTCAAAGTCATTAACACCTTCTTAACGACGCAGCTAGAAGGTCTTGGAACTGCTAATGCCGCTATTCTTGGGCTTGTGCTTGGTGGAATGATGGCGATCGATATGGGTGGTCCGTTTAATAAAGCGGCTTATACGTTTGCGATCGGCGTATTTACTTCGACTGGTGATGGCGCGTTTATGGCAGCAGTTATGGCTGGTGGGATGGTTCCACCGCTTGCGATTGCACTTGCGACAACGTTCTTCAAAAATAAATTTACTGAACAAGAAAGACAATCGGGGATTACAAACTATGTTCTCGGGCTAGCTTTTATCACAGAAGGCGCGATTCCATTTGCCGCAGCTGACCCGCTCCGTGTGATCACTTCTTCGGTCATTGGTTCAGCGATTGCCGGGGCCTTGACTCAAATTTGGGCCGTAAATGTGCCGGCGCCTCATGGCGGGATTTTTGTTTCATTCCTTGCAAATAAACCGCTGATGTTTTTAGCCGCTATTTTGATCGGTATGATCATTTCAGGTCTCATTTACGGGCTTTGGAAAAAGCCACGCGAAAATGCGTAATATGATGTAGTGGAAAACCTATCCGGCGCGCCGGATAGGTTTTTTGTTGTTGACCCAATATTTTCGTGAAAAAGGTTATAGTTAATTAGAACTAATGTAACTAATGCGATTAAGTTATCTTGAAATGTTTATAAATCTTAATCTATCAGGTTTTTTTGTTGAAAATAAATTATTAAAAAATTTGAACAAAGGATGAAATTGATGCTAATTTATGTCGTAATTGAACTATATCGATGAAAGGGTTTACACCATGGGGATATTAAGGAATAATAAAATTGGTTTAATCACAGCAGCAGGAAGCGGCATTTGTTTCATGCAACGTGGCAGATCAGATGAAGACGAAGCAAGAGTAGTCTAGCTCGTAACAGGTGTAAACTTACCTGTTTAAGGCGGACAACTATCTGAATAAAACTTCCAAAAACTCAGGTGGAGGTCCACCTGAGTTTTTTTGTGAGCAACAATCCAATATTCCCATTTTAAAAAATTCGTTTTTGAGTTTTCCTTTTGCCAATTTAACGGTATCTTTAAATTTAATGTGTCTTATTATGTGAAAATTTTCCGGGGATAATGTTTTAGATTGAATCTTGAGCGAAATTTACATACAATAGGAGACGAAACTTGGGAAAAGAGGAAGGAAAATGAAAAAAAGATTTCAGTTAGTGATTCTGATCGGGCTGATCCTGATTATTGGATTCGTTTTAAAACAATGGTCATCCATCATTCTTTATAGCGCAGGGCTTGTCGTTGAGCTTAGCGGGATGGTCATTGCAATTCGGCTACTTTTCTTTGACAGGCGTGTAACGTCATCAAAAATCGCTTGGATTGCGGCTATTTTTATTTTACCTGTATTTGGTGTGATTATTTATTGGTTCTTTGGCCGAAATCCACAAAATCGCGTTTTTCAACATCGTCAAATCGAAGAAATGAATCGAATTACAGATACGATCCATGGCTTAGAGCCTTATACGAATGGTCAAAAAGTACCACATTTATCGAAACGAATCGAGCATCTTACGCAGATCCAACCTGTTAATGGAAATGCGCTGACGTTACTCACAAATGGCGATGAAACCTTTCCGGCTTTGCTTGAAGCGATGCGCAAAGCAAAAGATCATATCCATATCCAGTATTATATTTACCGGTCTGATGAAATCGGACATGAAATTCGGGATCTTTTAATTGAACGGGCACAAGCAGGCGTAGAAGTGAAATTTATGTATGATGCTTGGGGATCTGCCACACTTTCCGACCACTTTTTAGCACCTATGCGAAAAGCTGGTATTAAAATTCATGCTTTTGATCCTCTTGGCTCAATCTGGATTGCGCGCACGGCTAATCTTAGAAATCACCGTAAAATGGTCGTGATCGATGGACAAGTTGGCTTTACAGGTGGCTTGAATGTGGGAGAAGAATACCGAAGTAATACGAAAGAATTTGTAGTTTGGCGAGATACTCACATTAAAATTGAAGGACCCGCCGTTATGGAACTTCAGGAATCGTTTTTAGTGGACTGGGTCTACATGGAAAATAAGGCAGATGCCGCTAAACCTTTTGTGGATGCAGCAGGGCTTGCAAGGTATTTTTCACCTGAACCAAAAGGCGATAACTGGGCACAGGTCGTTTATGGCGGACCTTATGACAAAGAAAAATGGGTTCGTGATGCAATGCTTGATTTGATGGATTCAGCGAAGGAATCCGTTTGGATCACTTCCCCTTATTTTGTACCCGATGAAGAAGCGCTAGCCGTTATTCGACGTGTTTCGATGAGTGGAATTGATGTGAGAATCATTTTACCTGGAAAAGGTGACCGCGGGATTTCCTTTTATGGCAGTAATGGCAACATTGAAACCATGATCGAAGCGGGAGCGAAAGTTTATGCATACCGGGATGATTCCTTTATCCATGCCAAACAGCTACTGGTTGATGGGGAGCGCGGGGCAGTTGGAACGGCGAACTTTGACGTGAGAAGCTTTCGTTTGAATCATGAACTGATGGTCTTTTTATATGACCGCGATGATGCCATTATTAAAATGCAGCAAGATTTTGAACAGGATTTTGCAGAAAGTCATTTGTATACGATGGCTGATATGGATAAAAAATCTACGTTTACAAAAATGAAGGAAAACTTATCTAGTTTACTTTCACCAATTTTATGAGTCGTAGACGGAATTTCTGAAGCATGCTATAATTAACCTAACGTTAATTAGTTTTGGGGGATTGTATAAAATGATTCGAAAAGCAACACCAGCAGATGCTGAACAAATTGCTCCATTATTGTTTACCATTTGGAAGGATATGGAGCTTCCGATTCTTGAGGCTGATTCAGAACAAGCGATTTTAGCTGCACTTCAAGATGGAATCACGGTCGAAGGTTACCGCTATGGGTATAATCGAATGCACGTTTTTGAAGAAAATGGTGAAATTGCAGGCGTTGTAGCGGGGTACCCTGGAGAAGCAGAACCGGTTATCGATGAGCCTTGGCAAGTGATCGCAAAACGGCATAAGCTGAACTATACGTTTCCTGTGTTCACGGAAAAAGAGACTTTTCCCGGTGAATGGTACCTGGACTCGATTGTGACGGATCCTCGTTTTCGTGGAAAGGGAATTGGAACACAATTACTTGAAGCGCTGCCGGAAATTGCGCGGGCTGAAGGTGAAAGACTGATCGGTCTTAGTTGCGATAAGGCAAATCCAAAAGCCAAAAAACTTTATCAGCGTCAAGGTTTTGCTGCCACTTCTGAAATAATTTTAAGTGGGCATTTATACGATCATATGCAAAAAAGAATTTAAGAGCAGGAACCGCGGTTTAATCACCTCGGTTCCTTTTTTTAAAGCTTCCTTTTGAAAAAAACAGAAAATTCTCCTTTTTTATTTATCGTAAATATGCTAATATATAAAAAACACTGAAAATTAGGCTTATAAAATCTATTAAGATTTTTGTGAACAGCCATTTCGCGTGTGACTAACCAAAAGAAAGGACGTTTTGTATGAGAAAGAAGGGTATTTGGCTTATTTCGTGCATCATGATTATCAGCTTTGTTTTAGCCGCATGCGGAGGAGACAGTGAATCAGGCACAAAAAATGACTCAAGTAAAAAGGAAAAGAAAATCGTGAAATTGATGGAGTCCGCTGAGATTCCTTCAATGGACTCTAAAAAGGGTACAGATGGTGTTAGTTTTACAGCCATTAACCAAGTTTTTGAAGGGCTTTATTATTTGGATCAAAAAGATCAAGTGACACCTGGTGTTGCGGCAGGGGAACCAGAAGTAAATGAAGATCAAACTATCTATACGATGAAGCTTCGCGATGATGCGAAGTGGAGCGATGGTAGCTCTGTTACGGCTAATGATTTTGTTTATGCTTGGCAAACCATTGTGAATCCAGAAACCGCTGCAGAATATGCGAGCATTTTTGATGGTGTCGTGAAGAATGCAACGGATATTATTGAAGGGAAGAAAAAGCCTGAAGAATTGGGTGTAAAGGCAAAGGATGACAAAACGCTTGAGGTCACTCTTGAGCAACCGACGCCTTATTTCCTTTCATTACTAACTTTCCCAACGTTTTACCCACAAAAACAAGAATATGTGGAAAAACAAGGGAAAGACTATGCGAAAGACAGTGAACATATGATTTATAATGGTGCATTTGTCATGAAAGACTGGACGAACACAAGTAAAAAGTGGACATTCGAGAAAAATGATAAATATTGGAACAAAAAGCAAACGAAGGTCGATCAAATTGATGTGCAGGTGGTAAAAGAACCTGGAACAGCGGTCAATCTTTATGATACTGGGAAACTAGATCGCGCAACGTTAACCGGGGACTATGCCAAGCAAAAGAAAAATGACAAAGATTATAAAACTGAATTGGAAGCTTTCGTTTATTATTTGAAATTTAATCAAAAGTTAGATGGAAAAGATACGCTATTTGCTAATCCAAATGCGCGCCAAGCGTTTGCACTTACGCTAGATCGTGAACAACTCGTGGATACGGTTCTTGGAAATGGTTCGAAACCTGCTGAAGGTTATGTTCCTAAGAAGTTCACATTTAATCCAGAAACCAAAGAAGATTTCCGAAAAGAAAGTGGAAATTTGGTTAAAGTAGATGCTAAGCAAGCTAAAAAATATTGGGAAACAGCGAAAAAAGAGCTAGGAATCGATAAAATTACGGTTGAGCTTCTTGTGGATGACCAAGATTTTAACAAGAAATCTGGCGAGTTTATCCAAAATGCTTTGCAATCGAATTTGGATGGACTGACTGTGAAGATTAAAACGGTTCCGTATAAATCGCGTCTAAAACTCGATGAAGATACAGATTATACACTGGAACTGACACGCTGGGGACCAGACTATCAAGATCCGATCACATTCCTCGCTACACAAATTACAAATAATAACTATAACCGAGCAAATTATTCGAATGCAGAATATGACAAGCTTTTAAATGAAGCTTCAACGTCACTTGCAACGAAGCCAGAAGAAAGATGGCAAACAATGATTGATGCAGAGAAGCTTTTGATTGATGATGCTGGAATTGCCCCACTTTATCAAAACGGGACAGCGGCACTTCAAAAATCAAATCTAACTGGGGTAGTTCACCACTTGTTCGGTGCTCCTTACAGTTATAAATGGATAGAATTGAAATAAGAAATAAACTTGCTGGTCCTACCTGACCAGCAAGTTTTTTGTTTAGCAGTGAAAAACTTTTAATGGCGCAGGCAAGCGTTTTATGATAGGATTTGTTGTGATAGAGATTGAGAGGAGTCTTGAAAAATGGGGTATAAGACGTTGCTTTTTGATGTAGATGATACGTTGCTTGATTTTAAAGCAGCTGAAGATAGTGCTTTAAAGCGTTTGTTTCAAAGTGAAAAGATTGAAGCGGATCAAGAGCTTTTAATGGTGTATAAAGACTTGAATGCAGGTTTGTGGCGCCAATTTGAACTGGGAGAAATTTCTCGTGAGGAAGTTTTGAATACTCGCTTCAAACGCGTGTTCGCTGAATTTAATAAGCAAGTCGATGGGCTAGCGATGGAAAGCCGTTACCGCGAGTTTCTAGAAGATGGGCATCAGTTGATTGACGGTGCAAAGCCGTTAATTGAAAGCTTGTACCGGGAATTTGATTTGTATATTGTGACAAATGGAGTATCAAAGACACAATACAGGCGTTTGAAGGATTCAGGGATGGACCAGTATTTTCGCGGAATTTTTGTCTCGGAAGATACGGGTTTTCAAAAGCCGATGCCTGAGTTTTTTAAATACTGTTTTGAACGGATTCCAGCTTTTTCTTTGCAAGAAAGCTTGATTATTGGCGATTCGCTGAGCTCAGATATTCGTGGAGCGAACTTAGTGGGACTTGATAGTTGTTGGTTTAATCCACATAAAAATGTGAATAACTCCGAGAATAAACCGACGTTTGAAATTGAAACATTGGAACAGCTTCCAAAGATTGTTGTGGGCTAAGCTATGAAGGGAAGACGAATTCTTGTTTTATGGCTCGTATTGGTTGTTTTTTTAGCTGGCTGTGCCAGTGTAACAAATACTGTGAAGGTGAATCGCGATCGTTCGGCTGAGCTTACTTTTGATATCAAATTATCGGATTTTGCTGGTCTTTTTTCTGAACGTGTCAGCGAAGATATTCAAGCAAAATTAGAAAAACAAGGCTTTTCAGTTCAAAAAAAGTCATACACACATTTTCTAGTTCGAAAAAAAGTAGAAAAAATGGATGAACAGGCTATTTCAAAGAAGGAACTTGCAAAATATGGCGTCAAAATTCAGGAAAAGCGCGGTTTCTTTATGAATCGTTACCGGGTGGAAGCCAATCTTGATGTGCCGAAACTGATCGGAGATTTTGGGGGAGACGATCTAGCTATTCCAGAGAAATTGCTTGCGCAGATTGATTATACGTTTGTGCTCGATTTACCGATATCGCATGTTCGTGATAGCAATGCGGATCAAGCGGATGGCGGAAAGCTGACTTGGAAGGTACCGCTTGATCAGAAAAATAAAATGTTTGTGGAAGTCGGCATTCCAAATGTGCTACATATCGCGATTTTTGCGGGTGTGCTCGTTTTATTACTTGCAGGGATCACTTTCACGATTATTCATAAGCGACGAAAGAAACGGAAAAGTTTGTCCGAGTGAGGGCAAGCTTTTTTTGTGGATTTAAGAAATATTTAAGATTTCGTTTATTGGCAGTTTAGAACTCTCTCCTATAATAAAATTATCAAAGAAAGAGGAGCTGAGAAAAATGAAGAAAAAATTAATGGTAGCAATTTTAGGCGCAGGGTTGATTATTTCAGGATGTGGAATGGGAGCAGCAAACGGGGAGCAAGTACAGGCGGAAGCTTCCAAAGAGAAAAGTCATGTTAACCAAACTATTGGGGATCGGAAAAATCAAATTTTAGCAAGTACTAACTGGCAAGGAACAAAAGTTTATGACAAGAATGGGAAAGATTTAACGAAAGAAAATCAGGAACTCATTAGTTTTGCAAAATATGATAAAAAGAATGGGCGTTATGAATTTTTTGATCAAAAAACGGGAGAAAGCCGTGGCGATTCAGGAACTTATTTCATAACGAATGATGGAACAAAACGAATTTTGATTTCAGAAACGAAAAACTATCAAGCAGTTGTGGATATTACGAAACTTACGAAACAAAAATTTACTTATAAACGGATGGGGAAAGATGCAGCGGGAAATCCAGTAGAGGTTTATGTGGATCACATTCCTTATCATGAGCAAAAATTGAATTTTACAAAACCACTTGAAAAGCTTTCTACGCAAACCGGGAAAATTGTAAGAAATGAGTCGGGTGCAAAACTGTTAGGAGAAACTTTATGGAACGGCACAAAAGTAGTTGACGCAGATGGGAAAGATGTGACAAAATATAATCAAAATTTTATTAGTTTAGCGAAGTTTGATGCGGAAACGAATAAATATGAATTCTTCGATTTAAATACAGGCGTAACGCGAGGTGATTTTGGTTACTTTGATGTGCTTCGTCATAACAAAATTCGTGCTCATGCTTCCATTGGGACGAATAAATACGGAGCTGTTCTCGAAATTACTGAACTGAATAACGAACGCTTTACGTATAAACGAGAAGGAAAAAATGCAGCTGGTGAAGCGATTCCAGTATTTGTCGAACATGAGTCTTATCAAGGCGAGTTTAACCCAGCATTTACATTTTGATGAAGATGAAAAGAAGAAAAGGTTCTGCCTTTTCTTCTTTTTCTAGGAGGAGTTTTGGATGCGAACGCGATTTTTAGTGACTTTTTTAGGCAGTTTATTTGTTTCGTTAGCGGCTATTTTTGCAGTTTTTATGCTGGTATTTTATGCGATTAATGGAGAAATTGCGACGCCAGCTAAATTTTACAAAATGATGACGCAACAAAAAACGATTTCTAAAAATGAACAAGAAGCGTTGATTGCTTTTCGGGGCATTGCGCAGCGTGATCCTAATGCTCTTTTGTCCCCTGAAATTGAAACAGAAATTAAGAAATATGAACGAGAAAATCTTGATATTGTGATTCGGAAAGATGACGAAATCGTTTATTATTCGAAAGGGCTCGTTTTAAAATCGCTTAAAGTGCATGCGCCTACTTTTGATACAGATAATATTTTTACGCAAGGAACGATTGATAATAAAGGGAATTTGTTTCGTTATCTGAAATTCGACTTTCACTTTAAAGACCAAGAAAACGGCAGTGTTATGATTTTAAAACAAGAAAATAGTCTTTCCGAGTTCTTGCAAAAGTGGGGGTTTTTATTTAGTGCGATGATACTGATCGTGGCTTTGTTATTGATTCTTTGGCTCAATCGCTCGCTTAGACAGACGATCATTAATCCTTTACAAGAATTGAGTCGCAAAGTCCAGCAACTAAAAAGTGGCAAGCTTGATGAAAAACTCGAAATTTCAAACAAGGCAAAAGGTGAAGTGGCAGACCTCGCGAAGGAATTTGAAGAGTTGCGTAGCGCTTTAAATATGGCCAATCAAGAAAATCGCAAGTATGAGGAAAATCGGAAGAAGCTTTTGTCGAACATTTCGCATGATTTAAAGACGCCGATTACTTCGATTATGGGCTATGTGGAAGGGCTTAGAGATGGAGTTGCACGAACTCCAGAAAAACAAGCGAGTTATTTGAATATGATTCATAGTCAAGCCAAAAATATGAATTACTTGATTGATGATTTATTTACGTTTTCAAAGCTGGATTTGCACAAGTTGCCTTTTGACTTTGAAGTGGCTAATTTGCGTAAATTTCTAGTTCATTTTGCGGATGAATATCGGCTGGATTTGGAAGAGCGAGGAATAGAGCTTATTGTGGATGTGGATGCACTTGGGGCGGCGCTTGCCCGGTTTGATGAACAAAAAATTCGACGGGTGCTAGATAACTTGTTGCAAAACAGTAGTAAGTATTTACAGCAAGATAAGCGCATCACTTTATCTGCTAAGATCGAAGGAAATGCTGCTTGGATTACTGTTCAAGATCACGGGAGTGGGATTCCGAAGGATAAACTTGCTTTGATTTTTGAGCGGTTTTACCGCGTGGAAGGTTCGCGTAACCGGGATACAGGAGGAAGCGGACTTGGACTTGCGATCTCAAGACAAATCATTTTAGAGCATGGCGGGAAGATTTGGGCGGAAAGCGAACTAGGAGAATTTACAAGCATTATTTTTACGTTAAAGCTGGAAGAGGGAGAATAGAGATGGAACGAATTTTAATTGTTGAAGATGATCAGCCGATTGCTGAACTAGAACGGGATTATTTGGAACTCAGTGGCTATGCTGTTGAGATGGCAACGGATGGAAAGACAGGACTTGAGCTTGGCTTAACGGGGCAATACGATTTGATTTTATTAGATGTGATGCTGCCTGAATTATCAGGACTTGAGGTTTGTGAACAGTTGCGCGCCAAAATGGATCAGCCGATTTTGATGGTTTCCGCAAAAAAGGAAGATATTGATAAAATCCGTGCACTGGGGCTCGGAGCGGATGATTATATTAGTAAGCCTTTTAGTCCGAGCGAACTTGTGGCGCGCGTCAAGGCGCATCTTTCGCGCTTCAAGCGCCTAACTCACGTTGAAGCGGGCGAAAAGAATCAAGCCCACTTTATTTCCGCGCATCATATTCGGCTCGATACGCTCGCACACAAAGTGTTCGTACTCGATCAAGAAGTTGTTTTCACGACCAAAGAATTTGATCTTTTAAAGTTTTTTATCGAGCACCCGAATCAAGTTTTTAGTAAGGACGATTTATTTGAGTTGATTTGGGGAATGGAGGCGCTGAGCGATACGACGACGGTTGTGGTGCATGTGCGGCGATTGCGCGAGAAAATTGAGTTTGACTCCAACAAGCCACGACTGATTGAAACGATTTGGGGGACGGGTTACCGTTTTAATGGTGAGTGATTTTTGCGAGCGGATGATTTGAAATCCATTTTGTGGGGTATAAAATAAAGTCGTAAAGAATAGTCTAGTGGTAATAAGTCAAGCTGAACTTTCAAATTATTTTCAGGGAAAAACTAATTTTTGAGCGCACTGAACTAAACCCGACTAAAATCGAATTTTTTCGGGTTAAACTCAAGGATTGCGTTCATAACGGTCTGTTATGAATCCATCACGCTCCTTGGGGGCGTGTAGAGTTGGTGATTACGTAGTAGCGTATCCACCAGACGCGTAAATTTTCTTGCGGT